>JBCCLJ010000118.1:0-21446 GCA_039026915.1 Acidobacteriota bacterium
CACAGCGCTCCGTTTGCGAGGCGCCGGCATCGCGAAGAGCCGCGCGCGCCGTGTGCAGGGTCCAGAGGAAGACGGAGTCCAGCCCGGCGAGCTCGGCCGCTTCGACGGCGAAGCCTTCCGGATCGAAGACGTCGTCGAAGTTGCGCACGTAGCCCCCGCGATCCGACCAGGTGCCATCCTCAGCGGCAGAGCCCGCGTCGCGGAGCACCCGGGCGGTGTCGACACGCCACCGTCCCTCGGGGACCGGACCGAGGAGATCGCGCCCTTCGAGCACGTTCTGCCACAGCTCGCTCGGCGACAGCGCGCCGGGCAGCGTGCATGCACGCCCGACGATGGCGATCGGTTCGAAAGCAGGCAAGACGACAGACCGGGAAGGTCAGCCGCCCGCGACGGCGGAGCCGCGCGACGGCAGCAGGTGCGTGACCACACCCTCCATTCGAGCCACGACCGCGCCACTCTCGTCGACGAAGTCGACGTCGGAGACCGTCTTCGAGCCCTCGGCACTGACGCCTCGCAGACTCGCTCGCAGGCTACCGACCGACGGAGCGACGCCGCCGAACTGGACCCGACCGATCGAGGTCGGCAGCGTTGCGCCACCGAGCACACGATCGGCCCAGAGGAGAGCAAGCTGGAGGCCGCCGTCGAGCGCGACCGGATCGGTGCGCCACGGAGCCGCGGGGTGCGCACCCCACGTCGTCTTGGCGACACCGTGGAGATCCGCGATGACGCCGCCGTCGGAGATGCCCTCGACGCGCTCGATCATCTGGAACCCTGGGCCGTGAAAGAGCACGCCATCCGTCGCGTAGACCGCTCGAGCGCCCCACTCCTCGAGATCGAGGACTTCCGCAGACTCCGTTCTCGGAGCCTCCGGGCTCTCGACCAGCTCCGCCTTGGCCCGGTAGTGGAGGCGACCTTCACCGTCACTGAGCTCGAGGCCCGCGATGAGTCCCTGTCCGTTGCTCAGCTGCTCGCAGCGTACGACGAGGCGTGTGTCCGCGCTCTCGAAGGCGGCCAGTGACACACCGCGCACGACTTCGACGTCGTGCAGCGCCTGCAGGCTCAGATGCGGAGCGAAGGCGCCCGCGGCGCGCGCAAACCACTCGATGACGAGGGCGACGGGCACCACCGGCGTGCCTTCGATCGCATGGTCGCGCAGGTAGGAGTGCGAGCTCCTGCCGACGACGACGTCGACACGCGATGTGCGCGGCGCGTCCTGCGGCGCCAGGGCCGCCGGCACCGGCTCGCCGCCGAGAACCAGCTCCACCTCTTGGCGCGGTGACGAACGCAGCTCATCGACGAGCATGCGCGCGCCGACGGCGAGGGGAATCAGCGGCACTCCCATCGTCTCGAAGTGAGCCTTGAGCGACGGCGTCACCATGCCGCCCTCCCAGGGTCCCCAACCGAGCGTCTTGACGACGCAGCGGTCGCCGCGGCGCCGAGACTCGGCGTGCGCGACCTTGCCCAGCGTCTCGTTGGCCATGGCGTAGTCGCTCTGACCGACGTTGCCGCAGCGTGCGGCCACCGACGAGAAGAGCACCAGGGCGCTGAGCTCGTCCGCCTTCGTCGCGTCGAGCAGAGCTCGCAGGCCCGCGACCTTCGTGTCGAAGACGCGGTCGAACTGGTCGTCCGACTTGAGCTCGATCTCCTTGTCGGCCAGCACTCCGGCTCCGTGGACCAGGGCGTGAATACCTCCCCAGCGCTGACGCACGGCGTCGAGCGCCGCGTCGAGCGCGTCGGGGTCGGCGACGTCAGCCGAGAGGTAACAGGCTTCGGAGCCCGCGGACTGAATGGCCTTCAGCGTCTCGTGGATCTCGCGCGTTGCGAGGAGCTTGCCGACGCGACGGCCGAGATCGGCCGGCGTCAGCGCTTCGCCGCGAGCCTGGGCGTCGGCGAGGAGAGCCTTCTTGAGCGACGCGTCGCCGTCGACGCCGTGGCAGCAGGAGGGCTCCTCTTCGAGCTCGCTGCGGCCCAGCAGTGCGAACTTGAGCGAGGCGGCACCGGCCAGCTCGACCAACGTCGCGGCGGTGACGCCGCGCGCTCCGCCCGTGGCGACGACGACCTGCCCGGGGCTCAGAGCGAGATCGCCACTCGGCGCCTCCCGCAGACGATCGACGAGCGCGAACCTCACGCCGTCCTCGCTCAGTCCGACCTCGGTCTCGGGTCCGCCGGCGAAGAGCTCCGCGATCAGAGCGTCGGCGAGCTCAGCGGGACGGCGCGAGCCGCGCTCCAGATCGACGGCCTTCGCTGCGACGCCCGGCCACTCCAGGCCGGCGGTGCGCGCCAGAGAGGCGAGACCGGCCAACCACTCTCGATGGAGGCCGTGCTCGGTCAGACCGAAGCGCCCGCCCGTGTCCTGCACAGTCACGTAGAGGCCCGACTCGCCGTCGAGGTGCGCGAGGCGCTGCGCGGCGGAACGAGCCGTCTTGAAGGCCTGACGAGCAACGGAGATCGCTTCGTCTTCGGAGGACACGTCACGCAGTCCGCTCAGATCGATGACGCCGCGAAGATTCACCGGAGCCGAGGTCGCGTCCGTGAGCACGGCGTCGACGCCGTGCGCCGAGAGGCGCTCGATGAGCTGCTCTGCGAGACCGGTGCCGTCGTTGGTCACCCACAGCACTCCCTGGCCGAAGAGACCTTCCTGCGCCATTCCGAGCGGCGGACGCTCGACGGCCTCGAGGACGAAACGGCCCAGCTGCTTCGGCACCGAAGGTTCCGGCGAGGGCTGCGCCTCGGTCATCGCAGGCGCGACTCCCGCAGCGCTCGCGGCTCCCGTGCCGCCGAGCAGCCCGTCCATGTAGTCGACGACCTGACCGACCGTCACCAACGTCGCCATGACCGACGTATCCACCTCCGGCATGCCCGGCGCCTTCGCCGAAACCTCGGACAGGATCTCGACGCGCTTGATCGAGTCGATGCCCAGGTCGGCCTCGAGCTCCATCTCCATGCCGAGCATTTCCTGCGGATAGCCCGTCTTCTCCGAAACGACCTCGAGCATCAGAGCGCGCATGTCGACGCCCGGCGCTGCGCCGAGCGCGGCGGCCTCAACGGGCGCGGTCGGAGCCGGGGGCGCAGCCTGTGAGGCGGGTGCCGACTCGGAAGGGGACGGCGGCAGCGGCGCCTGGACCGCGAGCGTCTGGGCCTCGGGGGAAGGAACCTGGGGCTCCGGGATCTGAGGAGCCAGAGCTTGGGGGGCGGGCACCTGAGGCGCTGGCACTTGGGAGGCTGGGACTTGGGAGGCTGGCACTTGGGAGGCTGGCACTTGGGAAACTGGGACTCGAGCCGGCGGAGCCTGAATCGCGGGAGTCTGCAGCGTAGGAGCGGGGAGCCCCGCCGGAACCGTCGCCGGCTGACCTTGCAGCACGGCGAGACCCTGGCCCATGGCCTGGAGGAACGCCGTGTGGCTCTGCGCCACCATCTGCAGGTACATCGAATGCGTCTCTGCCGTCTGACGCTGCGTGTCGAGGAGCTGCTGGCTGAGAGCGGGAGCCACCGGCGCTGCGACGGGAGTCGCCGGCGCGGCGGAGGCAGCCGGCGCGGCGGAGGCAGCCGGCGCGACGGGGGCAGCAGGCGGAAGAGGTTTGTTGGATTCAGTCATGTTCGAGAGGGTGGGTTCCTCGGCGGCCGGAGGCAACGCGGCCTGCGGCGGGCGCTCGGGGTTGGGAGCAGGAAGATCGGCGGCGCCGCCCGGAGGAGGATACGGCTTGCCGTAGTTCGAGCCGTTGATGGCGATAGTGAGCTTGGGCTGGTGACGCTCCGCAGGATCTTCGGGCGGGCCATAGCCCTGCCAGAGTGCCGTGAGATCGAGCGCACGTCCTTCGCAGAGCAGCGAGCCGAGGGCGTCGAGGAAGCCGAAGAGTCCGGCTTTGCCCTTGCGATCCACTGCGACGGCACGATGATCCCGATCGCCGAGGATCCTACCGATCAGACCCGTCTGAATGGAACCCGGTCCGACTTCGACGAAGGTGCGGAAGCCGTCCGCGTACATCGTCTCGATCATGTCGACGTAGCGCACCGGCGAAGCCAGCTGCTGCGCGACGGTCGTGCGCAGCTCGTCGAGGTCGTCGGCGTGGCGCCGAGCCGTCGTGTTGGAGTAGACGGCACGCCCCGGCGCAAGCAGCTTCGTCGCGCTGAGCGCCGTGCCGAGCTCTTCGCTCGCCGCAGCGACGACCGGTGAGTGGAAGGCGGTCGCGACCTGTAAACGCTTGCTGGCAACGCCCTTCTCCGCGAGCTGCTGCTCGGCCGCTTCGATGGCGCTCGTCGGACCGGAGAGCACGACCTGCTGCGGCGAGTTGTGGTTGGCGATGACCACGTCCGGCCCGAGAGACTCGAGCAGCTCTTCGACCTTCTCGAGAGGCTGAGACAGCGCAATCATCGCACCGGGCACCGAGGCGGCGTCGCGCATCAGCTCGCCGCGGGTGCGAGCGATCTGGAAGAAGTCGTCCTCGCTGAGCGAGCCGGCCGCGTGCAGTGCGCTGATCTCGCCGAAGCTGTGACCGGCGTAGCCTTCTGCTTCGATGCCGAGCTCGCGCAGGACGGCGAGATACGAAGCGCTGGTGACGCCGATCGCGGGCTGCGCCCACTCGGTCGCCGAAAGCCGCTCTCTCAGCATCGACTTCGAAGCGTCGTCGAAGGCGGTCTGGGGATAGACCACGTGGTGCAGCCGCAGCCCCGGCTCCCACTCGTTCGCGGCCGCGCGATCCCAGACCTCGAGCGCCGAACTGAAGTGCATGGCGAGCGCACCGCCCATGTCGATCTGCTGACTGCCCTGGCCCGAGAAGACGAAGGCGACTCTGCCCTCGGCTGCGTCGCCGACTCCGTAGCGCACGCCGTCGGGGCGCTCGAAGGCGGTACCCGGATCCTTGTCGATTGCTTCGGCCGACTGCGTCAGCTTCACGACGAGGTCGGCTTCGCTCGTCGCGACGACGAGCAGTCGCGCTCCTGCCGTCGCGTCGAAGTCTTGCGCCGAGCGCCAGGCTTCCCAAGCGAGAGCGCCCGCGACGCCGGCCCGCTCGGCGACTTCGCGCGCGAGCCGCGCGAGATCCTGCCCCGACGCGGCGTGCAGCGCCACCAGCTCGCTGTCGGTCGAGCGCAGCCGCGGCGCGCGGGTCGCACCCTCACCGCTCTCCGGGAGGTATTCGCCGAGCGTCACGTGGAAGTTCGAGCCGCCGAAGCCGAAGGAGCTGACCGAAGCGCGCCGCGGGTGGCTCGCATCGCGAACCCAGGGGCGGGACCGCGTGCTCAGATGAAAGGGCGACGTCTCGAGCTCGAGGCCAGGATTCGGCCGCTCCACTTTGATCGTCGGCGGCAGTACGCCGTGGTTGAGCGCCAGGACCGTCTTGAAGAGACCGGCAGCGCCGGCGGCCGCTTTGGCGTGCCCGATCTGCGACTTCACCGAGCCCAGAGCGCACCACTGGTTGTCGTCGCGCTCGGACTCCTCGAAGGCCATGCGCAGACCGGCGAACTCGGCAGCGTCGCCGGCGATCGTGCCGGTGCCGTGCGCTTCCATGAGCTCGACCGTGCCCGGGTCGTAGCCGGCCCGCTCATAAGTGCGTCGCAGGGCCTTGGCCTGCCCCGCAGAGACCGGCGCGTAGACGCTCTTCGAGCGACCGTCCGAGGACGATGCCAGGCCGTGGATGACCGCGTAGATGCGGTCGCCGTCGCGCTCGGCGTCCTCGAGCCGCTTGAGCGCCACCATGCTCAGGCCCTCGGCGAGCATCGTGCCGTCGGCTTGATCGGAGAACGGCCGGCAGTCTCCCGTCTTCGACAGAGCCGGCGTCTTCGAGAAGCACATGAACATGAAGATGTCGTTCATCGTGTCGACGCCGCCGGCAATGACCACGTCCGAGTCGCCGAGCAGCAGCTCGTTGATGCCCATCGAAAGCGCCGAGAAGGTCGACGCGCAGGCCGCGTCGGTGACGCAGTTCGTGCCGCCGAGATCGAGCCGGTTGGCGATACGCCCAGCGACGACGTTGCCGAGCAGCCCCGGGAAGGTGCTCTCATTCCAGTCGGTGTAGTGGGAGGCAATGCGCTCGCAGATCTGCTCGACCTCGCTCTCCGGTACGCCGCTCTCGCGGAGGGCCTTCGACCACACCGGACGCTGCAGCCGGCTGACCATCGAGCCCAGCAGCTCCTGCCCCGAGGTCACGCCGAGAATCACCGACATGCGCTCGCGCGGCTGTTCGCCGAGGCGGCCTCTGGCGGCGTCTTCGAGCACTTGCTGAGCGACGATCAGAGCCAGCACCTGCGAGGTGTCCGTCTCCGGCAGGATGTTTGGCGGCACGCCCCAGCGCATCGCATCGAACTCCACGTCGGGCAGGAAGGCACCGCGATTCGCATAGGTCTTGTCCGGCACCGAAGGATCGGCGTCGTAGTAGTCCTCGAGCAGCCAGTGGCTCGCCGGTACGTCGGTGATCAGATCGTTGCCTTCGAGAATGTCGCGCCAGAAGCCGGTGGCGTCGAGCGAGCCGGGAAAGAGGGCGCTGACGCCGACGACGGCGATGTCGCGGCCCTGCTCGGAGGCGTTCTTCTTGGAATCCGTCATGGTTCTGTCTCGAAGAAGTGAAGGGAGGTCTGAGAGTTCAAGCGAGAAGTCGCGGTTCGACATCGAAGGCGGAAGCCGGCATCGGCACGCCGACGACCCGGAGCTGCTGGGCGCGTGTGATCTGGGCCGCGCCTTCCATCAGGTTGCGAGCGACCTGAACGACGGAGCGCTGCGCCGGCTCCTCGAGGAAGCTGCCAGCGGCCCACGCGTTGAAGGCTCCCATCGCCGGACCGCACCAGATCTGGTAGTCGCCGCGACGGTCGTCGAGGCCGTGAATCGCCCACTTGCTCGCCTGGCCGAGATAGGAGCGAAAGACGAGGGCCATGCGGTGTTTCGCGTCCGCGTCGCCGCGCTCGGCCTCGCGCGGATCGCGCTCGATCCAGAAGTCTCGCGTGCTCTGCCAGGACTCTTCGACCGTCGCCCGAAGGACGTCGCGTTCAAGCTTCTGGCGTTCGTCGGCGGGGATGGCCTCGAGAGAATCGTGCGCGCGGTAGAGCTCATACAGCTTGCGCGCGCGCGCGGCGAAGAGCGTGCCGCGCTGCAGGACCTGAACCTCGACGCCGAGCTCGAACATGTCGGCCGCGGGAGCCATGACGACGTCAGCCAATCCTGCCTGGGCGAGCATCTTCTTGCCGTCTTCGTGCAGTCCGGACTCGACGCAGCCCTGGTTCACCGAGCCGGTGACGACGTAGGCAGCGCCGAGGGAAAAGGCTGCGGCCACGGCGGCCGGCGTACCGAGGCCGCCCGCCGCACCGAGGCGGAGGGAAATGCCGTCGCCACGCTGCGCGACGATGTCGTCGCGGAGTGCGGCGATCGTCGGCAGCAGAGCGGTCAGCGGACGGTTGTCGGTATGTCCCCCCGAATCCGACTCGACGGTGTAGTCCTGCGCAACGGGCAGCGTCGCTCCGATCTCGGCCTCCGCCGCCGTCAGCTTGCCGGCTGCAACCAGCGCCTGCAGCATCTCGGCGGGCGCCGGCTCCATGAATCGACGCGCAACTTCGGGCCGCGAGATCTTGGCGAAGAGATGGTTCTTCCGCTGCACCGCACCCTGCGCGTCACGCTTGAGGCCGTGGTAGGCGTACTGCACGACGAAGGGCGTCAGACTCATGTAGGCCGCCGCCGAGACGCGGCGCACGCCGCGGCGCACGTAGAGATCAGCCACGGCCGCTTCGAGGTCGGGCTCGTTCGGCGAGTGAATCAGATTCGAGCCCCAGCTCGCGGAGCCGACTCGAGCTTCGATCGTGTCGATCGCCGCTTCGATGCGCCCCGGATCGAGTCCGGCGGCTCCGAAGAACGAAAGAAAGCCGGCGTTGGCCATGGCGCAGACGAGCTCGGTACTGGCGATGCCGTTGGCCATCGCTCCCGCAACGTAGGGAAAACGCACGCCGTGAAGCTCCGTGAACGAGCGGTCGCCCAGCCACTCCGGATAGAGCGCGGGAAGCTGAGCGATGACGGTCCAAGGCGCGTCGGCCGGAGCGTCGGCCTGAAGGGCAGCAGGCAATACGCCGAGGGCCCCGGTGGCGCCGTCCTGCACGATGCAGACGGCTTCGCGGAGCGTTTCTGTGACCCGGCCCAGATCGGCAGGGCGGTAGGCGGGCTCGGGCGCCGCGGCGCGAGGCTCTTTCACGGTCAAGGTCGCAGGCCTCCGCCGGGCTTCTCGGTGTGTTCTGTGGACAAGTGTTCTCGCAGACGGAGAGCCGCTGAGAGCAGCTCAACTCGCGCACTATAGCCACTGCCTACCGAAACATGAAGTGCAAAAGGAAAAGAGTTGATCTTTCGCGAGACGTCTCACTTTCAGTGTATAACTGTACGCTGAATTCAACTTCCACTCCGTCACCGCGTCTCACCACCATGCCAACTCGCGACGAGCAAAAGCAGCTGACCCGCCGCGCCATCATCGACGCGGCGCTGGAACTCAGCGCCGAGAACGGGTTCTCGAGCGTCAGCCTGCGCAGCGTCGCGCGCAAGGCCGGCATCGCGCCCAACGCCTTCTACCGTCACTTCAGCGACATGGAAGAGCTCGGACTCTCGCTGGTCGACGAGATCGGTCTTTCACTGCGACAGCTCATTCGACAGGCTCGTCGGAGCATCGCCCTCGCCGGCGGACAGAACGTCGTGCGCAACAGCATCGTCTGCTTCATGTCCTTGGCAGACGCCAATCCGAACCTCTTTCGCCTGCTCCTCGGCGAAGGTGCTGGCAGCACGCCGACCTTTCGGCGGGCGATCGCCAAGGAGATCCAGCGCTTCACCGACGATCTTGCCAGCGACCTGGTGCTCGCCGCTGAAGCGACGAACCGGCCGATCTACAACGTCGACCTCGCCGCCGAGGCGATGGTGACGGTCGCCTTCAACCAGGGCGCCGCGGCGATCGATCTCTCGGCGGACGAGCGGCGCGAGGTCCAGAACCGCATCATCGGTCAGGTCCTGATGATCATGCGCGGTGCTCACGCCGGTCCGATCGACCTCAACATGATCGAAGGCAACGAAGAGTGAACGAGATCACCTGGGATCTGCCCGGCGCCTTCGTCATCGAGCTGCAGCCGGAAGCGGGCGATGTCGACCGACTGGGCCACGTCAACAACACGGTCTACCTGCAGTGGTGCGAGCAGATTGCCTGGCAGCACGCAGAGACCGTCGGTGTCGGCTGGTCCGAGTGGAACCGACTCGACCGGGCGATGGCGGTGCGCGGCGTACGTCTCGAGTACTTGGCTCCGGCACGCCTCGGTGACGCGCTGCGCGGCGGCAACTGGATCGTCGCCGCGGACGGGCGGCTGCGCGCGACGCGGCGCTTCCAGATTCAGAGGGCGGACGGCCAGACGCTGCTGCGCGGCGAGATCGACTACGTGTGCATCGAAATCAGCAGCGGGCGACCGAAGCGCTTTCCTCCCGAGTTCGCGCAGGCCTACGTCGTGCTCGGCGAGGTCGCCGAGCGCCTGACCGACTGACGCTTCAGGACTGCTGCAGCGCGGTCACCGGGTCGATACTCGCGGCCCGGCGCGCCGGCAGATAAGCGGCAAGGCCGCAGACGGCCACCAGCAGGAGCGCCGCAGCCAAGAGCGGCGCCGGCGCACCGACGCTCACCTCGAAGAGCAGGGCCCCCAAAAGACGCGCCGCAGAAAGCGAGCCGACGACGCCAAGGCCCAAACCGACGGCGACGAGAGTCATGGACTCACCGACGACGAGGCGCATGACGTCCGAACGCGTGGCACCCAGGGCGCAGCGCACGCCGATCTCCTGACGACGCTCGGCAACGCCGTACGACGCCACGCCAAAGAGACCGATCGCCGCCAGAAGAAGCGCTGCAGCTCCAAAGGCCGCGTAGGCCATCGCGAAGAAGCGCTCCTGGCTCAGCTGCTGGGCGATCTCTTCCGACTGTGTCGAGACGTTCAGAATCGGAACCGCTGGATCGACCTCGCGCAGCGCAGCGCGCACCGGCTCGATGAGCGCCGTTGGATCCGTCGCCGTGCGCATCTGCAGGATCATGCTGCGCCCGATCCGGCCCTGCGCGTAGGGCACGAAGATCGTCGGCGGTGCCGCGTCTCGCATCGCCGCGTACTTGACGTCTCCAACGACGCCGATCACCTCGATCCCAGTGCGCTCTTCGGCTCTCCACCCGAAACGCTCGCCCAGCGCGCGATCGCTGAAGAACTCCCGAGCGGCGGTCGCGTTGACGACAGCAACGTCCGGTGTCTCGTCGGTATCCGTCGCCAAGAAGTCGCGACCCGCAAGAAGCGGGATGCGAAGCGTTGCGAAGAACTCTGGGGCTACGGTCATGATGTGCACCGGCGTGCCCTCGGTGCCTTCCATCTCCGGGCGATGCATCGTGCGGGTGCTGGTGCTGCCGGAGAGAAACGCGGACCGCGCGAGACTCACTCTCTCGACGCCGGCCACCGCCGCCACTCGCTCGACCATGGCGGCATGCGTTCGCTCGATCTGATCCTCATCCTCGTAGACAAGTCCCGGATCAACACGGACCAGCATGAGGTTGCTGGGATCAAATCCCACATCGACGGCGCGCAGGTTGCGCAGCGTCGTCAAGAAGAGCAACGCACCGACGACCAGGACGACAGCGATCGCCACTTGGGCGACGAGCAGCATCCGCCCGAGCACGCGCTTCGACCCTTTGACCGTACGGCCTCCTTCCTGGAGAGACGAGGCGAGGTCACCGCCCGTCGAGCGAAGCGACGGCACGATGCTGAAGAAGACACCCGTGAGCAGGCTCAGTCCGAAGGCGAATCCAAAGACCGAAGCGTCGAACTCCGCTCCACTGGCGAAGGGCAGGAGCTGTCGCGCCCAAAGGGCCAAGAGGAGCCCCAGGGCCCCGCCGAAGAGCGAGAGAATCGTGCTCTCGACAAGCAGTTGACGCACGAGTCGCCCGCGCGATGCGCCGAAGGACTGGCGCACCGAAAGCTCGTGTCGCCGACTGCTCGAGCGCGACAGCAGCAGGTTGGCGACGTTCGCGCAGACGATCAGCAAGACCAGGCAGACGATGACGGCGAGAATGCTGGCGTCGCGCGCCACGTTGGGACTCGGGTCGTAGACGCCGCGTGCTCCCGAATCGACAAGGAGTCGAGGAACCGCGCCCAAGTCCTGGTTGTAAGAGCGCGCCGCCTGCTCCTCCGTCAGACCTTCGACGTAAGAGACGATCGCATCGGAGGAGGTCGCCGCAAAGGGGCCCTGAAGGTTGCCTGCCACCTGCTCGGCCGTCGCTCCCGGCGCGAGCCGACCCATGATCTGGACCCAAAAGTAGGTCGCGTCCAAGAGTTCCGATCCGCCCATCGCCTGACTGAGTGAGAGCGGTAGGTGAAGATCTTCCGCAGAAGCACCGGGGTTCTGGATGCCGCTGTAGTCGGCCGGAAGAACGCCGACGATCGTCGCGGCGATTCGTCCCACCTGCAGTGACTCGCCCAGCACTTCCTCGCCGCCGAAGCGGCTCTGCCAGTAGCCGTAGGAGAGCATGACCGCCGGCGGTGCCGCTGGATCGTCGTCTTCAGGGCCGATGAGCCGGCCCCGATGCGCCTCGACGCCGAGGACGTCGAAGTAGTCGCCCGAAGCGACGAAGACCGATGCGACTTCGGAGTTGCCTGCGTAGGTCACGTTCTGCTGCCGGAACGGAGCGCAGGCGAACAGGCCGTCGAGCGTCTCGGCGCTCTCCTTCAAAGCTTCGAAGAGCGGCAGGGAGAAAGTTGCTCCCCGCCTTTCGCCGGCCACCGTGTCGGCGAGAAAGCCGTACTCACTCTGGCTTCTCCCGAGGTCGTTCTCGCCCGACCAGGTGAAGCGCACGAGGTCCTCGGGACTCTCGACCGCGACCGATCTCAAGAGCGCTTCGTTGACAGCGCTGAAGAAAGCCGTGTTCGCTCCTAGCCCTACCGCGAGCGAGACGAGGACGACGGCCGTCCAACCGGGTGACTGGCGAAAGACACGAAACGCGTGGCGAATGTCCCCAAACATCGAAGTTCTCCCTCTCTCCGGCCCAACGAAGCCCAAAGAACCCGTGGATCCAACCGAACTGCACTGCTTCCCTTCAATGTACGATGAAACTCGACCTTCGTTCCCAGCAGTTCGGCCCACGGCTCCGACGAGTCAGCCCTCGCCTCTCGCCGGGGCGCGGCCGTTCTCCGGCAACAGGAACTTCGAGCCGCAGGAAACGTAGTCAGACCTTGAGTCACCGCACATCGCAACGGGAGTAGGACCGACATGCAGACCGTCTCGCCGCGCGAAGATCTAATCGCTGCCCACCACCGCGCTCTCGAGCGCATCGCCGAGCCGGGCACCTGGTGGACGGGCGCCGAGCGCCGGGCGATCGCCGAGACCGCGCGCGATGCTTGGCACTGCGAGCTCAACAAGCGACGCAAGGCAGCGCTCACGCCCTTCGCCGTCGACGGTGAGCACTACTCGTCGGCGTCCGAGCCGCGACCGCTGACGGAAGGGACGATCGACCTGGTGCATCGCCTGGTGACCGACCCGGCGCGCCTCTCCGAGAAGCTCCTGAAGGATCGCATCGACGCGGGAGACTTCACCCTCGAGCAGTACGTCGAGCTCATCGGCGTCGTCACGCAGATCGTCTCCGTCGACGCCTTCCACTACGGCATGGGCGAGGAGCTGCTGCCGCTTCCCGAGGCCGTCGAGGGCGAGCCGTCGCGAAAACGACCGAGCGGCGCCGCCATGGAAGGCGCCTGGGTTCCCATGGTGCAGCCCAAGCGGCTCGACCCGGAAGACGCGGACCTCTATGGCAACGCGCCGCGTACCGGCAACGTCATTCGCGCCCTGAGTCTGGTTCCGGCAGAGGTGCGGGCCCTGAACGACCTCTCGGCGTCCCAATACCTCAGTGCGCCCGACGTCATGAAGTTCGGCCAGAACACGCGGTCGATCAGCCGTGCCCAGATGGAGCTCGTCGCCGGACGCGTATCGTCGCTGAACGAGTGCTTCTACTGAACGTCATCGCACGCGGCCATGCTCCGTGCGAGCGGCCAGGCTCACGATGAGAAGTACGAGCTGTCGGCGATCGTCGACGGCTCGGACGGCGACGACAGCGGCGTTCCTCACAGCGCCCTGCTGGTGCGGCTCGCCGAGGCGCTCGTCGGCCGCGACGAGGAGGCTCTCGCACGGATCCGACGGGAGATCCTCGAAGCGATGGGTGCCGAGCAGCTCGTCGACTCGATGGCCGTCGCCGCCAACTTCCAGCGCATGGTGCGCATCGCCGACGGCACCGGCATCCCGCTCGACAGCGCGGCGCTGCAGGTGACCGAGGACCTGCGCAACGAGCTCGGCCTCGATCACTTCGAGGGGGCCCGCAACAGCCCGAAGCTCGGCTTCTTCGGACGCGCCACCGCCTTCCTGATGCGGGGCGCCTTTCGCCGCATGGCCAAGCGCTCGCGCGCCTGAAGCTCGCGGCGGCACGATTCGTCCCGCAAGTCGCGCCGCCGTCGCGGCACCCCTTAAGCTCAGAACGAACCACTGCTTCACCGTGAGGAGGCCTTCCGTGAAACGAACCGTCGCACTCTCCGCTTTCGGTGCCCTCTGTGCACTCCTGCTCACCGGCTTCGCCGCCGCACCGGCCGACGATCCGCTGCCCCAGCGCGGCACCGTCGAGCCGCTGTCGATCAGCGTCCTCGCTTTCGCGCCCGACGGCACTCTCTTTCTCGGCGACAGCAAGGCCGGTGCGGTCTACGCCATCGAGACGACGGGCGACGCGCCGGCCGAATCGAAGCCTCCGGCCGTCAGCGATCTCGAGACGAAGATCGCCGCCCGCATCGGCGCCAAGCCCGCCGAGGTGATGATTCACGATCTCGCCGTACACCCGGTCAGTCAGGAGATCTTCCTCTCGGTTTCGACCGGTCGAGGCGATTGGAAGTCGCGCTGGGAGCTACCCAATCACGTCGCCGACGCCAACTACCTGCTCACGGTCTCGAGCGACGGCAGCATCGGCGAGTTCTCACTCGCCGACGTGCGCTACGCCCGCGTCGAGCTGCCGAACCCGGTGGCGACCGACAAGAAGCACTCGTTCATGAAAGAGCTGAGCCTGCGCACCGACACGATCACCGACATCGCCTACACCCAGGGCACGCTCTTCGTCGCCGGCCTGTCGAACGAAGAGTTCGCCTCCGCCCTCTGGCGCGTGCCGCTGCCCTTCGCCGACGGCACCAGCGCGACGACGCTCGAGATCTACCACGGCGCTCACGGCGCCTATGAGACGCACGCACCGATCCGCACTTTCGTGCCTTACGACCTCGAGGGCGAGCAGCACATCTTCGCGGCCTATCTGTGCACGCCCCTCTCGCTCTTCAAGGTCAAGGATCTCGAGACCCAGGGCCATCTGCGCGGGCGCACGATCGCCGAGTTCGGTTCGGGCAACTACCCGCTCGACATGGTGGTCGCGAAAGGCGAGACGAGCGACCGTGTGATCATCGCCAACAGCAACCTGCCGCTGATCGTCGTCGATACGAAGGACATCGCCGGCTTCGACGGCGAGATCATCGAGCAACCGTCGCAGTACGCGGCCGGCGTCAAGCACCTCAAGCGCTCGGGCACGGGCGTGCAGCAGCTCGACCTCATCGGCAACGACTTCCTCGTCCTGCTGCAGAGGATGCCCAACGGTCATCTCGATCTGGCGGCGGCACCGCTGCGGCGGATCTGACGTCGCGCGGATGAACGCGAGCCGCGCCCGGCGAGCAGTGCTCGCCGCGGCGCTGCTGTGCGGTTCGTGCGCCGACGACGCGGCCGAGCTTCGGCTCGACTTCGACGCCGAGCGCGCGGCCTTCGTCGCGGCGCCGGTGCGCGGCGAGAATGCGCCGAACGACGCTCGTTCGGTTGACGCTCTCAGGGTCTTCGTCGGCGAGCCTGACCTCGCACCGGGCACCTGTCAGCCGAGCGACTCACAGCCCCCTCTGTTGGGCACGGTCCACCGGGAAGGTGCGGCGCTGGTCTTCGAGCCCCGCGCGCCGTGGCGCAACGATCTCGGCTACACCGCCTGCCTCGATCCTGGCGCTCTCGGACTCGAAGGCGAACCGCGAACGGCTGCGCGCGAGCCGACATCGAAACCGGACGACGCCCCGCCCCGCGTCGTCTCCGTCTGGCCGGCATCGGGTCCCGTGCCCGCCAACCTCCTGCGCCTCTATGTGACCTTCGATCGGCCCATGCGGCAGCGTGGAGTCGACCGCGGGGTCGAGCTCCTCGAGTCGGGGCAACCGATCAGCGACGCCTTCGTCGCGATCCCCGAAGGGCTCTGGGACGAGAGCTCTCGGCGGCTGACGCTGTTTCTGCACCCGGGACGCATCAAACGCGGCGTCGGCCCTCGACGGGCCCAGGGTCCCGCGCTTCGAGAGAACACCGAGGTGACGCTGCGCCTCGCGGGGCTGCAGTCAGCGAGCGGCGGCGTGCTCTCCGAGCACGCGACGACATACCAGGTCGTCGGTGACGATCGGTCTTCCCCGGATCCGCTGCAGTGGCACATCACGCCTCCGGGCGACGCCGGCGAAGCACTCGCCCTCGCGTTCGACGAGCGCATCGACGTGGCGCTCGCACAACGCCTGATCACGGTGCGATACGCCGGTGATCCCGTCGTCGGCACACCGCAGGTCGCGGGCCGTCGCTGGACCTTCGCTCCAGAAACGCCGTGGCTTCCGGGAAGATACGAGATCGTCGTCGAGCCGCAGATCGAGGACCTGGCCGGCAACCGACCCGGAAGCCTCTTCGACCGCGCTCTCACCGACGAGAAACCACCGGTCGACGCTCCGTCCGTGCTGCCCTTCGAAGTGCCGTGACCGCCCGGTCGGCGTCCAGCTCCATCGACGCGCAAATCAGTCGACCCGCAGAGCCTCGACGACGTTCAGTCGGGACGTGCGTCGCGCCGGAAGGTAAGCAGCGAGAGTCGCGGCGCTCAGCAGCAGGATCACGGCCGTCCCGTAGGTCACGGGATCCGCCGCTGAAACGCCGTAGAGCATGCCGCGCAGACCTCGAGCCAAAGCCACCGACCCCAGAAGACCCAGCGCCGTGCCGATCAGCGCCGGACGCAGCGTCTCTGCCACGACGTTCCTGCGCAGCTGGCCCGCCGTCGCACCGAAGGCCATGCGCACGCCGAGCTCCTGCCGGCGCTGCCCGACCGAGTAAGAGATCACGGCATAGACGCCGAGCGCGGCGAGCAGCAGCCCGAACGCCGCGAAACCCGCGAGCAGCACGACGACCGAGCGGCGCGAGAAGGTCGAGCGCCGGACCAGGCCTTCCATCGTCTGAATGCCGGCGGTCGGCAGATCGGGAGCGATCTCGCGCAGGCGACGGCGCAGCGCGGGCGCGAGGGCCGCCGCGGGGCCCTCCGTCTGTGCTACGAGATCCACCGTGCTGTACCAGGGCAGCTGGCGAAGGCTCAGGTAGAGCTCGGGACCCGTGGCCTTCTCGAGATCGAAGTAGCGGGCTTCACCGACGACGCCCACGACCCGGTACTCTCGGCCGCTCGTCTGCACCGTCTGTCCGACCGGGTCTCGGTCACCCCACAGGCGCTCGGCAGCGACCCGGTTGATCACCGCGACTCCCTGCGATTCGGCCTGATCCGAAGAAGTGAAGAAGCGTCCCGACGAGAGTTTCAGTCCCATCGTCGCCAGGTACTCCTCTTCGACGAGGCGAATCTTCGGGAAGATCGTCTCCTCGTCCGGAGCACCGACGCGGCGCAGGTTCCAGGTGCGCCAACCGAAGTTGTCCCCCAGCGGCAGCGCGTCCGTGAGGCTCGCCGAGGTCACACCGGGCAGCGAGCGCACGCCGGCGAGGAGTCGATCGAAGTACCGCAGGCGATCTTCGACCGTCGACTGCTCCCCTTCGACGCGGGCCGGATCGACGCGCAGAGTCAGGACGCCCTGCGTGCGAAAACCGGGCTCGACGTCGAGCACCGCCACCAGGCTACGAACCATGAGTCCGACAGCGGTCAGCAGAATGCAGGCGAGAGCGATCTCACCGACGACGAGCGCAGACCGCAGCCGCCCTCCCGCGCGCTGGGTCGTCAGACTGCGTCCGCCGTCGCTGAGCGCTCTGGCCGGCGACGTCGCCGAAGTGAGCAGAGCCGGCAGCAGACCGAAAAGGACGCCGGTCACCGTCGCCAGTCCGACCGAGAAGAGGAGGGCCGTTCCATCGAGGCGAACGTCGCCGAGAAGCGGCACTTCCGTCCCCTCGATCGTCGCCAGCGCCCTCGTACAGAGGGACGCCAGACCGACGCCGACGAGCGCGCCGAACGATGAAAGGAGGAGGCTCTCGACGAGCAGCCGCCGCAAGAGCCTTCGACGCGCCGCACCGAGAGCCATGTGCACGGCCATCTCGCGCTGGCGACCCTGTGCGCGCGCCAGAAGAAGGTTCGACAAATTGGCGCAGACGATCAGCATCAGGAGCGATACAGCCCCGCCGAGGAGCCAGAGCGCCTGGCGCACTCCACCGCTGACGCGCTCGCGCAGCGGCGTAATGCGCGGATCGAACTCGTTGCGATCGTCGCTCACGAGTTCGTCGATCTGCTCCCCGACGCCACGGGCCTCGTCGCGAGCCTGCTGGATCGTGGCGCCGTTTGACAGACGCCCGATCAGCGCGAGCGTGTTGCCCTGTCGGTTGTGCGCCTCGTCGAGCGCGTAGGCAGTGAAGAAGTCCGCAGCCTTCCCCGGCGTGAAGGTCGAGCTGAAGTCGAACGCCTCAGGAAGGACTCCGAGGATCTCGCGGGCGCGGCCGTCCAGAATGACCGATTCACCGACGATCTCCGCGCTGGCTCCGAAGCGGCGGATCCAGAAGTCGTGGGACAGCAGCACCACATCGGTACGACTGTCGCGATCCTCGAAGGTGCGGCCGTGCAGCGGCAAGACTCCCAGGAGACCGAAGAAGTTTGGCGTCACCGGCACGCCCGTCAGGCGCTCGGGTTCGTCGACGCCGCCGAAGCGCACATCGCCGTCGCCGTAGAAGGCAAAGAAACCTGCGACGTCATCGAATGACGTCATGCGCTCGCGAAAATCGAGCAGGTTGTTCACCTGCACCGTCTGCGACGACAGGTTGCTCGAGTCGCCGTTGGCGACCCAGGCGAGCCGCTCGGGAGCATGGAAAGGCAGCGGACGCAGCAGCAGCGCATCCGCGACGCTGAAGACGGTCGTCGTCGCCGCGACGCCGAGACCGACGATCAAGACGGCGAAGAGACTGATCCCGGGGTCGCGCCGCAGCGAGCGCAGCCCGAGGCGGAGATCGCTCCACAGCGTCTCCAGGGAAGGGAGGCCACGCGCTTCTCGATGCAGCTGAGTCGCTCCGGTCGTGGAGCCGAGATCGGCTCGGGCACGGCGACGCGCCTCCTCTGGATCGAGGCCGCGCTCGACGTAGTCCTCCATCGCCATCTCGAGGTGCGACTCGAGCTCGGCCTGCAGTTCGCGGTCGCGGTGGCCGGGGTCTACGATCGCCCTGAGCCGGTTGAGCAACTCGCTCACGCCTGGTCCCCACTGGCCGAGAGGACTCGCGCCATGACGTCGGCGAGACGGTTCCAGTCTTCCGTCTCCTGAGCGAGCTGGCGCCGCCCTTTGCGCGTGATCGAGTAGAACTTCGCTCTGCGGTTGCTCTCTGAGGTGCCCCACTTCGCCGAGATCCAGCTCTTCTGCTGCAGGCGCACCAGAGCCGCATAGATCGTTCCCTGGTTGAGCATCACCTGCTGTCCGCTGACCTGCTCGATACGGCGAGCGATGCCGTAGCCGTGCATCGAGCCCATGGTCTCCAACGTCTTGAGCACCAGCACGTCGAGCGTGCCCTGCAGCAGATCCAACTTCTTCGCACTCATATGTCGCTCCCTCCGATGGCTGCTCCTGTGGTGACAGCACAGGAAGCCGCCCCTGTGTTACGGCCACAGGAGTGTCGAGTTGCACTGCGTTCGGTCGGCCTCTCGTCCAGTACGCTACGCCGAGCAAGAGGAGCCAGCATGCAGATCAAAGATCGCCACGTCGTCGTCACCGGAGGAGCCAGCGGCATCGGCAAAGCTCTCTGTGAGCGTTTCGCCGCCGATGGAGCCCGCGGGGTCGTCGTCGCAGATCTTCAAGAAGACGCGGCGCACCAGGTCGCGAACGCCGTCGGCGGCCTCGCCGTCGCTTGCGATGTCGGCCAGAAGGAGCAGGTCGAAGAGCTGGTTCACAAGAGCGAGGAGGCCTTCGGCCCGATCGACCTTTTCTGCTCCAACGCCGGCATCGCGACCGGATCCGACGTCCTCGACGACGACCTCGACGTCTGGCAGATGCAGTGGGACGTCAATCTCATGGCGCACGTGCACGCGGTGAAGGCCGTGCTTCCCGGCATGCTCGAGCGCGGCGAAGGCTACCTCCTGCACACCGCGTCGATGGCGGGCATCCTGTCGACTCACCTGAACGTTCCCTACGCGGTGACGAAGCACGCCGTCGTCGGACTCGCCGAGTGGCTCGCCTTCACCTACAAGCACCGCGGCATCGGCGTTTCGTGCCTGACGCCGCTCGGCGTGCGCACGCCGATGCTCGGTGACACCGATAGCGACTGGGCCAAGAACGCCGCGGGCGACGTCAAAGAGCCGGAAGACGTCGCCACGATGGTCACCGAGGCGCTCGCCGAAGAGCGCTTTCTCATCACCACCGACGACATCGCGCAGCAGTGGATGGAAGGCAAGACGACCGACCCCGATCGCTGGATCGCCGGCATGAACCGACTGCAGCAGAAGCTCGAAGGGAGCTAGCGACTGATGGAAGAGTTCGAGCAGATCTACGCCCGCGCAGTGATTCGGCACGGCGGCGAAGACGCGGTCGACGACCAACTGTCCAAACCGAAGAGCTCACGCTCGCTGCAGCGTCTCGGCGACGACCGCTTCCTTTCGGCGATGGCGCGCTGCATCTTCCGTTCGGGCTTCGTGTGGCGCGTCGTCGAAGCCAAGTGGCCGGGCTTCGAAGCGGCGTTCCGCGACTTCGATCCGGCCAAGGTTGCGAAGTTCGGCGAGAGGCAGCTCGATCGGCTGAAGGAAGACCAACGCATCATCCGCAACGGCAAGAAGATCGAGAGCGTGCGTGACAACGCCCGCTTCGTGCTGAGCGAGGCCAAGGAACACGGCAGCTTCGCCAAGTTCATCGCGCGCTGGCCGAGCGACGACGTCGTCGGACTGTGGCTTCACCTGAAGAAGCATGGCAGCCGCCTCGGCGGCAACACCGGACCGATGTTCCTGCGCACCGTCGGCAAGGACACGTTCATCCTCTCCAACGACATCGTCGACTACCTCGTGAACGAGGGCATCGTCGCCAAGAACCCGACGGGCAAGGCGGATCTCTACCGCGTGCAGGAGGCGTTCAACAGCTGGGCCGAAGAGAGCGGCCGGCCGCTCTGTCAGGTGAGCCGGGTCGTTTCGATGAGCTGGGGCGAAGTGTTCGAATGGTGAGCCTCGGCTGGTGCACCTTCGACGAGCTGCCGGAGCCTTGGCACTCGGGCTTCGTGACGGGAGCCATCGTCGCCGGACACCCCGTCGACCACTACGCCCGAACCCCGGTCACAGTCTTTGGCTGGGCGCTAGGAGTGAGACGACGAGCGCTGACAGCCGGCGGCCTCGGCCTGCTCTTGCTCCTCTTACTTCCCGGCATCGTGCGGGAAGGGCGCAAGAATCTCGAGGCCCTCCGAGCACTCTTCGACCACACCCCGTTGACGCTCGTCCTGCTGTCCTGTCTCGCCGTCCTGACGGCGAGGGTCTACTACGACCTCCTCGGATGGGGTTGGGCGCTGGAGGAACGTCGGCTGAGGCAGCGCGGGCTGCATCGCTTCGGGGTGGCCGTCAGCCCAGACATTCTGGTCGCTCGAACCCCGGAACCGATGTACCGGGGAAAACGCTGCCTCGTCTTGCCGCGGAAGAGCGTGGTCAAAGTCGTGGCCTACTGGCATGGCAAGAATCCGCAGGAACCCCGAGAGCGATTCTTGAAGTTCTGCTGCCTTACAGAAGAGGGAGGCGCGCGGAACTTCTTCTTGCCGTATGACATGAACATGGACTTTGAAGACGCCGTGCGCGGCTTCAACGACTGGGCTCGGGGACGCGGCCTCCCCGCCAGCCCGTCGGAAGCTGCGGCCGGAGGAACCCCTCCGCGTTCGCCACATCGCCTTGCGCTGCTCTGGCTCGCTTCGGTCCTGGCACTGTCGGCCGTAGCCTGGCTCTGGCCGCTTTGAGCAGCGCACCGATGCTTGTCCGCGTCGACGACCTCCGCGGCCCGGAGATCGCTCAACTCCTCCAGGAGCACCTCGACCATATGTACGAGGTCTCTCCACCAGAGAGCGTGCACGCGCTCGACCTCGACTCGCTGCGCGTGCCCGAGATCACCTTCTGGACGGCCTGGCAGGGCGACGAGCTCCTGGGCTGCGGCGCCCTCAAGGAGCTCGACGAGACGCACGGCGAGGTCAAGTCGATGCGCACGTC
>JBCCLJ010000119.1:0-21336 GCA_039026915.1 Acidobacteriota bacterium
AAGCAACCTGCGCATTCAACCGCATCGGCCGCATGCCAGAGCCGGGAGGTGAGGGGTGAGCTGGAGCAGAAAAGTGGAGTGGTCGTTCTTCTCGTACCTCAAGCCGGGCAGCCTGAGCATTCGGCTGTGGGACGACGATCACGTCCAGCTTGAGCGGCCCGGCCGTACGAGCCTCGATAGCCATCAGAAGTTGCGGCTGCGTCGCGACGAGATTCCTGCAGTGATCTCTTCGCTGAAGGAGTTCCACAAAGGCCCTCCAGAAGAGGAGGCGGAGTCGTGAAGAGAACCCCACTCCGTCGAAAGGCGCCCCTCCGTCGCTCGAGCCGCATCAACCCGGTGAACACTCGGCGGCGGAAGAAGTTGCAGAAGCGCAACTTCGGGCGCCACGCGGAGTGGATTCGGCAGATGCCCTGCGCTCTGACCGGCGCACCGGGCCCGAGCGACCCCCACCACACGGTGAGGCGGGGCATGGGCGGATGCGGAGGGGACCGGAGCACGTTGGTGCCTCTCTCCCGCGAGGCCCACGAGGAGGTGGAGAGGAGCAGAGATCCGGAGACGGAGCGGGTGCTGCGCATGCTGGCGCAGTGCCTCTGGGCGGTGAGTCCCTACCAGGACGAGGAGGACGACAGTTGAACAACGTGAGACCGGATCACTCGGAGCGCTCACTGCTGCACTGCTTCGGCGAGCACCACGAGGGAGAGAACCCGATCCCGAGGGAAGAGTTCTCGAAAGGCGGTCCGCAGTGGCGAGGTGGGGCGAAGCTCCGCTGTCGTGCTTGCCAGCGCGCCGAATGGCGCCGCCGTCACCGGTGCGGATCGAGGGCGCCTGAGGGCCCGCCGAATGTGGGCGGGATGACGCGCGAGCGGGTCGAGGCTGCCCTGCGGGAGTTTCGAGGACCGGTGCAGCTCACCTTTGCGATCGACGAATGAATCGAGAGTTTGCGTTGCGAGAGAGATACGAGAAGGGCCGGCGGTCAGGCAGGGCAGCACATCCCACGGGAGCCGCTCCTCAGCCGCCTGAATGCTCACCTCGGATGGTGCGTAGGAAATCCCGAAAGTTGTGCGCCGTTGTTCGGCTTCTGTCTGAGCGCCGCGCACCTGGGAAAGGTAGTTCCCCTCGCATCTCGCTCGCGACGTTCTCGAGAGGCCCGGGTGGGTGCCGCTTGGAATCCGGCCACCCATCGCAAGCCCGGGCCCTCTCGGGAGAACAACGGAGCGCCATTCGGGCGCACGAACGAAACAAGGACACCCAGACACATGGCCTACGCAGAGAACACCACAGTCCCAGCAGAAAAGTCGCGAGCGGAGATCGACGCGCTGGTTCACAAGTACGGCGCCACTTCCTTCAGCTACATGACCGAGAAGCAGGAAGGCCGAGAGCTCGCCGCGATCATGTTCTCGATGGAGAACCGATACGTCCGGTTCGTGATGCCTCTACCATCGCGCGACGACCCACAGTTTTGGAGGCACAGCCGCGGCCGGCGCACGCCCGAGGCGGCTCGCAAGCAGTGGGACACCGCCGTTCGCAGTTCCTGGCGCGCCCTGCTGCTGGCGATCAAGGCGAAGCTGGAGTCCGTTGAGCGCGACATCTCGACCTTCGAGCAGGAGTTCCTGGCTCACATCGTGATGCCGGATAACCGGACTCTCGGCGAGCACGTCATTCCGCTGGTCGGCCAGGCCTACGCGTCCGGCCAGATGCCCAACTTGAACCGCCTGGCTCTCGGGCCAGCAAGCGACTTCGTCGACGGCGAGGTCATCGGAGGAGAGTGAGTTCCCTAACGTGACGGGTCCAGAGCTCGAACGCTTCCCTCTTCTGAGGCTCGTAGTGCCACCGGTCATAGTTCCGATGCGTGACGGTGGGGATCGAGTGGTTCACGCAGGCGGCGCGCACGACAGGGTCGATTCCGAGCTCGCCGAGGCCTGTGACGAAGGTTCGGCGCACGTCACGCGGAGTGAACCAGTCGAGCCCGCTCAGCTCCACGTACCGACCGCAAGCCTTGTTAATCGAGGAGACGCAGCTACCCGCCTTCTTCCAGCTCGGGAAGACGTACCGCTCGCCTCGCTCCCGTTCGGGCTTCTCGATGAAGACCTCAAGCGCGAAGTCGCTGAGGTGGACGCGATGCTCGATGCCGTTCTTCGCCACGCTGCCAGGAATCGTCCAGCGGTGACCGTCGATCTGCCGAAGCTCAGCGGTGCGGACTTCGATAGGCCTCTGCCCCGTGAGGAGGAGCGCTTGAAAGACGGCCGCCATCGATCCTCCCTCAAGCTCGAGCACCTTCCAGAGATCGCGGATCTCGGAGTGAGTCAGGACGCGCTGGCCGGCTCTCTCCTTCGCGAGCTTCCGGACTCCGACGGTGGGGTTGGTGTCGACCAGGTCGCGCTCGAGGCCCCAGTTCCAGAGACGGGAGATCAGAGCGCGCAGGCGGTTCGACATCGTGGGAGCGCCGCGGTCGTACGGGATCTGGATGAGGTCGCGCACGTCGGCTCGGCTGATCTCCTTCGCCGGGATGTCTCTCCAGTGAGGGAGGACGTCGTGCTTCAGGATGCGCCGGTCCTCACGCCCCCCGTCCTTGAGCTCGCCGCTGACGGCCTCCATCCAGGCTGCGGCCATTTCCCCCACGCTGAGCGAGGTGTCTCGGTGGGGATCGCGGCCGCGGGCGACAGCTCCGAGAACCTTCATCGCCTCCTTCCGAGCCTCGCCGAGGGAGAACTGGTGGTGCTTCGATCCGTACTCCCCGATCTTGTCGCGCCGACGGTTGGCACGGATGCGGTACCTTACGAAGAAGGTCTTGCGGCCCGAGGGCAGCACCCGAAGACCGAAGCCAGCGAGGGCCTCGTCCATGTAGTCGACGATGCGCTCGGTGGCCTTCAAGGAGGCAAGCTTGCGATCACTGAATCGAATGGAGGGCATTGGCCATGAGTAGTGGTGATGCGGTCTACGCGTTGACGAAGCTCAAGGAACGCCTTGAGCGGAAGGCCCAAGGCGCAATGGAGC
This sequence comes from Acidobacteriota bacterium, assembly GCA_039026915.1. Lineage (GTDB taxonomy): Bacteria > Acidobacteriota > Thermoanaerobaculia > Multivoradales > Multivoraceae > JBCCLJ01. The sequence goes on from JBCCLJ010000119.1 coordinate 2,995, forward strand.
CTCACGTCATCAAGTGGTGGCTCATGGAGATCGAAGTCGAGCTTCTGGAGTGGCATCACAACGAACGGCCGCTCCTGGATTCTTTCGAAGGAATTGGGTCCAGATTGGGTCCAAACGACGAGGAATACCCTGCATCGTAATGCACTGCGATGCAACATCAACCCCATAAAACCTCAGCTTCTGCACGGTATTGCACAGCCATGCACAGGAGGGCAACATGCTTGTAATCAGTAGGTCGTCGGTTCGACTCCGGCTGCCGGCTCCAACAACATCAGGCGCCGGTTTCATGAGACCAGCAGGTATCGGCTCTGGGCACCAAATGGGCACCATGCTCTGCCTGCGATGGGGCGGTCGAGGCTGTGTTGGGGCTCCTCGACGTAGCTGCGCAGGATTGGTTGGCGGACCTCCTGGGGCGCGCTCCTGGGACTTGGTAGCGCTCTGGCCGCATAGGTGAGAGCCCGGCCAGCGGCCAAAAGGTAGTGAAAGCGCTAGAGCTAGACTGAGGGAATGATCTCTATCGCGACGATGGGCCTTGGGTGGGTGCTCTTGCTGTCTGTGTGCGCGCAAGCAGGCGCTCAGGACACTGGTCCGCGTTTGCGTACGCTTGAGCTTGGCACTTTCGAGGACGTCGATTTTCGCTTGCGCGTGCGATCGGAGGCGTCGCCAGCGGATATCGGTTGGGTCGGTTTTGAGTTCGTTCGGGGAGGCGAGAGTTGGCCTGAGATGATTGCGTCCTTCGGCTTTAGTCGAATCGATGTGTTCAACGATTCGGGCCGGCGTCTGTATTGGACGGCAGGCGGGCCTCGGCAAGTGCGGCACTTGGAGGAGTTCAACCCCGCCGAGCACAGCATCCTTGTGGCTTCAGAGCTCCGCGACGCGGTGCTTTCGGGATTGCGCGCGCATCGGGGACCCGTCGTGATCGCGGCTGAGGTGTCGCTCTCCCTGACGAGCGTCACAGGACCCTCACGGAGGGTACAGAGTCCGATGCTCGTCGTGCATTGGACGCCTCCAACCGCTGAGGACCTCGAATCAATGCGTCGCGAACTGCGCTCGCGTTTCGAGGGGATGAAAGAGAACTGGGACGGGAACATCCACGCTGTGCGCGCACACCTGAGATGGCCTGAGGTCGCGTCGGAGCTGTCGGTCGATGAACTCCTACGCGTCGTTGCAGACCCGAAGCCACGAAGCCATCGCGAAGCCTTCCTCAAGCATCTGCGCGAGCACCACCGCCCAGCCCTGCTGGACGCGTACGAAACGCGACTCAAAGAGGGTGACCTAAGCGCACTGCGGGACCTGCACTCCGGACTCTGGCGCGACGACTTCGGAGAACTGCTCTTGGCCCTGCACTTACAAGACCCCATGCCAAGCGCCGCCCGATGGCCAGTCGAGGCCTTCGTTGGCTATCCCGGACACGACAAACGTGACCAGCACTTGGCGAGGCAGTTTGTTGGTCCTCTGATCCAATCAGCAGGCACGTTAGATCCAGCGGCTCTCGAGCGAGACAAGGTTCGCGATGTCGCCTACTGGAAGCGAGTCTTTCGGGCAATCGGAGCACTGAACGATGCAAGCGCACTTGCGTACCTGAGCAGCTTCCTCAGCGACGAGCGACTGCTCGTCGATCCCGAGGAAACCCGCAACCTTTCCGCTGCACCATGGACTCCCGTACCAGAACCGCTCCGGCTCTGCGACTTCGCCCACGACGCAATCCTTCGCATACTGGAGCCCGACAACGACTCGTACCACGAGTACTTTCGAGACGACTGGCGTCGCTGGAACGAGCAGCAAGGGGAAGCCGGTACTCGCCGACGCCGGGACGAACTGGTCAAGAGACTGGAGCAGCGGCTCGCCGCGATGCAGAACCGCGGGCCCGGCCGATAGAGCCTGGTCATGCGAGAGGGGCACTACAAAGAGCGCTTGCAGGAGCAATCGATGGGCCCGTTCAAGGCAAGGACCGATAGAGCTCGGTCGCCGCAAGGGCGGGCAAGACGAAGGGGACGATCATGTCGCTCTCGAAGTTGCATGAGCGTCTCTTCAGTGATGTCTTCTGGCTGGTCGAGACCTCGCGCGTGGTCGAATGAGAACAGCTGCCCGTTGACTCGCAGGAGTCCTTGTCGCGCGGAGTTCTTCGTTTGACGCGTCCCCCGGGAACGAGGCGTCCTGATCGGTCAACGGACCGCGTCGTACTCCCACTCGTATTCCGTGGCTCCTCCCCTTGCACGAAGTTGGTAGCAGTACGTTCCAGCGGTCGGGGCCATCGTCGTCACGACGCTGAACTTCCGCCGCTCTCCCGGGCTGAGGACATCGCTCTCCGAAATCACGCCGAGCTGCACCTTGGAGAGCGTGTTGTTCTTGTGCAGCTGCTCGAAGAAGAGGATCACGCCGGTCTCGATCGGTTCGTCTGTCACCGAGACGACGGTCCCGGAGATCCTCAGCAGCCGGTCTTCGGGCTTTGCGACGCTGCGGCCGCCGTCGACGACCTGGAAGTCCTCGAGTTGCACACCGGCTCGCTCGATGTGGGCCGCGTTCATCTTCTGGACAGGCTCGTTCAACGCCGTTGCGATGAGCGCACAGCCCCCGGTGAGCAGGAGCGGAGTGATCGCGAGCGCCGCCGCCACGAAGGCGATGGCCAGACAGCAGCCCTGCCTTGCTCTCACGACTCACCGCCGCTCTGTCGTATTTCGGTTTGCACGAGGTTCCGGCCCGTAGCTGACGAAGGCCGCGGGCCCGAACGAACCCGAGACGGACTTTTTCCTGCTTGCACGGTCTTCCTCTCTCCCCTTCGACGTTTCGTATCTCGAGCGCTCGCTTGCACCAGAGTCTCCTACATACGGCTACGCGAAGTTCCACTGGGGACCGCCTCATCGTGAGCCGAGCGCCGTGCGTGCGTGGGTTCTCTGACGGAGTGAATCTCTTTCGTCACTCGCCGACGCCCGCGAACGGCTCAGGGCTCGCTCGAGTTCTTCTCGGCCGACAGTTCCACTGCGCGCCTCTTCGCCGCCGCCGCGGCTTCGTCCTCCCCGATCTGATCCAGGACCTCGCCCAGGTACTGCCACGCTCCCGCAACGTCAGGTCTCAGCGCCAGGCAGCGATGGAAGACGCGGGCGGCGCGCTGCCACTCTTCCTGCCTGCGAAGGCTGAGTCCGTAGTCGAACGTCGCCATGAAGTCGCGCGGGTACAGCAGGAGCGTCTGTTCGTAGAGGTCATTGGATTGCGCCAGCGCGCCGCCAACGAGGTAGGCATTCGCCAGCCACGACAGCGTGCGCGGCGAGTAGTCGGAGAGCTCCGCTGCTTCGACCAGCCGGTCCAGCGTGGCGATGTCGCGCGGCACCTCGTAGATGAACTTGCGAACCCCCGTGCGCAGCGGGTCGTCGTCGGCCGCGTAGATGGCGTCTGCCCAAGGCTGCATCGCCTCGGCGGTCATCCGCGGTCCTCCGAGAGCCGCCATCTGACCGCGCGTGCCGATCCACAGCTCGAGCAGGTCGACCCACTGCACGCTCTGCGGGCTTTCGCGGATCTTCACGGCGATCGAACTCGGCCGCTCTTCGTCGAGATCGAAGCCGTTCTCGCGGAAGAAGCCCCGCATGCGCTTTTCCATCGTCTGCCAGCTGTCCAAGGTGGACTGCGTCGCTCCCTCGATGACGACGCGTTCGATCTGATCGGCGATGGCGCGCTCCCGGGACGCGGTTTCGAGACGGTCGAGAAGATCGCGAGCGCGCGACTCCGCCTCGTCTGGCACCGGGCCCCGAGAGAGCACGTCGGATACGCGCGCCCCTTGGGCGTTGGCTGCGTCCCACGCGATCGTCTCGCCTGCCGGAGAGAGTTCGGCGCGCGCGAACGCTCCGGACGCCTCGCCGACGGCCCGCTCGAGCAGCGTCGTGCGCTCGACCGCTTCGAGCACCCTCGCTCGAGAGTCGAGAATGAGCCCCACGGCCGCCGCGCAGAGCACCGCGGTCGCGGCCGCGCCGGCAAGCACCGGCGCGCGATGACGCCGCGTGAACTTGACGGCGCGATCGAAGGGCGACGGCGGCCTTGCCTGAACCGGCTCCTCGGCGAGATAGCGCCCTACGTCGTCCGCGAGCTCGCTTGCCGACGGGTAGCGCTTGTTGCGATCCTTGGCCAGCGTCTTCATGACGATCCAATCGAGGTCGCCGCGCATCACGCCGGGTAGGCGTCCCGGTCTCGTACCGCGGTCGGTGGCCACCTGCTCGAGTGACGCGCTGCTGCCGACCTTCTGGCTCGGTCGCATGGGCTCCTCTTCGCGGATGATCTTGGCCATCTCGTCCCAGGCCGCCCTGCGGAAGCGCTCCGAGCCGAACGGCGTCTCGCCGGTGAGCAGCTGGTAGAGCACGATCCCGAGCGAGTAGATGTCGCTGCGCGTGTCGACGTCGAGCTGGTTGCGTCGCGCCTGCTCCGGACTCATGAACTCGGGCGTGCCGATGACCTGACCGAATTCGGTGAACAGCGTCTTGTCGGTCAGCTGTGCGGCCGTGGCCTTGGCGACCCCGAAGTCGATCACCTTGGCGACGGGCACGCCGTCGTACTCCGCGACCAGGATGTTGCTGGGCTTGAGATCGCGGTGGATGATGCCTTTCTGATGGGCGTGCTGCACCGCCCGGCAGACCGAGACGAAGAGCTCCAGGCGCGCCTCTGTCGGCATGTGCTCCTGGTCGCAGTACTCCGTGATCGGGATGCCGTTGACCAGCTCCATGACGAAATAGGGGTAGCCGCCGTCGGTCGCGCCAGCGTCGAGCACCTTGGCGATGCTCGGATGATCCATCAGAGCCAGCGCCTGTCGCTCGGCCTCGAAACGCGCCACCACGCGGCGCGAGTCCATGCCGGGCTTGATCACCTTCAGGGCAACGCGGCGCTTCACCGGCTCCGTCTGCTCGGCCATGTAGACGACGCCCATGCCGCCTTCTCCGATCTCCTGCAGCAGCTTGTAGGGTCCGATCGTCTGCCCGAGCAGGTCGAGCCGAGTCGGAGGGCGGGAGGCTTCCGAGAGGGAACGGGTTTCGTCGTTGGGATCGGTCATCGTCGTCAGGAGAGAAGCTCGAGAAGACCCGTCGATCCTAGCGATTGTGGAGCGGTGATCGCGCGTCGCGCCCTGGGCGAAGAATCTGTCCTCTGCACTCGAACGAAGCATTCGTTGTGCTCGTGAGACTTCAACAGCTGCTCTGCCTCTTCGTCGCTCTCGCTGCCGGGCAGACTCCCGTCGACTCAGTACGCGACTGGTGGCAGTGGGGGGGGCCGCAACGGAACTTTTCTGCAGAGGCACCCGTTCTCGATTCGTCTTGGGATGTGGGACAGGGCCCACTCGAGGTGTTTCGCCACGAACTGTCTGGCGGGCATTCGGCCGTCACGGTGGCGGCGGGGCGCATCTTCGTCGCCCACGGGCGCGAGCGGGTCGAGCGCGTCAGCGCACTCTCGGAGAGCGGTCAGGTGCTCTGGGAGAGAGAGCACCGCGTCGGCTACGCCTCGGGGAACGCGTCCTGGGACGGTCCTCACGCCGCCCCGGTCGTCGTCGGGCAGACGGTGACCACGGTCGCGATCGATGCCACGGTCCGCTGCTGGGCCGTCGAGGACGGACGTCTCCTCTGGCAGCGTGATCTCGGCGCCGACCACGGCGTCGAGGTGCCGCAGTCCGGCTATGCGGCGAGCCCGCTGGTGATCAACGGCGCGCTCCTGCTCCCCGGTCTCGGAAAGCGCGCTGGCGGCCTCAGCCGCACCGACGCACCCGGGCTCGGAGTGCTGAAACTGGATCTCGGGACCGGCAAGACGATCTGGCAAAAGGAGTCTTTCCCTTCGTCCCACGCGTCGCCTGTCGGTCTCCGTATCGACGGCCGCGAGCTCGCGGTTTTCCACGGGATGGAGAAACTCGTCGCTCTCGACCCCGTTTCGGGAGAGCGACTGTGGAGCTTCGACGTGCGCTCCGGGGCGGCGGACAACGTGTCTTTCACCCCCCTCTGGCACGCGCCGACGCGCACTCTCTACCTTTCACACGCCTACGACCGCCTGGGAGCCCAGGCGCTTCGCCTCGACGCTCGGGGAAGCGCGCCCGAGCGGCTGTGGAACAACACGCGACTCAAAGTGGAGCACGGCAACGGCGCACTCTGGGATGGAATGCTGCTCGCGTCCCACGGCGGCTCCCCCGGCTTCCTCGTGGCTCTCGACGCGGCGACCGGTGAGCTGCTGTGGAAGCGGCGCTTTCCAAAGTCGACGCTGCTCACGGTGAGGGAGCAGGGCGTCCTGATTCTCGACGAGGAGGGCACGGTGCATCTCGCTCGTCCGAGTCGAACGGGCCCCGACGTTGCTGCGAAGCTCGACGTCCTCGAAGAGCTGAGCTGGACTGTCCCCACCCTCGTCGGCCGCACGCTTTATCTCCGGAGTACCGACGAGCTCGTTGCTCTGCGGCTTCCCTGAGCGGGCTGAATCCCGCCCCTGTCGTTCGATCCGCCTCTCTCGGACGTCCCAGAAGATCTGCGCCGCGCGGCTGCCTTAGTATGAGCTGCTGAAGTAGCTCGCGAGCGCGCCGTGCGCGGAGTAGGGCTGAGGACGAATCCGTGAACACACCGCACGTCGCTCGCCAGACGGCCACGAGTAGCCTGCTGATGCTCGGCGTGAGCTCGATCGAGGTTCCGCTGCAGCTCGGGACGCTGGCGATCGTCGCCCGCCTTCTCGAACCGCGCGACTTCGGCCTCATGGCCATGGCGATGGCCGTCGCAGTGCTCTTCGAGTCGTTCTGGAGCTTCGGCTTTCCGACGGCGGTCGTGCAGAGTGAGCAGCTGGGCGCCTCGCAGGTGCGGCAGATGATGCGCTACAACCTGCGCATCGTTACGAAGCTCAGCCTGGGTCTGGCCCTGAGCTCGCCGCTCATCGCTGCTGCCTTTCGCGAGCCCGTCTTGATGTACGTCCTGCCGGTGGTGGCTCTCGCCGTGTCGACGACGTCATCGACCGGCGTGCATCTCGGCCTTCTGCGCCGAGAGATGATGTTCGGCTCGATTGCGATCGGGCGCCTGGTGGCCAACCTTCTCGCATCGATCAGCTCCATCGCACTCGCCTACGCCGGCGCCGGCGTCTGGGCACTCGTCGGTCAGCACGCCGTTCTTCGGCTCGTTCTTTCGGCGTCGCGGCTCGTTTTCTGGCGGCTTCAGGGCTCCGTACTGGCACCCGACGCTGGTGACATCGAGGGGATGCTCCGCGTGGCCAGGGACCTCCGGCTGACGCGCGTCGTCGAAGCGCTCGGTGAGCGCCTCGATGCTCTGCTGACGGGTCTCTTCGTCGGCGCGTCGCCGCTGGGTTTCTACTCGAATGCTCGACGCTGGGCCGAGATTCCCATGCTGCAGGTCGTGCAACCGAGTCAGGGGCCGGTGGTCAGCGGCCTGAGCCGGATCCGTGGAGAGGCGGGGAAGGCGAGCGCCGAAGACTCCGAGAGTGCTTACCGCAGCGTCGTTGGCGCAGCGTTCTCTGCTGTCGGCTCACTCCTCGCTCCGATGTACGGATTGCTGGCACTCGAGGCGCCGCGCATCGTGGAGATCGTGCTCGGTCCCCAGTGGTTGGAGTCTGCCCCTCTGCTGCGGCTTCTCGCGGCGGGGTTCTTCGCCGACGCGTTGATACGCCTGCTCACTTCACCAGCCCTGGCGGAGGGCCGTTCGAACGTGTTGGCGCGCTGGTCGATCGTGCGCACACTGTCACGTACTCTCGGCGTCTGCTGCGGCCTACCGTGGGGCGTTGCGGGTGTCGCCTGCGGCTACGCCGCGGCCAACGCGCTGCTCTTCGTACCGGGGCTGCGCTTCCTCCTGCAGGGCTCGGCGGTACAGCTCGGCGACGTCTGCACTCCGCTGCTGCGGCCCCTCGTGGCGGTGGCCGGGGCGTTCACGGTCACGCTTCTCGCCACCAACGCGCTGTCGTCCCGGCCTTCGATCCTGATTCTGCTCTCCTCGGCCGTCTGCTTCGCGTCGGCCTACGCTCTCCTCTGGCTGGCGCTGCCGGGAGGACGCGCACGGTTCGCTGAGGGCGTCGCTCTGCTGCGACAGGAAACGTCAGAGATGTAAAGAGCAACAGGCTCTCTGAGCTTCCGCGGTACTCTTCCCTATCGGTCGCACTCAGCGCCCAAGAAATCCTGATGCCCCCCACCCGCTTGTCTCATCTCGTCGAGCGTTCGAGCTCGGCTGCGCACCTGCTCCTCGATCGGGCTGGGTTGCGCAGCCGCTGGCAGCCTCGGGGCACAGGGCTCGACGGGATTCGCGAAGATGACACGTTCCTGGTGTCCTTCCCTCGCTCGGGCAGTAACTGGACCCGCCTTCTGCTCTGCAACCTCCGCTGGCCGGATCGCGAGCACAACCTGGCCACGGTCAACGAGCTCTTTCCGTCGATGCATGCGGAGACCCGGTGCGACTTCTCGCGCGTGGAGAGCCCGCGCTTTCTCAAGACTCACTATCCGGCCTACCGGCGCTTTCCGCGCTTCGTCTACGTCGTTCGGGACCCGCGAGACGTGATGATCTCGTACCACCGCTATCAGTACGGGATGGGCAACTTCGAGAGCGACGTCACGCTGTCGGGCTTCTTGCGCACCCTCGGCGCCCAGTGGCCCATCGACTGGAGTCGCCACGTCGATCGAGCGCTCGAAGCGGCCGCAGCGCGCCCCGCGGAGACACGGGTGCTCCGCTACGAGGATCTGAAGGCCGATCCGCACGGAGAGCTCGAAAAGCTCGCTGCCTTCTGCTCGCTGCCGACCGACTCTGCGGCGATCGAGAGATCGGTGCAGCGTTGCGAGTTCTCGCGCCTGCAGAAGTCCGAGGCCACCGCGCCGCATCGCCAGAACTTCCGCGGCAGCTTCTTTCGTAAGGGCAGCAGTGGCCAGTGGACCGAGGAGCTGACGCCGGAGGACATCGAGTGGCTCGAACGCCGCCACGGCAAGACGATGCGACGCCTGGGATACGAGCCGAGCTGATGGCCACCGTCTCGCTCCGACTTCCGTGCCTTGCGACGAGCCCGGTTTCTGCGCGGCGCGAAGACCGTGCCGAGGCGCGGACAGGGGCCTGCCGGTGAGCGTCGATACGCAAGCGCCTCGCGCCGAACCGCTCTTCTCGGTCGTGGTGCCCACCTACGGCCGCCCCGAGCAGCTTGTGGCCTGCGTTCGTTCGCTGGCCCGCCTGGACTATTCGCGCCGCAGCTTCGAGATCGTCATCGTGGATGACGGGAGTCCCGAATCTCCCGAGGAGGCGGTCCGTTCCGTGGACCCCGACCTGTCGCTGCGCGTCGTGCGTCAGGAGAACGCGGGACCGGCCATGGCGAGGAACCACGGTGCGCGGCTGGCGCGGGGCCGCTACGTGGCCTTCGTCGACGACGACTGTCGCCCCAGGGAGAGCTGGCTTCGCGCGCTCGAAGGAGCTCTCGAGGACGATCCCGAGTCCCTCGTCGGAGGACGCATCGAAAACGCTCTGTCGCGCAACCTCTGTTCCGAAGCGAGTCAACTCCTGGTCTCGTTTCTCTACGAGTACTTCGACGGCAGCGCCGGGCGTCCCCGCATGTTCTGCTCGAACAACCTCGCTCTGGCCCGCGCGCGCTTTCTCGAGTCCGGCGGCTTCGACGAATCGATGCGCCGCGCCGCGGCGGAAGACCGAGAGCTTTGCGATCGCTGGCACTTTCGCGGCAAGCAGCTTCGCTACGTCGAGGACGCCGTCGTCGACCACCATCACCGGATGGGTCTTCGCAAGTACTGGCGACAGCACTTCAACTACGGCCGCGGTGCCTACCTCTTTCACCGCATCCGTCAGCGGGACCAGCGTGGAGCCCTGAGACCCGAGCCTCCGAGTTTCTACGTCCGCCTGCTCACGTACCCGCTGCGCCGAGGACTGTGGCCTCGGAACTGGGCGCTTTCCGCCCTGCTCTTCATCGCCCAGGTCGCCAACGTCGGCGGCTTCGCGGCAGAGCTTCGTGCGGCGCGCCACGACGAAGCCACGGGGGGCGGCTGAAGATGCCCCGGATGGCTGGATCAGCTGGGGCCTCGGAATCCTGTTTCTCGGAGGTCGAGGGACCGGTCCTCGTCACCGGCGCGAACGGTCTTGTCGGGCGGGCCCTTTGCGAGCGACTCGTTTCCAACGGTGTATCGACCGTTGGGCTGCTTCGCCGGCGGCGGGCGGCCGAAGAGCTCGAGAGGACCAGAGTGCGCTGCGTCGTCGCAGACGACTGGACCGATGCCGTCTTGGCCGAGGCCCTCGAAGGCTGCCGAGCGGTCCTTCACTGTGCGGCCTCGACGTCGCGGTCGCACGGCAATCGTCGCGAGGTCGAAGCGATGAATGTCGCGTTTCCGAGCCGACTTCTGCGCGCTGCGGGGCGCCATGGCGTGCGGCGCTTCGTGCACTGCAGCACGACCGGAGTTCACGGCCCCCTGCGCCGCTGGCCCGCGACCGAAGAGGCGGCGCTGCGTCCCGATTCGCGCTATCGACGTTCGAAGCTCGCTGGTGAGCGGCGCCTGCGCCGGGTCGAGGCCGAGGGGGGTGACGCCCTGCCGGAGCTCGTCGTCGCACGACTGACCAGCCTCGCGGGGAAGCGCATGGGCACCTGGAACTCGCTGGTGGCTTCGGTGCGGGAAGGTCGAGTGAATCTCGTCGGCGGCGGCCGCAACGTGACCCACGTGAGCGACCTCGACGACGTCTGCCAGGGGCTCGCTCTCTGCGCTGCCCGACCCCGGGCCGCCGGCAGGACGTACTTTCTCGGTGGAGACGAGTTCGGCACGCAGAGGGATCTTCTCGAGCGCGTTTCCAGGGCACTAGGTCAGCGATCGCTGCGCTTCCGATCGATCCCCTCCTGGCCGCTGTCGCCCCTCAGCGAGGCGAGCCTGCGACTGTGGTCGGCGTTCGCATGGGAACCCGCCCTGCTGCATCGGCTCTCCTTTCTATGCGCGAACCGCGCTTACTCGATGCGGCGCGCTGTCGACGAGCTCGGCTTTCGACCGCGCGCCGGCCTCGACGAGGTCGCCGCCTCGATGGTCGAGGCCTGGCGTCGCAGTACCGAGGGCGAAGCGATCGGGAACACCGCATGAACACTTCACTTCAGGACCCCGCACTCACGGTAGTGCTGATCGCGTCCGGTCGCTACGCCGTGATCGAGCGTACGGTGAATCATCTCGTGCGCCAGACGGTCGCCGATCGCATCGAGCTCCTGCTCCTGGGGCCTTCGACGGTGGCGTTCCGCCCGCCGCGCACGATCTGCGAGCGCTTTCACTCCGTGCGTATCGAGAGTGTTCCGGAGGAGCGTCGCGTCGGTGCGCTGCGCGCTCTCGGCATCGAACTCGCCTCCGCGCCCTACGTGGCGATGGCAGAGGATCACTGCTACATGAATGCGCTGTGGGCGGAGAGGCTGCTCGAGCAGCACGCCGCGGGCGCTGCGATCGTCGGTCCCAGAATGCTCAACGCCAACCCGTCATCGACCGTCAGCTGGGTCGCCCATCTCGTCGGCTACGCTCCCTGGACGGAGATCGAGCAGGTCTGCGAGCAGAGTTTCCTGCCTGGCCACAACTCGTCCTACGATCGCGAGAAGGCGCTGAGCGTGGGCGAGAAGCTTCGTGACCTGATGAGCAGCGAGGTTCTGCTGCACTGGGAGCTGGCAGCAGCCGGTCACCGTCTCGTCTGTGACCCGGCCGCGGTCTGTCGCCACGTCAACGTGACGAAGCCAGAGGTCCTGCGGTCGACGATGTACCACCACGCCCGGAACTTCGGCTGGCTGCGGGGCCAGTCGGTACCGCTCTGGAAGCGGGCAGCCTACCTCGCCCTGTCGCCGGCAATTCCCGTGCTCCGCTTCGCCCGCTCCGTGGGTGCGCTCCGGCGCGGCCTGCCGAAGGAGCTGTCGCAGCTGAGAGCCGCGCTGCAGCTCTCCCGGGTGCTTTGTGCCAGCGCCCTCGGAGAAGCGATGGGTCTCGCCTTCGGACCGGGTCGGTCTCCCTGGTCCGACTGGGAGAAGGAGCTCGATCGCGGTGACTTTCTCGGCCCCGAAGACTGGTATCTCGTGAGTGGAGCGACGCCAGCTGGAGACGCGGATCCGCCGCCGCCGCGGCCTTTGGAGGCGCCGCTGCGCGTCGGGCTGCTGGGCGCGGGAGTACTGGTCCGGGACGTTCTGCTGCCGTGTCTTTCACGGATCTCGGAGGTCGAGGTGATCGCCTTTGCAGATCCCAGCGAAGCGGCGCGCAGCGAGGTCGCGCGGCTTCTTCCGAGCGCGCGCCAATACGAGGGAGCGGAGGCTCTGCTCGACGATGACGAGGTACAGGCGGTCCTCGTGGCGGCACCGACCGGAACGCACGCGGACCTCGCTTCGGCGGCTCTCACCGCCGGCCAGCACGTCTATCTCGAGAAGCCCGTAGCGGTGGAGCTCGCCGAAGCGGAGAGGCTGCTCGAGCAGTGGCACGGGACCGAGCTCGTGTGCTCGGTCGGCTTCAACTATCGACAGCGTGAGGACTACCGTGAGGCCCGGCGTCGTCTCGGCTTTGGCGATGTCGGGGACGTTCGATGCGTGGAAGTGCGCTTCAGCACGGCGCAGCGCGCCGATGCCGGGTGGCGCAGCGCGACACAGCCCGGCGGTGGGGTCCTGCTCGACCTCGCAAGCCACGAGTTCGACCTCGTGCACTGGCTTCTCGGAGAACCGATCTGTCGCGTGAGGACCTCGAGAGCGGGACGCGGCGACGCCGACCGGGGCGAGACGCTCTCCGTCGACGCGCAGACGGTCTCGGGCGTGCTGGTCCGCGGCTTCTTCAGCTCGGAAACGGTCGACGACGCCGGTCTACGCATCGTCGGCTCCAAGGGCACGATCGCCATCGATCGCTACGAGAGCACGGTGGCGACCTTCAGAGGCCGCGATCCTCGAGGACCGCTCGGCCGAACGCTGCAGCAGGTGCGCGATGCGCTCCGCCTGCGTGGTCTCGTCGAGCGGCGCAGGTCGCCTTGGAACGAGGCGTCCTTCGAGACGGCTCTGCGCCGATTCGTCGATGGCGCCCGACACGGTCACGGGCTCGACCCGGACCTGGCGGACGGCGTCGCGAGTCTGAGGGTGGTCGACGCCGCCCGTCGCTCGCTGCTCACCGGTGAGTGGGTCGAGACGGCCCCGGCAGATTCGCTCGACTAGGGAGCTCCGCCATTCGTCCCGTTTCGAGAGGCTCGGTCTGTGCAGCGCCGCGGTTCCGCTAGGGTTGGCGCTTCACGACTCAGACCTGCCCGGTCGCGTTGCTCCGCGCCCGGTCATCTTTCGGCCTCTGGAGGTCGCTATGACTCTTCGTCTCAGCCTTCGACTCGCCCTTCTCCTGCTTCTTCTGCTGTCCGCGCCGTCTCTCGCAGCGAGTTCCGACTGGACCCAGTTCGGCGGTCCCAATCGCGATTTCTCGAGTCCTTCGGCGCGCCTCGCCGACAGCTGGCCCGAAGACGGTCCCAGGGAGCTCTGGCGTAAGCCGCTCGGAGATCATGGACACGCAACCGTCCTGGCCGAGGGCGACAAGATCTACATCTTCTTCCGGCGCGGCCAGGAAGACGTCCTGCGCTCGCTCGATGGTGAAACCGGAGAGACCGTCTGGGAGACGGCCTACGACTCGCCGCTCACGACGGGTTTCAACACGCAGTTCGGTCCCGGTCCTCACTCGTCTCCCGCGATCGCCGGCGATCGCATCTTCACGGTGAGCGGGACGCTGGTCCTCAAAGCCTTCGCCAAGGCAAGTGGTGACGAGGTCTGGAGCATCGATCTCAAGGAGACGATGTCCGCGCAGGTCCCGAGACGCGGGTTCGGCGCGAGTCCGCTGCTGTACGACGACCTGCTGATTCTGCCTGTCGGCGGTGACGGCCAGGCGGTCGTCGCCTTCCGGCAGAGCGACGGCTCGGTCGCCTGGAAGGCTCTCGACGGCGGCGCCGCCTACTCGTCACCGCTGCTCGCCGACATCGGTGGCCGCGATCACGTCGTGGTGGCGATCGGTACGAATCGGGCCGGTCTCGATCCCAGGACGGGCGAGGTGCTGTGGCAGCTGGAGGTGCCTCAGACGGCCACGTATCAGATGGCGACGCCGACCGCCTTCGGCAACAAGATCGTGGCATCTCAAGCTTACGAGGATGGCACGCGAGTCTTCGAGGTGACGCCGGAGGGTGACGGCTTTTCGGCCCAGGAGCTCTTCTACACGCGCAAGATGAAGGTCATGCACGGCGCGACGGCACGCATCGGTAACCGCCTCTACGGCTCGAGCGGCGACTTTGGCCCGGCCTTCCTCACCGCTCTCGATCTCGACACGGGGCAGGCTCTCTTTCGTCAACGTGGCTTTGCCAAGGCCAACGTCGTTGCGGTGGGCGATGACCGTCTCATCATCCTCGACGAGGACGGACAGCTCGGTCTCGGCATTCCCAAGGACGACGGCGTCGAGATCCTGGCCGAGGCTGAGGTGCTTCAAGCGACCGCCTGGGCCGCGCCCACACTCGTTGGTACGACGCTCTTTCTGGCCAACCGCACTGAGATCGTTGCTCTCGACCTCAGCGAGGCGGCCAACGCCAGCGCGGATCGGGTGACCGACGCGGGAACGTCGAGTGACGGCGCGGGCGCTGCGATCACCGCAGTGCCCGAGCGCAGTGCGAGTGGCGCAACTCTCGAGATCGCTGCGGGTCTTCTCGATCGGGGCTTTCCCTACTTCCTGATGCGGGGAGTCGACAGCCAGGTCGCACTGACTCTGCGCTCACCCCTCCAGCGGCTCGTTGCGACGACCGGAAACGCCGTCGGCTATCTCGTGCGCTCGCACGACCTCGAGGGGGACGGCGGCACGCCTCTGCTCGGTGGGGCGTTGCGGATCCCCCTGCATTCGTTGAGCACCGGCGCCGAGCGCGCGGACGGTCTGCTTCGTGGGGCGCAATTCTTCGACGCCGCGAATCATCCCGAGATCGGCGTCCTCCTGAACGAGGCGAAAGACTGGAAACGGCTCGCGAGTAGTGAAGGCGACGTCAACGCTTACCAGGCGACCGTCGCCGGTCATCTCGAGGTCCGCGACAAGAAGGTCTCCTTCGAAGTGCCCGCGAGCTTCACTTTCTACGACTTCACACAGGCCGCCCTGAGCAAGAGCTTCGCGGATGTTGCGGTCATGGAGTGGACGCTCGAGATGAAGGTCGCCGACCTCGGCATCGTCGTGCCGCCGCAGCTCGCTGGCCTGGTTGCCGACTCGGTGACGATCGACGCCTTTCTGGCCTTCGACAACTCCGAGACGGAGCGCTCACTCGACCAGCGCTTCACTCAGGAAGAGCATCTGCAGCAGACACGCTTCGAGACACTGCTCGAGGACCTCGGCCAGACCGATGAGGCCTACGCTCTGGCCAGGGAGTACGCAGCCAGCATCCAGGACCGTCCGTTGGCGCTGGCCACCCTCGCTCGAGCCGTCCTCGGCAGCGAAACGAAGCGCGACCTGGCGTTGGCCAAGGAGCTCTCGGAGCGGGCCGTCGCACTGACCGAGCGGAACGACCCGCAGGCGCTGGCGTCGTTGGCGCGCACGCACTTCCTGCTCGGCGAACGAGCTCGCGCCGTCGAGCTTCAGCGCGAGGCGATCGCTGCTGCGGGCGACAGCGTGCCTCCGCCCGTGAAGGCGGGACTCGAGCGCGGACTTGCCGAGTACGAAGGCGAGTAGGCCTGCACGCTCCGCCTGCGTCGCTGCTCGACGTGCTCCGAAGGAAGACGTGCCCTGAAAGAAAACGCCCCGCCCGGCCCAAGGTGGCCGAGCGGGGCGCCGCAGGTGCGGTGCTGATCGGGGGAGAGATCAGCTACCGCAGCTGAAGGCGTTGACGTCGCGGACCACTGCGAAGGGGTTGCCCTCCGTGTTGCTGTACGTCTGGACGGATCCCGTCGCCGTGTCGGTGACGGTGATGTCGACGCCGACGTCGGTCGCGCCGGCGATGAAGACCCAGTAGTTGCCGTTGATCGCGCAGCCGTCGAGCACCTTGACGTCGAGCTCGATGTTCTCCGGGTCGAAGAAGGTGAAGAAGCCGGTGTCGTCGGTGCCCTGCGAGGACGCCTGGCCGATGCCGGCGTCGCCGTTGGCGGAGAAGGTCGAGGTCACCTCGAACTGCTCACCCTGGACGCAGACGGACGACGGTCCTTCGAAGCAGCCGTCGACCTGAGCGCGAACCTCACCGGCGGGGAAGGCGGTGCTGTGCAGGTTGACGTAGAGGCCGCCGGCGAGGAACGTGGCGACGTTCTCCTCGGTCGCGTCGAAGGTCTCGCGGATCGGCGAAGCGGGATCGGCGAAGGGGAACAGCACGTCGCCGTTCTCACCGGCCGCGCCGAGGTGCACGTGGGCCATCTGGATGTCTTCCACGTTGTGCTCGCAGGCGAAGGTGATCTGACTCTCGTCGGCGTTGAGCGTCGCGGAGCAGGCGGCGGTCGCCGTCGTTTCGACGGGCGGAACTTCCTGAGCTCCGGAGCCGGTGAAGCGCACCGTGGTGTTTGGAGCGCGCGTCACGGTGACCTTGGCGAGAATCTGGCCGGGCGCCGTGAAGTCGCCGTTCGGGCGGGCGGCGAGGATGCGGCCGCCGGGAATGAAGCCGGGGTGCAGGGTGACGACGCCGTTCTCGTCGGTGCCGGTGTCGGGTGCAGACTGGCCGAGCGCAGCGGTGCTGCTCTCGAGCTCGTCGTTGACCTCGGTGCCGCCGTCGAGCACCTCACCGCCGACGATGTAGAACTCGAACGGTGTGAAGTTGCCGTCCGTGTCGAAGACGCGATGAGCGAGAGGGTTGCCGTTGGCGACGAAGGCGTCGTTCGACGGGATCACCATCGAAGCGTAGGAGAAGTAGCGGTTCGCAGCAGGGTCGAGGTCGAAGATTCCGGTGGCGGAGTCGCCGCTGAAGATCGGTCCGCCGGGGCCCGCGAGCGTGCTCTGCACGCCGGTGGCCGAAGCTGCGGCGAATTCATCGGAGAAGGGCCCGGTGTTGCCGTCTTCGACGAGACGCTCGAGGCCGGCCGAGATGGCGGCGCCGCGATCGTAGACGTCGAACCCGCCGTCGTGGAAGCCGACCCACAGCGGGGTCAGGAAGACGCCGTCGGCAGGAGCGACGGTGGTGATGGTCACCTGCACCTCTTCGGCGAAGGCGCTGGTCGTAAAGAGAGAGGTTGCGGCGAGCGCCAGCGCTGCGGCGGCAGCCCGGGGCCCGAAGGTCCTGGTGCGGAGTGATGTCATGATCTGAGCTCCAGTGGGAGTGTGTGGATGTCGCACGATGTTGCGCGGTTCTGCGCCTAGTCCGTGGCTCCGCACGAGAACGGTTCTCTCGAAGAGTTCACATTTTCATCACGACAGATCTTCGGAGGTGGCGACGTTGAAAGGCTGTTGGATCTCCCGACGCGCTCATGCCGCTGGAATCCCGGCGTTGCTTGGCCTTTTCGGCTGTTCCGTGCCCGCCCCCGCGCCGGTCGACGCGACTCCGCCGCTGGATCTATCGAGATTCGAAGTCGTCGACTTGAGTCACTCGTACGGTGAGGAGACGCTCTACTGGCCGACCGATACGCAGGGCTTTCTTCACGACGAGCTGGCCTACGGTCCTTCCGGGTCCGGCTACTTCTACTCGGCGTACTCGCTGTGCACGGCGGAGCACGGAGGCACCCATCTCGACGCCCCGATTCACTTCGCCGAAGGCGGGGCGACGCTCGACGCGGTGGGCTTCGACAGCCTCATCGCGCCGGCGGTGGTTCTCGACGTCACCACCGCTTCGGAGCTGGACCGCGACTACCGCCTGACTTTGGAGGACATCTCGGCTTGGGAGGCCGAGCACGGCAGGATTCCCGCCGGTACGGCGGTGCTGCTGCGAACCGGTTGGAGCGATCGCTGGCCGCTGGCCAGCGCCTATCTCGGTGACGACACGCCCGGGGACGCTTCGAATCTGCACTTCCCGTCCTTCGGTGAGGCGTCCGCGCGGCTTCTCGTCGAAGAGCGAGGCGTGAAGCTTCTCGGAGTCGACACCGCGAGCATCGACTACGGTCCTTCCGAGGACTTCATCGTGCATCAAGTGGCTTCGGCTCGGGGAGTGCCGGCGCTCGAGAATGCGACGAACCTGGACCGCCTGCCGCCGACGGGTGCATGGCTCGTTGCTCTGCCGATGAAGATCTCCGGCGGTTCGGGCGGACCGGTGCGCGCGGTGGCCCTGCTGCCGTAGGGGCTTGATGAAAAACTCCCGTAGCGCTCAGTTTGCGCGCCGCAGGTCGAGATTTGGTGCGCCGCGCGCGAAGGCGATGCGGTGTCCATCGTTGAGCGTGCGCCGTGCCGAAGATCGGCCTGCGCCGCGCAAACCCAAGGGGCGCAGGGGTTTGCGCCCTCTGTCCTCGCCGAGCCTCGTCGACGATGGCACCGCA
>JBCCLJ010000120.1:0-21080 GCA_039026915.1 Acidobacteriota bacterium
GGTGAAGGCCCGTTGCTCGGACTCCGGGAACCAGAAGTCGGTGACGTTCATTCCAGCGGGCACAAAGAGGTGCTCCCGTAGTAGCTCCGGAAAAGGCCGCTTCGTTGCGACCTCGAAGGCGGCGGCCAAGAGCTGGTAACCGAGGTTGGAGTACCGCTCTTTTTCCCCTGGCTCGGCAAGGAGCGTCACTCTAGAAGCTCTCTCGATGAGCTGTTCTCTCGAGACCGGCTCGTAGTCGTAGGAGACGCTGTAAGGAACCGGCCGACCGGCGACGTCGATCAGGTCGGGTAGCCCACCAGTGTGGTTCAGGAGCTGGTGAAGCGTGACCTGAGCGACAGGGCCTCGCACGTTCTCGAGGTGTTTCGCGAGCGTGTCGTCGAGGGAAAGAAACTTTCTCTCTTCGAGAACGAACGCGAGCACTCGGGTCAGCTCCTTGGTGATGGACCCGATCATGAAGACGTGGTCTGGCGTCACTGGATCATCGCCCGTACAGGAGGCAGATCCGAAGCCGGTCTGGATCATCCACTCATCGCCGCTGCCGATGAAGAGGACCCCGGAGGCTCCCGCTTCCTCTGCTCGAGTCAGCAGCTGCTCAATCTCTGCGCTCGGTGGGCCAGCCGTGGACTGTGCGGCGACGCCGGGCAGCGCTTCGAACACAGCGAAGCACGCAAAGAGTACGGTGAGTTTGGTGTGGAGGGTGCGCATGCGAAAAAAGAGGAGGGCGTCGATTGCCAAGAGCCTAGACCTTCCGCCGACAGGTCCTCTCGTGCTGGGGATCAGCAGTGAGACAGGTTCGGCGCTGCGACGTTTGGCGAAGAAGGCTCCTTCGACAGTTTCAACGACTACGAGCCCTCTTGGATTTCGAAGTCTGTCCAGCCCCCGTCGTGCCACCAGCGTTGAGAGAGGACCAGGTCCACCTCACCGTCGAAATCGATCTCGATTCCAAGCGCCTCGGCGAGAGCCAGGTCGTAGTCGCGGAAAGCCCTCTGCAACGAAGGAGGGGCTTCCGGATAGACGTAGAACGGAACCAGCTTTTCCTCGGGTGAGATGGCGAGCAGTTGCCGCGCCAGGGCTGTCCCTCGAGAGTCGCGGGCGTAGATGACCTGCTTGTTCACGTCGAGCAGCACTGCGATGGCCGAGTAGGAGAACCCGCCGCCGAGGCTGAGACAGGAACCGACGTGCGCTCCCATCTTCAGGATCTCGAAGGGATCTTGCTCGACGTTCAGAACGACGTCGCCCAGTGCTTGGTCGTTACCTCGTCGTTCGAGACCCTCAAGCCAGGCTGCGCAGTTCAGTCGCGGATGCTGGTGTAGCCAGGATTGGTTGGCCTGGTGATGAGCGAGGTAGTCGGTGTCGCCCGCCCCGTAGGCGCGGAGAAACCTCCGTAGGCCGCGGCGGTTGAGGTTCGTGTCCGCGAGCATCTGCAGAGCGAACCGGACGTTTCCCTGCGGGCGTTCCTGTCCGACCGGGCGTCCGAGGCGAGCGTCCACCGCGTTTTCGAGGTTCTTCAGCCGTAGATGCACCGCCCGGTCGAGCACCTTCTTGCGGTGTCGCTCGATGGATCCTTCGGAGAGCGTCGATTGACCGGACAGGTGCTTGCGGAGCGCCTTGGGCACGGCACCATGATCCGGCGCAGCGCGATCCGCCCACGCCACAAGTTCGGAGACTGTCCAGTTGGCATCGAGGGGCCCGGCGTCGGTCTCGAGCCAAGCACGAAGGACTCTGTGTTGTTCGGAGTCGTTGAATGCGGCCAGTGTTTTAGCGATACGGACCAGGGAAGCGGTTTCCCGCTCGAAGGCCTCGACGACGAGGTCTGGTGCGACCTTCGCGAGTGAGTCGATACCCCAGCCCGCCAGCTCCCCCCGATACTTCCGCCTACAGGCTTTGCTGAGGCGCTGAAACGAGGAGAAGGGAGCGGCGAAGATGCGCTCGCGGTAGGGTCTGCCGAGCTTGAGTAGAGACGCAAGAGCGGTTGAGTAGTGGGCGTCCGGATCGAATGGCGGTCTTTGGATCCTCTGGAAGAGGGAGACTACGGAAGGCAGCAGTTTCGAAGACTCTTCCGGCGCTCGCCACGGCTCGATCACTTCCGCGAGGTTTGCAGCTGCACCCGCAGCGAACCCGGTAGGTACTGAGATCAGGAGCTCCAGAACGGCTGGCAGGTGGGCGACCAGGGCCTGGCGTCGATCCGGGTCGCTCGGTTCGTCGACTACGTACCAATCCAGATCTCCGATAAAGCCGATGTACGCCGACAGGGCTTCCTGTGGAACCTGTTCCAGAGGCAGAGCTCGAAGGTGCTCCATAAGACTTGGTAAGCCAGTGGATGCCCTCCAGAGACTCATCGCAGCCTCGCCACGTTCTGAGTCGCTGAGCTTTGCGACGACCTTGTCTACGACTTCGCGGTCAAACTCAGTGCCATCTTGCGAGCAGTAGAGTGAGCCGGAGACCCGGTAGTGCACCGCAAGGTCAACGCCAGTCTCTAGAAAGTCGCGGTCGAGGTCTTCTCCTAGCGCATCCAGCACTGCCCAGCGTTGGCGGTACCGCACCTCCTTCGGAAAGCGATCGACTGCTTTGAGCAGCGACGACGGCGGCTCCCTCTTGATCGCTCCAGAGTCCACGGCAGTGACTAGGAAGAGGCGCACTTCCTCGAGCGTACGTGCGGCGGCCTCCACCACCCATGCGGCGCCCACGTCTGGAGCGGTCGACTTCAGAACGAGCGCTGCAAGCGCAGCCATCTCGCGGTCTTGGGCCAGTTCGAGACGGACATAACTCCCTAGGAGGGGGCCAAGAACCTCAGGGGTATGCCAGATCTGCCAGCCGAAGTCCCGCCAGAACTCGCCAGGAGCGGAGGAGATGTTGGTCTGGCCCCAGACCGGGCCGAGCAGGTCAGGTACAGCGGCTGTGCTGCCGGATCGCTTGCTGCGCAGCAGCTCCTTCGAGGCCAGAAGCTCGAGTGACTCCGGGAGCATGTGCTGGAAGGTCGACAGGAGCTCCCGCGTCTGGTGCCGGTCGCACAGTACCAGCCTCAGATCGATCGCGCGCTGCAGCGCGGACTTCGGCGGTTTGGCCTTGGTGCCTCGGAAGGCTCGAGGGTGAGCCGCGGTGGGATTCGGCGGCTCCTTCGCGAGAGGGAACTTCAGAGGCTCGCTCGATCGGAAGGTAGGCTGAGCGGGCACGGTCGTCGCAAGCAGCGTCAGCGCACTCGCGATCACTTGGACATCGATTGCCCGGACCTCGGAAAGCGACTCCCAGGCGGCCAGAAGATCCTGTGCGGGAGCGGGGAACGAATCGTCCAGGGGCGGCTCTTCGGACCTGGAGCAGGGCAACTCTGCTGAGAGAGGCCGATCAACGAAGCAAGGGAAGATTCCGTCTTCGGTGGGAAGCTCCCACGACTTCGATCTGCGCTGCCTTTGCAGGCACCGGACCTCGAGCCCGGAGGGGCTTCGCAGAATGGATAGGGCCAGCTCGTTCATGGCACGAGATTCTACGAACGAGCGCCACGGCTGACGCGTTCGAGTTGCGTGCCGCACAGGCCTGTGAGCCGGCGCGGCACGCGCGGCTTCCGAGCGTCTGGACCCTGGTAGGCGGTCTGCGCAGCTACTCCTGCACTGGCCGCGCGATCGCTGGAACCTCCTTCTCCCGCACCAGCGCGTTGAACGCGTCGAGGTCTTCACCCAGCAGAGTGCCCAGATCGTCGAGCGCTGCCGTCAGCTGCTCCGAGAGATCGGCAGCGCGCTCGCGCATGCCGTCGGTGACGAGTCCCAGGGATTCGCCGATCGCCGAGCGCAGGTAGAGGTAATGGTGATTCAGTCGAGCGGGGAAGTTGATGACCGTCTGGCCATCGACCGTCTTCTTCTGAATCAGAGTGTCCTCGACGCCTGTCAGGCCCTTGACGATCTCTCGTCCCGCTTCAGCGATCTCTTCGGAGGCCTCGTGCCCCGAGCTCGCATCGAGGAAGCGCTCGATTTGACCTCGCACCTCGCGCAACTCGATGACCGCCCGGTGGAGTGAGGCCAGCTCGGTGTCGACCGTTTGGATCAGGGCGTCCTGTGCCGCGAACTGCTCCGCGCTGATCGCAACGCGTGGATCGGCGAGCACGTCGACGTCTTGGCTCACCTCCGCGTCGCCGAGACGAGCGGTCACGGTGTACGTGCCGGGGATCACGTCGCGTCCCGCGAGGCTGCCGAAGTTGAACTGTCCCGGGATCGGCAGGACCGAGTCGTGACGGCCGTTCCAGGCGATCCGGTTGTGGCCCGCCTTGATCTTGACCTTGGTCAGAGTCGACTCCTCGGCGCGCTCGAGGACCGACTTCTTTCCCGACTTCGGCTTCTTGGGCGTTTCCTCTTCTCCTTCTTCGGGAGATGCCTCGCTGGTCTCGGGCTGGGCGGGCTCCTCGTCACTGCGTCCCTCGCCCTTGCGATCACGAGTTCCCCGGAAGCGCCGTACCAGCGAGCCCGAGCTGTCCGTGATGTCGATCTCGAGTTCCTCGTCGCCGTCTCCGAGCGGCACGATCAGATCGAGGACCGCCATCCCCGGCGGGTTCTGGCCGATGCGCGAGCGCGCAAAGCCAAAGCCGCCGCCGCTCGAGGCGAGATGGGCCTTGTCCGGCTGAAACATCTGCAGACTCGTTGTTTCCGTCGACGCGTCGAGCTGCTGTAGAGGAGCCAGATTGTCGAGGATCCAGAACGCGCGTCCACTCGTCGACGCCACGAGGTCGTTGTGTTCTCGTTGCACGACCAGATCGGTGATCGCGGTAACCGGCATGTTGAGAGCCAGCGGCTGCCAGGTTGCTGCGGCGTCGAAAGAGATGTAGGCCCCGAGCTCTGTACCCATGTAGAGAAGCCCGGCACGAACCGGATCCTCCCGGATGACCCGTACCCAGGCACCGTCCGGAATGCCCTTGGCGATCTGTTCCCAGCTTTTGCCGTAGTCCGTCGTGCGGTAGGCGAGCGGCGTCATGTCGTTGAACTTGTAGCGAGTGACCGCGGCGTAGGCCGTCGCTGGGTCGTGCGGCGAGATCTCGAGGGCGTTGATGATCGCCTCGCCGACGTCCGGAGGCGTGATCTCCTCCCAGTTCTGCCCTTCGTCCCTCGTGATGTGGATGCGGCCGTCGTCCGTACCGACCCAGAGTACGCCGGGCTCCGTCTCCGAGGCCGCGACGGCGTAGATCGTTCCGTAGATCTCGCCGCCGGCTCCTTCGTTGGTGATCGGTCCACCGCCCGGACCCTGCTTCTCGTCCTCGTTGCGCGTCAGGTCGGGGCTGATCGGCGTCCAGGTGACGCCGCGGTTGTCGCTGCGCAGCAGAACGTTGGCCCCGTGGTAGAGCACCGAGCGGTTGTGGGGTGAAGCGACGAGCGGGGCGTTCCAGTTGAAGCGGTACTTCTGTTCGCGCGCCGGGATGCCGGCCGCCATGTTCGGGTACGCCATGACGTCGCGGCTCTGATCGGTCTCGCGGTTCCACTCCGCGAGGATGCCCATGTAGCAGCCACCGTAAACGAGCATCGGTTCGTCGGGATCGAAGGCGGGCGAGGCGCTTTCGCAGCCGGCGATGGAGTAGAAGTCGCTCCAGCCGATCCCGCCCGGCGCCTCACTGACGATGCCGATCGCCGAGTTGTCCTGCTGGCCGCCGTAGACGTGGTACGGAAACTGGTTGTCCGTGATGACGCGGTAAAACTGGCCGGTCGGCTGGTTCTGTTGCGTCGACCAGGTGCGGCCGCCGTTGTAGGAGACGTTGGCGCCGCCGTCGTTCGAGTTGATCAGGATGTCCGAGTCTTCCGGGTGGATCCAGAGGTGATGATTGTCGCCGTGCGGCGTGCGCACCGTGGCGAACGACTTGCCGCCGTCGATCGACTTGTAGGTCCGGGCGTTGGTAATCCAGACGACGTCGCGGTCGCTGGGGTCGGCGAAGACCTTGATGTAGTACCAGGCGCGGGCGCGCAGGCCCCAGTCGGCGTTGACGTTTGCCCACGTTTTGCCTCCGTCGTCGGAGCGATAGAGGCCGCCGCCCGGATCGGCTTCGACGAGGGCGAAGACGCGGTTCGGATCGGGGGAGACCGAGACGCTGATCTTGCCTTTGACCGCCGGCAGACCGTTTTCGACCGTCTCACCGAGGCGCTCCCACGTGTCGCCGCCGTCGATCGACTTCCAGACAGAGGAGCCGGGGCCGCCACTGCGCACTTGCCACGGCAGGCGGATGTGATCCCAGAAAGCTGCGTAGAGCAGGCGCGGGTTCGTCGGCGACATCGACAGGCCCGAGGCGCCGGCCGAGTCGGAGACGTAGAGGACCTTCTCCCAGGTGACGCCGCCGTCCCTGCTGCGGAAGACTCCGCGCTGCTCGTTGGTTCCGTACGCCGCGCCCTGTGCAGCGACGTAGACGACATTCGGATCGTCCGGATGTACGCGCACCGCGGAGATGTGACGCGAGTCCTTCAGACCGAGGTGTCGCCAAGTGACCCCAGCGTCATCGGAGCGGTAGACGCCGTCGCCGTGCGAGGTCATGACGCCTCGTACCGCGTGCTCGCCCATGCCGACGTAGACCACGTTGGGATCCGACAGCGATACCTCGATGGCCCCGACGGAGGCCGTGTTGAAGGCCTCGTGATGCAGATGGCGCCAGTTCTCGCCACCGTCGGTGGTCTTCCAGACACCCGAGCCGACGCCGCCGAAGTAAAAGGTGTGCGGCTGCGAGGGAACGCCGGTGGAGGCGTTGGAGCGTCCGCCGCGAAAGGGTCCGATGTTGCGCCACTTCAAGCCTTGGTAGAGCGACTCGTCGACGATCGGAGTGGGCTGGGCGGCCGCCGGAACGACTGCTGCGGCAAGAAGCGCGCCCAGAAGGACGGCGAATAACGCATAGCGCACGCTCGGAGAGCGCATGGTCTCGAGGCTCTTCATGGTGTAGGTCCCCCTGCAGTGATGGAAGGCTCATCATGACCGATCGCGAGACGGAAATCAGTCCCGGGTTGGCTCGGCTACCCAGAGGTTCACACGAGCCTTCCTGCCCCGTTGTAGGCTCGAAGAAACTCCAAACAGAGGCCGCCTATGAAAAGCACACTCCCCGCCGCTCTGAGTCTCCTTCTCGTCGCGTTCGTCAGTACGGCCTGCTCGCCTGGCGAGGACCTGCTCAGCGGAGAGGCGCGCGTCGTGCGCGACACGATGGGCGTCCCCCACATCTTCGCCGGCACTGCGACGGATCTCTTCTTCGGCGCTGGCTACGCCATGGCGGAAGACCGCCTCTTCGAGACCTACTACCGCTGCCGACTCGGCAAAGGAAGGCTTGCTGAGCTCGTCGGTGAGGGCGGCGTACCGACGGACCGGGAGATGCGGACTCGCCTCTACACGGAGGAGGAATGGCAGACGATGGTCGATGCGCTCTCCGAAGAGCATCGAGCGTTGCTGCTCGCGACACTCGAGGGCATCAATCGCTATATCGAGGAAGCACTTGCCGAGCCGAAGACGAAGATGCCCTACGAGTTCCAGGCTCTGGGCGTCGAACTGGAGCCGTTGACGGTGACGGACCTCGCCGCAGGAATGGCGTACATCACGGCCTACTACGGAGGCGGGGGCGGGATGGAGCTGCAGAACCTCGAGATGTGGAGCGAGCTCGTCGAGCGCCACGGCGAGAAGAAGGCGCGCGTGCTCTTCGACGACGTGCTCGTGCTGCACGACCCGGATGCCTACACCAACGTGCCGGACGACGGATCTTCCCTGACGGCTCTGCCCGGCTCCGCAACGGAAGAGACGAACGACCTAGCGAGCTTGCCCTACCGGCGAAGCGAGCGTGAGATCTCTCCTTGGCAAGAGCAGCGGCGCGGCGCGAGTCGCGCGATCGCCATTGCACCGAGCCGATCGGCGAGTGGGCGCGTGCTCATGATGCAGGCGACCGCCGACGGTGGTGACGTGCACCTCAAGGGTGCAGGCTTCGACGTCGCCGGCCTGCAGATTCCGCCCATGCCGGCGCCCGTCATGGGCCGCACGCCGACGTACGGCTGGCTGGTCACGACGGGCGAAAACGACATGGTCGACATCTACGAAGAGAAGCTCAACCCCGAGAACGAGCGGCAGTACTGGTTCGAAGGAGAGTGGCGCGACATGGAGGTGCGCACCGAGACGATCGAGGTGAACGGTGCAGAACCGATCTCGCTCGAGGTCTTTCGCACGGTTCACGGCCCGGTCATCGAGTGGGACAAGGAGAATCAGCGTGCCTTCTCGAGGCGCTCAAACCTCTGGAAGAAGGAGCTTCTCGGCTTTCCTTCCTCGGTCGAGCGGGCCCGCGCCAGCGATCGCGACGCCTTCGAGCGGGCCATCGAGCTCGGCACGGCCGGCAGCTACAACGTCGTTTACGGCGATGGGTCCGGCCACATCGAGTACTGGCATACGGGGTCCGTTCCGCTGCGCAAGGACGGGGCCGATCCGCGGCTTCCGCTGCCCGGTACCGGCGAGTTCGAGTGGCTCGGCCACCGCGATCCCGAGGACTGGCCCAACGTCGCCAACCCCGAGCAGGGGTATCTGCACGCCTGGAACAGCAAGCCCGACCGCAACACGCGCTACGGCGACATGTCGCGCTGGGGCAAGCACTACCGCACCTATCTGCCGAAAGCTCTCATCGAAGCGGATGACTCCATCACCTACGCCGAGATGGAGGAGATGAACAAGGCTCTCGGAGCCGGTTTCGCCAGCCACGACCTGAGCATCACCACCCCCGACTTCTTCCAGCCGTTCTTCGATGCCGCGGTCGAGGGTGCCAAGGATCCCGCTGTCATCGAGGCGGTCGAGCTTCTGCGCGAATGGGACGGCTCCTATCTCGATGACGATCGAGACGGCCTCTACGACCACGCCGGTGTCGGCCTCTTCCGTCATTGGACGCGGGTCGCCTCGGACATGATCTTCGGTGACGAGCTGGGCGACTGGTGGTGGAAGTTCGACGAGGAGATCTACGTCAAGTACCGCACGAGCGTCTTGCTACGCGCGCTCGAGGGCGAGGCCGCGGGACAGCCGATGGTCTGGGACTTCCTCAACGGGGAGGACCGCGACACGCTGGTGCGCAGGAGCCTCGAGCGCACCGTCGCGGAGCTGCGCGAGGAGCTCGGCAAGACCGAGGTCGCTGACCTTCGCCGGGAGACCATCAAGCGCAGGTTCGGAGGCTACGACCTCGCGATGCGCTTCGCCGTCGAGCTCGGGCACGTTCCTGCCGAGGTGCACCACAACGGAATGCCGGCCTGGACGGCGATCCTGGAGCTCGGTGACGATCCGCCGGCGCTCCAAAGCCTGACGCCCACGGGTGGGCAGAGCCGCTTCATCGACCTCGACGGCCAGGCGAATCCTCATATCAACGACCAGACCGAGCGCCACGTCAACTACGACCTCAAGACCGTCTCGTTGGATGAGGAGACGATCCTGGCGGAGGCGACCTCCACGAAGACCCTCACCAGGGAGTAGGCACCGCGGCGAGGAGGCGTCTGCCCGTCAGGCCAGTTCGCTCACCGCGCGATGGCCCATCTCGATCGCTGCCTTGGCGTCGGCAGCCGGTGCCGAGTCGCAGTTGGCGACGGTGATGCGACCGAACGGCTGCCTGCCCTTCTCGACGGAGTCTCCAGGACCGGGAATGGTGTAGCCGTGCGCCCAGCGGTTCACCGTAATGCTCTCGACGTCGCGATCGAAGTCGAAGGAGTCTTTGGGCAGCATCCCGGAAAGGTGTCGCCGGATCTCGCTCTCGTAGTCGCTGAATTTGAGCCGCAGCATGCGGAAGCGAGCGTCGCGGAACTGCTTGCGCCGCGGAGCGCCAGGCGTTCTCCCGTAGGCGCAGTGGATCATCATCAGCACGCAGGGGCCATCCGGCGTCTTGGTGAACTCGTAGCTGCCGAGGTTGACGGGGAAGTCCATGAAGACGCCCTGATGCATGTTGCCGGGGCACATGGCCATGCCCATGCCGATCTCGTGGATCGCTCGCCAGTTGCGCAGGCCGACCGTGGTGTACTGAAGAGGACACTTTTGCTGCTGCCGGAGCGCTTCGTCCTGCTCTGACGGCAGCCCCTCGACGATGTGCGGGATCATCTTGTTGTAGCAGGCCATGACGACGCCCTTGCTCCTCACGCGGTAGAGCTGGCCACCCTCGACGTAGCTGACGAGTGCTTCGGTCGCGGTCGCCGGGTCGCCTGCGTGGCGCACGTTGATGACCGTGCTCGAGAGGCGAATGCGAGTGGCTTGCGGCTGGTCGAGCTTGCTGTAGTCGAACCGAGCGAGCACGAGGTCCTCCGCGTTGCTCCCCTTCGCCACGGCAGGCACCAAGCTCTTGACCAGGGCTCTTGCGATTCCGGCGTTGCCGTCGGGAAAGTGGTGAATGTAGGGGTGCTCTTCGTCGTAGACCTCGACGGGAGCGAATCCGAGCGCGCCGGCGTCCTTGGCGTCGCCGATCGTCATCAGGTCGGTACCGGTGTTGCCCCAGTCGAGCGCTGAGCAGCGCGCCATGCGCAGAAGGTCGGGATGATCGACGCCGAGCGTGTCGCGCAGGTAGTCGGAGTACGACTGGCTGTAGAGGTAGTTTTCGAGTTCGTCTTCCGGCACGTCGAGGAGATGCAGGCCGCCGCCCAGTGCGCGCAGCAGCTGCGCCTTGGCGTCGTCGTCGAGTGGCGCCTGGCGAGCGGCCTCCTCGTGCGAGAGCTTGCCGAGAGGCAGCCCCTCGATGAAGTTCGGATAGTTGCAGAAGGGGTGCTGTACGAGCTTGTCCTGGCCGAAGACCTCCTCGTTGAAGTAGGTGAGGGCGGAGAGTCCGTGCCGCTCGTAGAAGCCCCTGTCGTAGGCCGTCTCGAAACGCCCGATGTCGACGCCGACGTCGCCCAGAAGGCCGAGCACCCGATCGCTGGCGTTCCCCGGCTCGACCAGAGTCTGCGATCCGCCGTAGCCGAGGCGCAGCTGGCCGCCGGCCGTATGCTCGTTGCGCCGCGCGTGGCCGCCGAAGTCGTCGTGGTTGTCGAGCACGAGGATCTTGGCGTCTGGACCGCGCTCCTTCCGGTAGAAGTGAGCTGCGGCGAGGCCGCTGAGGCCAGCGCCGACGACCACCACGTCGTAACTCTCACCCAGATCGGTCGGCGTGCCCCAGTCTGAGCGCCGGCCCCAGGCCAGGTTGTGGGCGTCGTCGTTGGAGCCGGGGTGGCTGCCGCGCAGGCCGGTCAGCGCCGGTGGGTAGAGCGAGGAGTTCGCGATCGAGCGAGCCTGCGCGCCCGTCGCTCTTCGCGGGAGTGCCGTGCCGGCTGCGACCAGCGTGCCGTTGATGAAATCTCTGCGGGTGATTTCGGGCGGTTTGTTCGGCATTGGGGCATTCTTCCATCAACGCCCACTGCGCTGGCGCTCAGCTGTTGGTGGCTCGACGGAGGAAGGTTGCGTTGACTCGCGCGACCAGCGTGTTCGCGGTGGCGACGCGGCACTGCGCAGTGCAAAGACTGCGTCCCGCCTTGAGCACCTCGGTGTCCGTTGCCAGCCACTCGCCGACTTTCGCCATGCCGAGATAGTCGATCGACAGGTTGGTCGTGACCAGGCTACCGACCTCGAGCCCCTTCCCCTTGAGTACAACGCCAATGCTGAGACCGAGTGCGTTGTCCGCGATCGCGGCGAGAAAGCCGCCGTGAACGAGCCCACGCGAATTGCAGTGGGCGTCGCGGACCAGGACGCCCATCTGCACCTGGTCGTCTTGGACTCGAGACAGCAGTGGCTCCCAGGGGTCGGTGAAGCGTGACTCCTTGAAGTGCGGCTTGAAGCCAGCGGGGATGGCCGGTTCATTCATCTCGGGGGCACTCCTCGTCGTGGGCCGGTGGCTTCGGTCGTAAGAACTCAGAGCGTCGCGATCAGTATCCAGGCACCGAGACAGAGGATCACGAGCCAGGTGGCAACGTTGCCCACGGCACGAGCTGGCGGCAGGTACTTCTCGATCTGTCGGATTCCGATGGCGTGAAGGATGCGCGCTGCAAACAGGGTTCCTCCCGCGACGTGCACGAGGAGGGGAGAGAGTCCAAGGGCGCCGGCGAGGAAGAGCAGTATCAGCGCCGCGGGCACGTACTCCGCGTTGTTGCCGTGCGCTCGGACCGCGCGTTCCAAGACGGCGTCGTCTCCGGTTCCGACGGGCGCGCCGACCTTGATCCTCAGGCGCGTGACCAAGAGCCCGAGGCAGAGGAGAAGTAGGACGTTGGCTCCGGCCCATAGGCTGACGGCGCGGAGCGTTTCTTGCGGCATGAGCTCCATGAGGACTCCCATCGATGAAGTTGGTGGCATGACGCTACCAAAGCGCGGCGCCTTTCTCCGTAGGAGCCGTCTGGTGGTTTTCGTTTCTGAAAGAAATCAAATGTTCGGGCCACCGGCCCTTGAGATCGGCTGACTAGGGTTCTCCTCGACGGAACGAAAACCGAGGACGCATTGAGGATCGCGAGATGGAACGAAGAACCTTTTTGAAGCGCAGCCTGGGGATCGGTACTTGGATGCTCGCCGCGGGGCCTGCCTCTCTGACCGGCTGTTTCGCAGCACGGCGGGACGCGGGCCGGCTTGCAGCGGAGCGACGGCTACCGATCCCCGAACTGCTGGATGCGCACGACGGCCGT
Organism: Acidobacteriota bacterium; assembly: GCA_039026915.1. Classification (GTDB taxonomy): domain Bacteria; phylum Acidobacteriota; class Thermoanaerobaculia; order Multivoradales; family Multivoraceae; genus JBCCLJ01. The sequence continues at coordinate 12,582 of JBCCLJ010000120.1, forward strand.
GCCGTCGAGCTGACGATGCAGGCGGGAAGGTGGGAGATCCTCCCGGGGGTCGAGTCGCTGACCTGGGGCTTCAACGGTCCCTGCCTGGGTCCCACGGTTCGCATGCGGAGAGGTCAGGACGTCCCGTTCCACTACGCGAACGAGCTGCCGGAGCCGATCGCCGTACACGGTCACGGTCTCCATGTCCCGGGTGAGGTCGACGGCGGGCCGCAGCAGATCATCGTGCCGGGCGGGTCCTGGTCGCCGACACTGCCGATTCGGCAGCAGGCGTGCACCTCGTGGTACCACCCGCATACGCACGGCCGTACCGGCCTCCAGGTCAACCAGGGACTCGCCGGTCTTCTCATCATTGATGACGACAACAGCGACGCTCTTCCTCTGCCGAAGACCTACGGTGTCGACGACCTTCCGCTCATCGTGCAGGACCGCACCGTCGATCCTTCGGGCGGTCTCGTCTATTCGTTGGAGGATGCGGACGAGGAGGACGGCTTCCTGGGCGAGACGGTGACGGTCAACGGTATTGCGAGCCCCTTCGTCGAGGTGCCCCAGGGCCTCGTTCGCCTCCGCGTGCTCAACGGCTCCAACGCTCGCTTCTATCGCTTTCACTTTCAGGACGGCCGCGCCTTCCACAAGATCGCGACGGACGGCGGCTTCCTGGAGTCCCCGGTAGAGCTGACCGAGATGATCATGACGCCCGGCGAGCGCAACGAGATCGTGGTCGATTTCTCGAATGGTCAGCCCGCGATGCTGCTCAGTGGTCCGGGCGACTCCGGCCGTCGTGAAGAGGATGAGAATCGCAGGGAGCGAGGCGACCGAAGGGAGGGCCGCGGTGAGAGACGAGGCCGCGAGGACCGCCGGGGCGATCGTGGTGGCGGCCGACGCAGCGGCGGCGGTGGGCGAGGGCTCTACGGCGGTGGCTTGAGGGACTCCTTTCGGATTCTCGAGCTTCGTGTGAACCCGCAGCTCGCCGCCTCTCGTGCAGAGCTCCCTTCGAGGATGAACACGATCGAAAGGCCGGCCACGTCTCCCGGCGCTCCGGACCGGACCTTCGTGCTGAACATGCCCGATGGGCGTCGAGGCAGGGACCGTGCTGCGGCGCACGATCACCAGGGACACACAGCGATGAAGATGGGCATCAACGGTCGGGCCATGGACATGAACCGGATCGACGAGCACGTCCGCCTGGGGCGGTGGGAGTGCTGGCGTGTGGAGAACGAGGACGGGCATCACCCCTTCCACGTACACGGCTGCTCGTTCCTCATCCTGTCGCAGGAGGGCCGCCCGGTCGCTGCAGCAGACGCCGGCTGGAAGGACACCGTCTCGGTCAGCGACAGCGCTGAGTTCCTCGTGCGCTTCGACCACGAGGCGACGGAGAAGCATCCGTACATGTACCACTGTCACATCCTCGAGCACGAGGACATGGGCATGATGGGCCAGTTCACCGTCACCGAGTCTTGAAGGGCTGGGCACCGCTTCGCTTCGAGCCGAAGAGCACTGTGGCTCAGATCAGACGAAGGGCGACTTCCAGGCTTCGTGACAACCTTTGCGGTGAAAGTGAGAGATGAGGTCATCGACGAGACGACGGAACGTGTTGGCGCCGGGGGCACCGCGCTTCGAGCTCTTCGCACTGGTCCATCCCCTGAATGCCAGCCGACAGCGCTGCGTCGGCCGCCTGAGGAGTCGCCATGAAGAAGTCCATCGTGCCCAGCTCAGCCCTCGTGACGGCACTCCTCCTTTCGGCTCCGGTCGCGCCTGGATCGGACGATTCGACGGACGGGTTCCTCCTTCGCACAGCCGCTCCCCTGCGCAGCGTGAATGCGGGGGACCCTCCTAACGTGCTGCTGATCGTCGTCGACGATCTGAATGTCGCACTGGGCTCGTACCTGGACTCCACCGGCCGGCCGCAGTACGCGAGCGCCAAGACGCCCCACATCGACCGGCTGGCAAGTGAGGGCTTTCGCTTCGAACGTGCCTACGTGCAGAACCCGGTCTGCAACCCTTCGCGGGCCTCTCTACTCAGTGGGCTACGCCCCGCTTCGACAGGTGTGCACGACAACCGAACCTACTGGCGGAGCACGATGGGCGAGGACCTCCGGTTGCTTCCCGAGCACTTTCACGATCACGGCTACTTCACGGCTCGGGTCGGCAAGATCGGGCACAACACGTTCGAGCATGCGATTCGCTGGGACGTCTCGAGCTTCGCGCTTTCGCGAGAGCCCGGTCAGCGGTTTCACCTACCTGGCTATCTTCCGGGCACCGACCTCTCGGAGGTTCGCGACAACACCTGGCGGTCCGGTGCGGAGGACGGCCTGTCGAGAGCGCAGCTTCTGGAGGCCGTGGGAAGACCCGGGGGACTGCCGCTCTCCTGGAGAGCGACGACCGAGTCGCCGCGCATGACTCCTGACGGCACGACGGCAACTCGGATCGTTCAGCTGCTCGCGGAGAGTCGAGACAAGCCCTTCTTCGTCGCCGCGGGCTTTCACAAGCCTCATCAGCCCTGGGTCGGCCCGGCGTCGTTCTTCGAACAGCATCCTGCGGACGAAATCGAGCTGCCGAGCACACCGCCCGACGACACCCAGGACCTCCCCGGTCCGGCCTTTCAGATGGCTCCAGATGATGCTGCTCATACGGAACGTCAAAAGAAGCAGGCGATCGCCGCGTACCACGCCATGGTCACCATGACTGACTCGTATGTCGGCCAGCTCCTCGATGCTCTCGAGTTGCTCGAGCTCGAGGACTCGACGTTGGTTCTTCTGACGAGCGATCACGGCTTTCAGTTGAGCGAACACGGCGGCCTCTGGCGGAAGAGTGTTCAGTTCGAGGAGTCGACTCGCGTTCCGCTCATCGTCCGCTTGCCGGGCGCCCGGGGCGGCGGGCAGGTGGTCCAGGGCCTCGTCGAGCTGGTCGATCTCTATCCGACGCTTCTCGATCTCGCCGGGCTACCGGCTCCGGAGCATTCGCTCGAAGGCACGAGCTTCGTGCCGCTCTTCAAAGACCCTGAACGAGCCTGGAAGAGCGCCGTGTTCTCCGAGTCGCGGAGGGAGGGGTTCCACGGTCGCAGCTATCGCGATCGTCGCTATCGCTACACCGAGTGGTCCCCGCTCCCCGGGACCGAGGGGGAGTTGCAGCTGGAGCTCTACGACCTGCAGAACGATCCACTCGAATACCGGAATCTAGCGCGGGATCCTGCGCACGAAGACCTGGTCGTCGAGCTCGCAGCTCGTTTCGAGCGCGGTTGGCGAGGTGCTCTGCCTTGAGCCGCTCCCGCCCGAGCCCCGGCCGATCCCTGCGTTGTCTGGAGCAGTGCCGCCTTGACGGTCACGATCCTCGCAAAGGCTGAGCCGGCAGCGTGAACCTGCTCCTCGTAGAAGACGATCCAGTCGTTGCCGCTTTCGTTGCCAAAGGGCTCCGTCAGGAGGGGCACGCGGTCGATGTTGCAGCGGACGGCAGCGAGGGCCTTTCGCTGGCGATGTCCAAGAGCTACGACGTACTCGTGGTCGACCGGATGCTCCCGGGTCTCGACGGCCTTGCCCTGGTGAAGGCCCTTCGAGCGACCGACAACCAAACCCCCGTCCTCATCCTCAGTGCGCTCGCTGACGTCGCAGAACGCGTCAAGGGGCTGAGTTCGGGAGCAGACGACTATCTCGTGAAACCCTTCGCCTTCTCCGAGCTTTCGGCGCGGGTCACCGTGCTTGCGAAGCGGTCCGGTCCGACGCCACGCGACCCCGTCGAGCTGACGGTCGCCGACCTGACGCTCGATCTGCTGAGCCGAGAAGCCCTCCGGGGCAAGGAGAGGATCGAACTCAAACCGCGGGAGTATCAGTTACTCGAGTACCTGATGCGTCATGCCGGCCAGGTCGTAACGCGCACGATGCTCCTCGAGCGAGTCTGGGGCTACCACTTCGATCCGACGACGAACGTCATCGATCAGCACATCAGCCAGCTGCGAAAGAAGATCGACCGTGAATTCGACGCCAAGCTGATTCACACCGTGCGCGGTGCTGGGTATGTTCTCCGCGCTCCGGAATAGGTCTCGCAGCACGTCGTTCCGAATCGCCGTCTCGTTCATGGCGATCTTCGTCGTTGCGACGCTGGTCATGGCGATCGCCTTCTACGGTTTCGTCCAGGGCCTTCTCGAACGGCAGGCACGCTCGTTTGCCGAATCTCTGCTCATCGACACGATCGGCATCTACCGTGAGCTCGGCGCGGAGCGCTTTCTCGAAGAGGTCGACGAAAGGGCCGAACTCGATCCGTTCTCGCGCGACATCTACGTCGTCTTGAATGCCGATGGAGAGCCCTTGGCCGGCGCCGCACAGCGCCTTCCGTCCGAGATGCTCGAGCCAGGCTTCCTCGAGAGCCCTGAGGGAGCGCGAGGGAGGATCGTCACCGACTTCCCGAATCAGTTCCGACGCGTCCGCGACGGCGATGAGCGAGCTGGACGAAGAGGGAGCGCCGACGACGCCGTCTTTCTCTTCGAACCGCTGCCGGAGGGCGGCAGCTTGATGGTCGTTCTCCTGTCACCGCAGCTCGAGGTCACGCGCGAGCTCTTGCCGAGAGCGCTGGTCTGGACCGGCGGACTCATGGCGCTGCTCGGCCTTCTCGGCGCCGTCAGCCTGACGCGACTCATCGAACGGCGATTGGAGACGCTCAACACTCTGAGCCACGACATTCGCGAGGGCGATCTCACGCGGCGCGTGCCGACGGACGGCAGCGGTGACGAGTTCGACCGTCTGGCGGAGAACCTGAACGCCATGCTCGACCGGATTGCTGAGCTGCTCGAGGGGAGTCGACAGGTTACGAACGACATCGCACACGATTTGCGGACGCCGCTGACGCGCATGCAGACGCGTTTGGAAGCGCTGCGGGACTCCTCAGAGTACGAAGCCGCCCACGCCGTGGAGCAGGTCCTGGAGGACTCTGCGGAGGTGCTGCGGATCTTCGACGCCCTTCTGAGGATCTCCGGCGTCGAAGCTGGAAGCGCTGACCAAGGCTTTGAGACCGTGTCGCTCTCCGCTGTCGTCGAAGACGTCGCGGAGCTCTACGAGCCGGCCGCCGCAGAGAAGGACATCGCGTGGACGCAGAGCATCGCCGCCGATCTCGAGGTACTTGGAGATCGCCAGCTGCTCTTCCAGGCGGTCGCCAACATCGTCGAGAACGCGATCAAGTACACGCCGTCGGCAGGCCGGGTGCGCCTGGAGTTGTGCGAGGTGAAAGGGAGCTCGAGATTTCTCGTCGAAGACTCCGGGCCTGGAATCCCCAGCGGCGAGCTCGAGAGGGTCTTCGATCGCTTCTATCGCCTCGAGCAGCACCGCGGTTCTCCGGGGAACGGGCTCGGCCTGAGCCTCGTGCGTGCGATTGTCGAAGCTCACGGAGGAACGATCAGCCTCGTGACGATGGAAACCGGTCTGAGAGTGACCCTCGAGCTGAAACTGTCGCTTGACAGGTAAGGCCTCGGAAGCGACACTCCTCAGGTGTGCAGAGGTGCTTTCTGCTCGCTGAGCCGCTGGCGACCACCCGTCACGGAGGAGAAACATGGCGCAACCCAGCCGGCGAAGGCTTCTGAAACTCCTCGCTGCGAGCGCCTCGGGCTCGCTTCTGAGCTGTGACGGCTGGAAAGGCGCAGTGCCTTCACGCTCGAGCGCCGCGTCGCGGGTCCCTCTGGCGTACCTGCGGACGAACTGGAGCCGGGATCCGTTCGCCTTCGGCTCCTACTCCTTCGTCTCCAGGCGGTCGCCGGGAGTCGGCGAGTCTGACCGTGCCACTCTCGAGGAGCCGATCGACAGCGTCGTGTTCTTTGCGGGTGAGGCTCTCAATCCGAACTACCAGAGCTCGGTCCATGCGGCGCACGAGTCGGGCCTTCGCGCGAACCGAGCCGTGCTCGCGGCTGCGCCGCGGACCGTCGCAATCGTCGGTGCGGGCATGGCGGGCCTCACGGCTGCGTCGGGGCTGGCCCGCGAAGGCGTCGGGGTGACGGTCCTCGAAGCGCGTGACCGGATCGGGGGTCGCGTCCTTACCGCGGATGCTCTGGGAACGCCCGTCGATCTAGGCGCGACATGGATTCACGGTCCCGACGGCAACCCGCTTTCCGCGCTGGCCGACGAGCTGGGTATGGAGCGCGTCGAGACGGACGACACCTATGTGGTGCGGGGTCGAGGAGGTCGGAAGCTGGGCGCGCTGAGCACTCCGGCGTGGCTCGAAGACGTGGCCGAAGCTACGCCTACGGGGACCGGCCCGGGCGACCTCAACGAGCAGTACCTGACCGAGGTGTACCCGAAGTACGGAGTCGGGTACCCGGGCCGCGACGTCAAGTTCCCCCAGGGCTACTCGACGATCTTCGAGGCACTCGAGGGAGACTACGAAGTCCGACTCTCTTCGCAGGTTCGGCGGATTGCTCAGACCGAAGGGGGAGTCGAGGTCGAACTGGCCGACGAGGTTCGCGAAACCTTCGACGTCGTCCTCGTGACCGTGCCTCTGGGAGTTCTCAAGGCTCGAACGATCGTGTTCGAGCCGGAGCTGCCCGCACCGAAGACTGCGGCGATCGAGCGCATGGGTATGGGCGTGCTGGACAAGCTCTACCTGCGTTTCGAGGAGGCGTTCTGGGACGAAGACACGGTCATTCTGACTCCCGACAACGACCTTCCCCAGGGTCACTTCAACTACTGGGTCAACTTCCATCGCTACCTCGACGAACCCATTCTCATGGCGTTCAACTCGGGAGACTCGGCGAGGGAGCTGGCCTCGAGCACGGACGAAGAGCTCCTGGAGATGGCGACCAGCACTCTGGCGTTGGCTTACCCGCCCCTGGATCCGGGCTCTAGAACGACCACCGCACGCTGAGCTCGGCGTAGTCGTTGTCGCGAAAGTCGCCGAGCCCGGAGCCCGGCTCGCCGCCGAACCAAGAGGACTTCACGCCGATGCGAAAGGCGTCGGTCCACTGGTAGTCGACAAAGACCTCGCCCGCGTACTGATCGAAGCGGCTTGCCTGCCCGCGAACGCCGGCAGTGACGGCGTCGCCGAAGAACATCTCGGTGATCGCGAAGGTCACGCCGTTGTCTTCGAACAGGCCTGCATAGCGGTCGTGAAAGAGCTGTACGTTGACGTAGAACGACGTGAAGAAGGTGCGGTCCCATCCGACAACGAGCTGCGTGCGGTCGGCGGCAGCCTCGCCGAGGGGCGCATCGGTTGTGAAGGAAGCTTCTCCACGCAGGGTGCTGCGCGCCAGGCCGAAGGCGCCGTTGAGATTCCAGGTGCGGATCTCGCCCGGACGGAGCGTCACGCGACCGGCGCTCTCCTCGAGAACGACCGGTGCGTCGGTCGTGCCGTCGAAGACGGCGGCGCCCCAGTCGAAGCCTTGCCCGAAGTGCCGGTAACGAAAGCCGTACTCGTCTTCGTGGGGGTCCTGTAGATCAAGGTCGAAGAAACCGGCTGCGGCACCGACTCTCAGATCGTTCAGCAGCTGCGGCTCCCAGGGGTTGCCGAATTCGGGCAGCTTGCGGTCGCGCCCGCGCGGCATCCACACGGCTTCGAAGGCGCCAATCGCCGTCGTCTTCTCGGCGCGCAGAAGCCAGGTAGGTCGCCTCGAGGGAGTGCGAGCGTTGCCGATCGGATCGCGCAGGACGATGGCGTTGATCAGGTCGATCGTGCTGACGCCGTCGGCGATACCCCACGCGAGGCGAACCTTGCCTGCCGTCAGCGACCAGCCGCCGCCGTCGCGCTGCACGTAGACTTCGCGGATCTCGCTGCGCTCCGGATGACGGAAGTTCTCGGCTGCGGGGTCGTACCCGGAGAAGCCACTGACGAAGGCGCGCCACTTGTCCCCGGTCCACTTGAGCTCGAGGTCGAGATAGGCACGGTTCGAGAGGAACTCCGTCTCCTGTTCGGAATCGTCGCGAAAGCGCTGACTCCTCATCTCCAGGAAACCGTTCAGCTGCCAGGCCGTTGGAGCAGCGACCTCGGTGAGGTCGAAGTCGAAGGGGTCGTCCGTCCCAGACTCCTGTGCCTCGCTCGCTATCGCGATCAGCAGCGCCAGAGCGATCTGCAGGAGGGTAGCGGTTCGCATGCCACTGTCTTTCGGTCGCGGTGTCTTCGTGAGCAGGCTCACTTCGCGACACGCCGCGGGTCATGGGCTGGCTCTGGTCGACGTGCTCCGCGTCCGAGGGCGGGCGATGCCACGAATCCACGCCTCAGTCCGCCAGGGCGAATGAAGTCCTTACTTTTCGGGTGGGCATCAACTTCCTTCGCCCAGAGCGAACGAAGTCGGTTGTGCGTTTGGCGAGAGTCTTCGTTCGCGGGCAGGCGAACGAAGGCCGTTCTTCTGGGGTGGGTATCGTCTTCGTTCGCCCAGAGCGAACGAAGTCGGTTGTGCATTTGGCGAGAGTCTTCGTTCGCGGGCAGGCGAAGGAAGTCCTTACTTTTCGGGTGGGCATCAACTTCCTTCGCCCAGAGCGAACGAAGTCGGTTGTGCGTTTGGCGAGAGTCTTCGTTCGCGGGCAGGCGAAC
>JBCCLJ010000121.1:0-20972 GCA_039026915.1 Acidobacteriota bacterium
GAAGAACTCGAGGCCGTCGTCGAGTAGCGACCGCGGCGGGGAGAACGCAATGAGTCGAGCCGCTGTCATCCTGGCTGCAGGCCAGGGCACGCGGATGCGCTCGGAGCTACCGAAGGTTCTCCACGAGGCCGGCGGTCGCCCGCTTCTGCAGTGGGTCGTCGAGGCGGCCCGTGGCGCCGGTTGCGATCGCTTGGTCCTCGTCGTCGGCCACGGCCACGAGCAGGTGAGATCCAGGCTCGAAGCCGCGCTCGATCGCTCCGACGATCTGCACTGGGTCCTTCAAAAGGAGCAGTTGGGAACCGGCCACGCCGTTCTGCAGGCGCGCAGCGTTCTGGGTGAGGAGAGCGGTGCCGGTGCCGGCGTCACCTTCGTGCTTTCCGGCGATGCGCCGTTCGTCTCCAGCGCCACTCTCGAGCGACTCGCGACGACCGCGGAGGAGGGCTGGGGCGCCGTCGCCTGTGCGCGGCTCGACGATCCGGGCAGCCTGGGACGCACGGTGATCGAGGACGGCGTCGTCACGAACATCATCGAGTCCGTCGACGCCACGGCCGAGGAGCTCGCCAACCGCTGGGTCAATTCGGGGCACTACGCCGTACGCTTCCCCGACATCTTCGCACTGCTCGACGGTGTCGGTAGCGCGAACCGTCAGGGCGAGATCTATCTGACCGATGCGGTCGTCGCGGCGAACGCCCAGGGTCGCGTCGCGGCCTTCGAGCTCGAGGATCCCCGCGAGGCGTGGGGAGTCAACACGCGGGCCGATCTGGCGGCGGTTCACGGGGCTCTCGTCTCCCGCAAGGTGTCCGAGCTGCAGGACCAGGGCGTTACCTTCATCGACCCGGCGCGCGTCCAGATCGCGGCGGATGCCGTCATCGGCGCCGACACCGTCGTTCATCCCGACTGCTGCCTTCTGAGCGGAGTCCGCGTCGGCTCTGGTTCTGTTCTGCACCAAGGGACCTGGCTCAAGGACGCCGAGCTGGGCGACGGCGTCGAAGTCTTCCCCTACAGTCTCATCGAAGGCGCGACGGTGGCGTCGGCCTGCTCCATCGGACCTTTCGCGCGTCTCCGGCCCGGAGCACGGCTTGCCGAACAGGTGAAGATCGGCAACTTCGTCGAGGTCAAGAAGTCTTCGCTCGGTCCCGGCACCAAGGCGAGCCATCTGGCCTACTTGGGCGACGCGACGATCGGTGCCGGCTCCAACATCGGCGCCGGTACGATCACCTGCAACTACGACGGTGAGAACAAGCACGCCACGGAGATCGGCGACGGCGTCTTCATCGGCAGTGACACGATGCTCGTTGCGCCCGTGCGTATCGGCGACCAGGCGACGACGGCTGCGGGATCGACGGTCACCCAGGACGTCCCCGACGGCAGCCTCGCGGTCGGGCGTGCGCGTCAGAAGAACATCGCGGGCTGGGCCCAGCGCAAGGGCCGCACTTCGGACTCCGAGTCTCAGTGAGCTCTCGCGAATCCTCCGGGTCGCCGCCCGCTCTCGATCTGCGCCAGACGCTCAACGAAGAGCAGTACGAGGCGGTCACGCACGGCGAGGGGCCGCAGTTGGTGATCGCCGGCGCAGGCTCGGGCAAGACCCGGGTCATCACCTATCGCATCGCATGGCTCGCGCTCGATCAGGGCGTGGAGCCCTACCGTATTGCTGCGGTGACCTTCACCAACAAGGCGGCCTCCGAGATGCGCGATCGTGTCGAGAAGCTGCTGGGGGGTCGCAGCGAAGTCTTCGTCGGCACGTTCCATCGCTTCTCGCTGCGGCTGCTGCGTCGCTACGGTGATCTCGTCGGGCTCGATCGCAACTTCTCGATCTTCGACTCCGACGACCAGATGCGCCTGATGAAGCAGGTCATCAAGGACGAACGACTCGACGACACCACCTTCCGGCCTCGCGGCGTGCTGTCGCGGATCAGCGAGGCCAAGAGCAACCTCATCTCGGTGCGCGATTTTGCCGACCAGGCGAGTGGCTTCTACGAAGAACGCATCGCCACGGCCTATGGCTCGTATCAGCGCCTTCTGCGCGAGGCGTCGGGAGCCGACTTCGACGATCTGATCTTCCACGCGGTCCGTCTGCTCGACGGCGATTCGGAGATCGGCGATCGCATGCGTCATCGCTTGCGCTACCTGCTCGTCGACGAATTCCAAGACACCAACCTGGCGCAGCTGCGGCTGGTGCAGAGCCTCGTCGGCAAAGGCGGGAACCTGACCGCAGTCGGCGACGAAGACCAGGGCATCTACCGCTGGCGCGGCGCTGAGCTCTCCAACATTCTCGAGTTCGAAGATCGTTTCCCGGGCGCCACGGTGCGCAAGCTCGAGCGGAACTATCGGTCGACGCAGACGATTCTCGACGCTGCCGGTGATCTCGTGGCCAACAACCGACAGCGCCGCGGCAAGCGACTCTGGACCGACGCCGGTGACGGCGAGCCGCTCGAGCTGCACCGCTGCCGCGACGAGGGTGAAGAGGCGCAGTGGATCGCACGACGCGCGCGGGCGCTTCACGGAGAGGTTCCCTTCCGAGACATGGCCGTTCTGGTGCGAACCAATGCGCAGACCCGTGCCATCGAAGACGAGCTGCTGCGCCGGAAGATCCCCTACTGCTTGATCGCGGGCGTGCGGTTCTACGACCGCGCCGAGGTCAAGGACGTCGTCGCCTACTTGCGCGTCGTGCGCAACCCGGACGACAACGTCTCGCTGCGACGCATTCTCAATCAGCCTCCGCGGGGCATCGGCAAGGCGACTCAGCAGGCGATCTTTCGGGAGGCGGAAGACCTCGGCCACTCGACCTGGGACGTCATCCGCTTCGATCGCTTCGGCGGCATTGGAGCTCGCGGGGCCAACGCCCTGCGCGGCTTCCGCGACCTGATCGAGGAGCTGCGCGAAGAGGGCAAGACGTGCAACCTGCCCGAGCTGGCTCAGCGGGTCGTCGAGCGCACGGGCCTGCTCGCACAGCACTCGAAAGACGATCCGGAGTCTCAGACGCGGCTCGACAATCTCCGCGAGCTGCTCTCCGCCGCGGGCGAGTTCGCCGAGGACTTCGGTCGGCTCGACATGCCTGCCTTCGCAGGTCTGCCGGCGGAGCCCGATCAGCTGCTCGATGACGCCGAGCTCGAGGTGGCCGAAGATCCGCTGACCGCCTTTCTCGACTACGTCGCGCTCGTCTCCGATACGGACGCGCTGGAGAACGACGTCGGTGTGTCGCTGATGACCCTGCACAGCGCCAAGGGCCTCGAGTTCCCGGTGGTCTTTCTCCCCGGCCTCGAGGACGGTCTTCTGCCGCACTTCAACTCCGAGACTCCGGACGAGATGGAGGAAGAGAGGCGGCTGCTCTACGTCGGCATGACACGCGCCGAGAAGCGGCTGCTGCTGAGCACCTGTCTGCGTCGACGGGTTGCCGGGCGCTATCAGGATCAGGACGAATCGCCGTTCCTCGAGGAGATCCCGGAGGCGCTGGTGCAGGCGAACCGGCCCTCGTGGAACTCGGTCGACTCGACCTCCAGAGCCGTCTTCTCCTTCTTCGGTTCGGAGTCCCAGGCGTCCCGTAGACCGGCGCCCGGCGTCGAGCAGACGCCCCCGCCGCGCGCCGAATCGGCTCCGCCTTTCGATCCGTTCGAGTCCGAACCGACGATCCCCGTGTCGTCGCCGACAGCGAATCGCACGCGGTCGACCTCCCGCTCAGCCAGCAAGCCTCCGGCCTACGATCCGACCCTGCCGATGCGCAAGGGCGTCGGCGTTCGCCATCCCAAGCTGGGTAAGGGCGTGATCCTCGAGGTCTCCGGCGAAGGTGAGCTGGCAAAGCTCACCGTCTACTTCGATCGAGCCGGCAAGCGGAAGCTGATTGCCAAGTATGCGGGGCTCGAGGCGCTCGAGTAGGCCCCTCAGACGGGGACGTAGTCTTCGCGGAGCAGCCCGTAGAGAACGTGGTCGACGCGCTCTCCGTGAAGCAGGAAGTACCCCCGCAGCACTCCCTCGCGGCGAAACCCGAGCTTCTCGAGGACGCGCTGCGAACCGCGGTTGCCAACGGCGCAGCGCGCTTCGATGCGTTCGAGCGGCGTCTTGAAGAAGAGCTCGGGCACGAGAATGCTGAGCGAGTCGGTCATCACACCGCGGCCGTGGAAGTCGGTCGAGAGCGCGTAGCCGATCTCGCACAGGCCGTGCTCCCAGTTGCTGACGACCAGGGTGATCCAGCCGCACGGCACCTCGTCCGCTTCGATGATCCAGATGAAGCGCTCGCCGCGACCGCGGTAGATGTGAGACATCCTCTGCGAGCCGATGTCCGCGCGCAGCTGCGCGACCGAGACATCGCGCAGGGGCTGGAACTCGCGCACCGAAGGCTCTGCGCGCCACTGCCGCAGCCTGTGAGCGTCGTGCACGTTGGCCGGGCGCAAGCTGATCCGAGCCCGGTGGCCCGCCGGCTGAACGTTGGAAGTCGGGAGCGAAGTGGTCACGAGGCTGAGATTCTATGCCGAGGCCGACGCTGGCTTCATGCGGCTCGAGCGGCCTGCGCCACCGCAGGCTGCGAGCTCGGCTGCGAAGGCCGGGCCTTGAAGCGCCTCTCTGCGAGACTGCCCAGCCCGACCCAGGAGAAACCGCCGCAGAAGAGCGCCAGAAACGGCACCGCGAACCAGAGCTGGGTGACGATGGCACCGCCGAGGCAGGCACCGAGATATGAGGCGAAGGCGACTTCCAGGGGCGTCGACCGCGAAGGACGAGCGACGTAGACCGTCTGCTCGACCGGGCCGCTGCCCTCGTCGCGAGCCTTCGGCGTACGCACGAACTCGCCGCCTCGTTGACGCAGGCCTCCCAGGGCCGCGAGAGCGTTGTGCAGAGAGAGCCCGGTTCCCAGAGCCATGACTGCGGGTAGCAGCACCAGCGACCGCACCAGTCCGCGTCCCGCCCGGCGCCCGCTCTCGAGGTAGAAGAGAGCGACCGCTCCCGTCGAGGCAAGCAGGAGCGCAAGGTCGACGCGGGTCCACAAGGGATCAGCGAGCAGCTCGCGGCGTAGCCACAGCGCAGGGAAGAAGAGTGCAGCGAGAGCGACGAGCATGACGTAGCAGAAGTTGCTCGTCAGGTGCGCGAGGGCTTCTGCGCGAGTCGCGCGGGGCTCGCTCGCTGAGAGGATTCGTCGACCGAGCTTGCGCAGCGTCTGGACCGATCCTCGGGTCCATCGGCTTTGCTGGCTCTTGAATGCGGTCAGCGAGGGAGGCAGCTCGGCCGGCGCGATCAGGGCGGGAAGGAAGACGAAGCGCCAGCCAGCGAGCTGGGCTCGGTAGGAGAGGTCGAGATCCTCGGTGAGCGTGTCGTGCTGCCAGTTCCCGGCGCCGACGATCGCCGCGCGCCTCCAGATCCCGGCGGTGCCGTTGAAGTTGAAGAAGCGGCCGGCGCGAGCGCGGGCCTGATGCTCGACGAGGAAGTGACCGTCGAGCAGCGCGGCCTGGGCCCTGGTCAGAAGGCTGCTTCGCCGGTTGATGTGCCCCCAGCACGCCTGCACCATGCCGACGTCCTCGCGTTGGAAGTAGGGAACGGTGCGGCGCAGGAAGTCCGGGGGCGGCACGAAGTCCGCGTCGAAGATCGCCACCAGCTCACCCTGAGATTCGCGAAGGCCTTCGGCCAGGGCGCCGGCTTTGTAGCCCGCGCGCTCGGTCCGCCGAACGTGGTGCACGTCGAGGCCCTTTGCGCGAAGCTCGCCGACCTGCGCTGCGAGCAGATCGCTCGTCGAGTCGGTCGAATCGTCGAGAACCTGAATGTCGAGCAGATGTGCGGGATAGTCGAGGTTGGCGGCCGCGGCCAGAAGCCGCCCGGCGACCAGGCGCTCGTTGTAGATCGGCAGTTGAACCGTCACTCGAGGCAGCTCGCCTTCCGCGCTCTGGAGCGAGGGCGTCTCGGCCGGAGCGCGACGAGGACGCGCGAGCGTGCCGAGAAGTACGAGGCGATGCACTCCGTAGAGCGCCAGTCCGCAGAGCAGCGCGTAGTACGCGATGAGGACGGCGGCAGTCATCGGCGGACCCTCCGCAGCATCGGAGGGCTCGACCGGCAAACCGTTACAGTCCTCGCCGTGGAACGCCAACGCTCGAGCGCCCGGAGGCACTGGGTCGTCGCCAGTCTGCCCGTGCTGATCGCACAGACCGCGCTGCTGATCCTCTGGGATCCGACGCGCTCTGGCGGACTCTTCCTGGTGATCATGGCGTTCGGCTTCAGTGGCATGGTGTGGGCGGTCAAGAGGCTGGGAGTAGGGGGAGGGGAGCGAGAGCCGTCTCGCGGGCTCACGCTGCCGAGGATGCTGGCGGTGGCCCTGCTGTTACGCGTCGTTGCGCTGCCGCTGCCGGCGACGCTGTCCGACGACATCTACCGATACATCTGGGACGGGACGGTGGTTCTGGCGGGGTTCAATCCCTACAGCCATGCACCTGACGCGGAGGTCCTGGTGCCACTTCGGGATGAGGTTTGGGAGAAGACGGCGCACCGGGGGGTCGAGACGGTCTACCCGCCCGTGGCCGAAGGGCTTTTCAGTATAGCGGCCGCGACTCCCATTCCGCAGCTGCTCCTGAAGACCTTGATCGCGCTGCTCGATCTGCTTGGTTGCGTCGCTCTCTGGTCCTTGGCCGTTCGCCGCGGCGTCGACGTGGCACGAACGTTGGCCTACGCCTGGAATCCGCTCGTCGTCCTGGAGGGTGCGGGAATGGGCCATGTGGACGCCGCGGGAGTCGCGGCCACGGTGATCGCCGTCTGGGCACTGCTGCGGATGCGGGACAGTGGCCGGACCGGCGATCTGCTCAAGTCGGCGGTCGCGGGGAGCGTGGGCGTCTTGATCAAGCTGGTGCCGGTCGTCGCCGTGCCGCTCTGGATCGCGATCGGCGGAGGGCGCTTCGCGCTGGCGATCGGCCTGCTGTTGGCGGTCGGCGTCGTGCCGGTCCTCGTGGCGACGGGCGGCGTGCCGCCGGGGCTCGTCACCTATGGCGTCTCCTGGGAGTTCAACGGCCCGCTCTTCGAGCCTCTTTACCGTCTCTTGGACCTGCTCGACGTCGACGTGCGCCTCAAGGCCGTCGTCGAGTGGCTGAAGCACACGCTGGAGGTCTACGAGCCGCTCGATCGGCTCTACCCTTACATCTACCCGCAGTTTCTCGCCAAGGCCTGCCTCGCGATCGGGGTGATCGGACTCGTCGTTGCGTCGCTCCGGGAGCGCGACGACTGGGTGGGATCCGGCGGTCGCCTGCTGCGCCGCGTTCTGCTCTTCTCGGCGACCCTCTATCCCTGGTACCTCACATGGGCCATGCCCTGGGCGGCTCTCGCGTGGCGTCGGAGCTGGCTCCTGTTGGCAGCGACGATCCAGCTCGCGTATCTGCCGCGCCTCTTCGGAATCGAGTACTTTCCGTGGGTCTACCTTTGGATCTGGATACCGTTTGCACTGGTTGCAGGATGGGAACGATGGAAGAAGCCGAGCGCTCCGGGAGCAGCGCCCCGAGTGGCGACGACTCGGTGACGGCACGGCTGATCGTGGCCTACGAGGGGTCTGGGCTCGCGGGATGGCAGCGTCAGCCCAACACGGCGGAGACGGTGCAGCAGAAGCTCGAAGAAGCTCTCGAGGCGCTCTTCGGTCAGCGGGTCGTCGCCACCGCGTCCGGGCGCACGGACGCCGGCGTACACGCTCTGGGGCAGAGTGTGCATCTCTGCGTGACCTCGGGTCCTTCCGACGACGAGGTGCTTCGCTCGCTGGTGTTGGGTGCCAATGCATACCTTCCTCCGTGCATACGCGTGCTGCGGGCAGACCGGATGCCCGAGGGTTTTCACGCTCGCAAGCACGCGCGCTCGAAGCTCTACCGCTACCGCTGGTCGACGAGCCGCGTGATCGAGCCGCAGCGTGCCCGCTATCTCGCTCCCGCTCCTCAAAGGCTCGATGTGGCTCGGATGAGGCAGGCCGCAGAGGTCCTGCAGGGCCGTTTCGACTTCGCTTCGTTTGCGCGCGCGGGGGGGGCCCATCAGCAGTCGGTACGCACCGTCAGCCACGTCGAGCTCTTCGAGCGCGGGGACGAGCTGCGCCTCGAAGTGAGGGGAGATGGGTTCCTGCGCGGCATGGTGCGAGCGATCGCCGGTACGCTGCTCGAGGTGGGAACGGGCCGTCGCAGCGTCGAGGGGGTCGAGCAGCTCCTGGGCACTGAGAGCCGCCCGGCCCCGGGGCGACCGGCCGCTGGGCCGAACGCCCCGGCCCGGGGTCTGACGCTCGTCGAGGTGGACTACGAACCACCCTGGGTGCCTGTCGGCGAAGGGTTCCCGCGAGCGCCGGATCCTCGGGCCGACTCGGACTCGTCGACATTGTGAGTTAGCCTGCGCGCATGCAGCGGATCGTGACTGGAGTGGTTCTCGCAACAGCGATGGCCCTGCTCGTCTTCCTTGCCTCGGAGTCGGCCTTTCGCGGTGCACTCGCCGCGGTCGGCGCGCTGGCGGCGTTGGAAATGCGTCGCCTGGCGCACCAGCTGGCACCGAGTCCGGCCCTCTGGCTGATGGTGCCCGTCGTGCCGGCGTTGGCCGCCTGGCAGTGGGGCTGGCTGCCGATCGATGCGAACGAGACCGCTCTGCTCCTGTTTCTTTTCGGCGTGGCCCCGGCGGTCGCGGCCCTCTTGTCTTCGCGCGGGGGAGACGCGGCCCGCGATCCGCAGAACGCGCCGGTCGCGGCTTCGCTCCTCTGTTTCGGAGCCGCCTACCTCGCGAGCGCCGTCGTCGCTCTCGCGGGCCTTCATGGGATCGATCGCTGGTTGGTCTTCCTCGTCGTGGCGATCGTCGGAACGAGTGACACGGCGGCGTACTACGGTGGCAAGGCGACCGGACGCAACAAGCTGGCTCCGTCGGTCAGCCCGAACAAAACGGTGGAGGGCTCGCTCTGGGGTCTCGTCTGCGCGGTTCTCGCCGTAGCGATCTACTCGCTCGTTCGCCTGGACGGACTCGATCCCATCGTGCTCGGAGCGGGCGCGCTGACGGCGGTTGCGGGCCAGATCGGCGACCTCGTCGAGTCACTGTTCAAGCGGTCAGCGGGAGTCAAGGATTCGGGCAACATCCTGCCCGGGCACGGCGGAGTGCTCGATCGTCTCGACGCTCTCATTCTGGCTTCCCCCGTCTTCTACGGCTGCATCCTGCTCGCAGGTACCGAGCGCTTCGTCCCTTGATCCGACGTCCACCGAGCGCCGAAAGCTCTCGTGGGCCTCGACAAGTTCGGTAAGTTAGGGTCCACGGGCCCTCGAGTCGCCACGTCCGACCATGCAGATTCTCAGCAACATCCTGGCCTTTCTCTTCGTCGCCGGAGTCGTCATCTTCGTGCACGAGCTCGGTCACTTCCTCGCGGGGCGTGCGCTCGGCGTGCGCGTACGCACCTTCTCGCTGGGCTTCGGGAAGAAGATCTGGGGATTTCGCCGGGACGGCACCGACTACCGCGTCGCAGCGATTCCGCTCGGCGGCTACGTCAGCTTTGCCGGTAGCGATCCGTCGGTGCAGACCGATGATCCTGGAGCCTTCGTCAATCACCCGCGCTGGCAGCGAATCGTCATCTATCTCGCCGGCCCGGCGATGAACGTCGTGCTGTCGGTCACGCTGGTGGCCTTCATCTTCATGGTCGGCATCGATCTGCCGAACACCCGCGACGTCTCGACCGAGGTGGGCACGGTCCTGGAAGACTCGGCCGGAGCCGAAGCGGGCTTGCGCGAAGGCGACCTGATCCGTTCCATCGACGGAGAAGAGGTCGAAGACTGGCAGGCGGTCTCAATGGCGGTGCTGACCTCGCCGGAGCGAGAGATGGCGGTCGAGGTCGAGCGTGGAGGAGACCGGCTGCAGCTGGCTCTGACGCCGCGCGAGATCCCGAGAGAAGAGCTCGGCGACGCTGGGATCTATCCGGCCGCTCCCGTCCGCGTCTATCGACTCGTCGAGGACTCTCCTGCCGAGCGTGCCGGCCTGCGGTTCGGCGACGCGCTGATCTCGGTCGACGGTCGTCCGGTAGCCAGCCCACAGAGCTTCCAGGATCTCGTGGGACCGCGAGCCGGAGAAGAGGTTCTGCTCGAACTCGAGCGAGAGGGTCAGCCGCTGAGCGTGCGCGTGACTCCCGAAGACCAGGACGGTCGCGGCATCGTCGGAGTCATTATCGCCGAGTTCCACTTTCAGCGTTTCGGCCCTCTCGAGGCCTTCGCTCAGAGTGCCCGCTACAACTGGGACATCACCGTTCAGATCTCCGAGTTCGTGGGCAAGCTCTTCGAGCGCCGGATTTCGGCGAAGAGCACGCTGGGTGGCCCCATCCAGATTGCGACATACAGCGGCAAGGCGGCGCGACGGAGCTTCAAGGACCTGGTCTTCTTCATGGCGCTGCTCAGTCTCAACCTGTGCATCTTCAACATGCTGCCGCTACCCATTCTCGACGGCGGTCAGATTCTGATTCTCCTGGTCGAGAGCACGCTCCGGCGCGACCTGTCGCTGCAGGTCAAAGAGCGGATGATCCAAGTGGGGCTCGTCGCGATCGTCGCGCTGATGGCGCTGGCGCTGTACTTCGACCTGTCGAAGGCGTTGCCGGTCGTCGTCGGCTCTCCTTAGGGCGACTGCCGACGCCTGGGCCGGACCCTGAGCGGCTTCGATTGCACCTTGCGCCTCGCGGCGGCGCGAAGCTTGGCGAGATCGGCTCGGTGGAGCGAGGAGGCCTCGCCCGTTGGCGTCTCGAGCACCTTGGGGATGGACTTCAGCTGCGGGGCGCGCATCAGGTTTGCGAAGGCGCGCATGCCGATCCTGCCCTCGCCGAGGTTGGCGTGGCGGTCGCGGCGAGAACCGCAGTCGCCCAGGGAGTCGTTGAAGTGGAAGCAGCGCACGTGCTCGACTCCGAGGATCGCCTCGACGTGTTGCAGCCAGTCTCCCAACCCGTTCTCGCTCTGGATCGGGGCGCCCGCTGCGAAGGCGTGGCAGGTATCCAGGCAGAAGCCGATCTGCTCCGGGTGCGCGCAGCGCGAGCGAATCCCTGCGAGCTCCTCGAGCGTGCTGCCCAGATAGGTGCCCTGGCCAGCGGTGTTCTCGAGCAGCAGAGTCGTGTCCAGCCTTCCCGAGCGCGAGAACACTTCGTCGAGCGACTCGGCGACCCGCTCGACGCCGACTTCGATGCCGCTGCCGCGGTGAGCACCGGGATGAAGAACCAGGCCGTCGATTCCCAGGCGATGACAGCGTTCGAGCTCATCGGTCAGAGCATCGAGCGACTTCGTGAACGTCGCCGTCTCGCGGGAGGCGAGGTTGATGAGGTAGGACGCGTGTGCGACGACGCTTCGCACCGAGCTGCTCGTCCGCGCCGCACGGAAGGCGTCGACCGTCTCCTGGGTCAGTTCGGGGCCGCGCCACTGATTGCCGTTCTTCACGAACACCTGGATCGCGGTGCAGCCCAGAGCGGCGGCGCGCGGAAAGGCCTTCGGAAGACCGCCAGCCACGGAAACGTGCGCGCCGACAAGAGGTGAGTCCGGGTGTTGGGGCGGCATCGATGCGCTTCCTCGGGGCAGCGGAAAGAGGCGAAGAGCGGTGCGCAACGGGACCGCAGTGGGCCACACCCCGGCTCTTCGGGAGGGTAGAATACACAGGATGCGCAAGCGCCTTTTGAGGCTTCTTGGGCTCCTCGGCTATCTGGGAGTTCTGGGAGGCATCCTCGTCCTTTCGTCGTACCTGGCCTTCAGCACCTTCGTGCGCCGAGGCTCCATGGCGGTCCCCGATCTGGTGGGACTGCCCGTGGCCGCTGCAGAGCAGGTTCTGGCGGAAAAGGGCCTGCGATTGCGGCAGCTGCAGGACGAAGCGCGCTTCGACGAGACCGTTCCCGCAGGATCCGTTCTGCAGCACAACCCGCCTGCCGGGAGCTTCGCCAAGCAGGGCGCTGCGGTAGGTGTCATCCTCTCCCGAGGCCAACAGCTCGTCGAAGTGCCCGATCTCACGGGGCAGGCGGTTCAGGCGGCTCAGGTCGAGCTGGCGGCCGCGGGCCTTTCGCTCGGGTCGAGGGCGAGCGTCGTGTCCTTGGCGGGCGCTCCCGGGGCCGTGGTGCACCAGACGCCGTCGGCGGGCGAGCTCGTCGATCAGGCCACAGCGGTGGATCTCAAGGTGTCGACCGACAATCCGGCAGAGATTTACGTGATGCCGGATCTCGTCTATCGCGACAGTGAGGCGGTGCGCCGCTACTTCGAGACTCGAGGTTTTCAGCTCGGCAGCATCAAGTACGAACCCTACGAAGGGGTCGACGGCGGCATCGTCCTGCGACAGTATCCACTCGCCGGTCATCCTCTTCGTAAACGCGACACCATCGCTCTCGTCGTCGCGGCGGCGTCCACCCCCTGAGTCCGTCGGCAGTCACGCTGGGCTTCGTGCCGAGCTGCGCTCCGAAGGAGAAGTACTCATGAAGATCGCTCCGTCCGTTCTCGCAGCAGACCTCTCGGATCTGGCTTCCGCGGTCGAGGTCTGCGAGCAGGGCGGGGCGGACCTCGTCCATCTCGACGTCATGGACGGCCACTTCGTACCGAACCTGACGTTCGGCTCTCCGGTGATCGACGCTCTGGCGAAGAGAACGGATGTTCCCTTCGACATCCACCTGATGGTCGAGCGACCCGGCGAGCTGATGGATCACTACCTGGCCTGCAGGCCGCGCTGGGTCTCGTTTCACTGGGAGGCAGGCGGTCACGCGGACCGCCTCGTCCACCAGATCAAGGACGCGGGATCCGGAGCCGGCATCGCGCTCAATCCAGCGACCCCGATCGACGTACTGACCGACGTGCTCGAGAAGCTCGATTTCGTGCTGCTGATGTCCGTCAATCCAGGGTTCGCCGGACAGCCTTTCGTCGACTATGTGCTCGACAAATGCCGACGACTGCGCGCCGAGATCGAAAGGCGTGGTTTGGACGTCGAGATCGAGATGGACGGTGGCATCACGCTGGCCAACGCCGAGCAGATCCGCGGTGCGGGCTGCACTGCGGCCGTCGTCGGATCCGGAATCTACAAAGCCGAAGATCCTGTTGCGATGCTGAAGGCTCTTCGCAGCCTGCCGGATCCTGCCTCCCAGGAGAGTGCATGAAGCATTGGTTCCCACGTTTCACCTTCGCCCTGGCGGCGCTGCTCGCGGCCTGTGGAGGAGGCGTTCAGAACGACCCCATCCTGAAGCTGTCTGCCATCGAGGCGCTGGAGGAGGGCAAGCGCCTGATGGAGGAGAAGAAGTATCGCCTGGCGCGCAAGTACCTCGTGCACTCCTTCGAGGTCGAGCCGAACTCGCCCGCTGGACGAGACGGTCTTCTGCTCGCTTCCGATGCGCTGTACCTCGTCGGCGGCTTCGACTCCTACGTCGAGGCCGAGACCCGCTATCGGGATTTCCTGAACCGGTTTCCGACGAGTGACAAGGCCGACTATGCCCAGTTCCGGGTCGCTTCATCCCTGGCCAAGCGCATGGAGAAGCCCAATCGCGATCAGCAGACGACGCGCAAGGCTCTCTCCGAGTTTCGAGACCTTCAGCGTCTCTATCCGACGAGTCCCTACGCCAGCGAAGCGCAAGAAGAGATGAAGGCGGTTCTGGAGAACCTCGCCGAGCACGAGTTCGTCGTCGCACTCTTCTACTACCGTTTCGCCAGGGCACGGTCGACCATCCTCGGTTCGGCGATCGAGCGCCTCGAACAGCTCCTCGAGGACTATCCGAACTACAGCCAGAGAGACAAGGTGCAGGCCTACATCTGCCTCTCCGCCAACAAGGCGTTGATGGTCGAGAAGGCGACCGAAGCCTGTGAGGCGATGCGCAACGAGTTCCCGGATAGTTCGTATCTCAAGAAGCTGCCCAAGAAGCTGAACGAAGCGCCGCCCCCTCCAAAGGCCAAGGCGGCGGCGGACGAAGGGTCCGATGACGAATCCGAAGACAAGGGCGAGGCTGCTACAGAAGAGGAAGGTGGGCGATGAGAGCACTAGTCGCGCTGGGGTTGATCGGGCTCGCGGTTTCGGGCTGTGCGTCTCAGGGTGTCCAGCGCGTGCTCACTCCCAACGATCGACTTCGCGATGAAGTGCGTGAGCTCGAGCGTCTCGTCGTCGACCTTCAGCGTAAGGCGACCGTCAGCGAGGTCGAGGTGGCGCGTCTCAAGGAGAGAGTCGTCGAGCTCGAGGTCGATCGTGAGCGGCTCGAGGAGGCGATTGCCTCCCGACCGGCACCGTCACCGACTCGCGGCTTGATCGAGGAGCCTCTGCCTTCTGCGACGCGTCCTGCGGGACGCATCGAGACTTCGGACTTGGAGCCTGAGCCCCTGCCGGCCCCGGTCGTCAGCGAGCGCCAGCCGGCCGTGGAAGTGGCCCCTTCGAATGCACCGACCGAGCGCCCGGCGCCACCACCTTCCCCCGAGCCGTCTCGACGGGCCGCGGAGCCGACCCGGCTGACGGCCGAGCCGATGGCGGTGACAGCGGCGGGACAGGCCATCTACGACCAGGGCTATACGCAGTACCACCGTGGGCAGTACATCGACGCCGAAGCGAGCTTCCTTCGCTTTCTCGAGGGCTTTCCAAACAGCGAACTCTCCGACAACGCACAGTTCTGGATCGGCGAGGCGCGCTTTTCCAGGGGCGACTACCCTGGCGCTCTGAAAGCGTTCCGCGAGGTCGTGAATCGCTTTCCGGAAGGCAACAAGGTTCCGGACGCTCTGGTGAAGTCAGGGCAGGCGCTCGAACAGCAGGGCGACATAGCGGCTGCGCGACGGAGCTACGAAGAGGTGAAGCGACGTTTCCCCGAGAGTCCCGCAGCGCTTCGGGCCGAAGAGCGTCTCGATGAGCTCGGAGCTTGATTTCTAGGAATTCGAGCTCTTCTTCAAAAGCCCGTGCGCGGCCTTCTCGTCGGTCCCGTTCGTGCTAACCGTTGATACACAACGACCTATCCCTTGACAGGGAGGCCCCTGATGCATACCGTTCATAGACGGTCTGCTATCAGTGGGTAGTCAACCCTCTGGCGGTGCCGTTGAGGAGGTTGTCATGAGGGGTGTACTCATCATCGCTGGCGTCGCGTTGGCACTCGTCGCTTTGCCGGTCGCGGCTCAGAGTCCGCCGAAGGATCTGAAGCTGGTCGGTGACCACTGGACCGCCTGGGATCCGCCGGCAGAAGTCGCCGAAGGAGCGCAGGTCTACACGATTCAGCGCGGTGACACGCTCTGGGATCTCGCCCAGCAGTTCTACGACAACCCTTACCTCTGGCCACAGATCTGGGAGCAGAACCGGTACATCCTCGATTCACACTGGATCTACCCGGGCGACCCTCTGGTGGTCGGATACGAGGTCGAGTCGAGCGAGGTTCTCGACCGTCCGACCGGCGACTCCGGGGAGCCGGTTGCCGACGCGATCGGCGAGGAGTTCGAGGACGGCGGCCTCTTCGGTCGGCGTTCCGGCTTCCAGCAGCTCGGTAGTGAGGACGACATCTACTGCAGCGGCTACATCGGCGAACTCGCGGAGAGTTTTGGCGTCTCGATGGTCGGTTCGGAGTACGACGTTTTGGGACCGACCCTGCGCGTCGAGGACCGCGGCACGATCCGCGGACGCTTCGGCCTCGTCGACGCGATCAAGATCGGACTCGACGTCGGCGACGTCGTCTACCTGAACGGCGGTCGTGACATCGGTCTGAGCGCCGGCGATCGCTTCAGCGCCGTCGAGCCCAGAGATCTGATCCGGCATCCCGAGACCAACAAGGTCCTCGGTCGCTTCTATGAGTACCAGGGTGTCGTGCGCGTCCTCTCTGTGCAGGACAACAGCGCCATCGCCGAGATTTCGAGCGCATGCTCGGACATCTCCGTCAGCGCTTCGCTCAAGCCGTTCGAGGCCATTCCGATCCCGTCGGAGCGACGCACTCCGCTCCGCCCGGTGAACGATCCGGCCTCTGCCGAGTCGCTCGTCGAGTCGCCGATGATCATCTACGGCAAGGACGGCCTGTTCACGCTCGGTCAAGACCACGTCGTCTTCGTCGATCGAGGCGAAAGCGACGGCGTCGAGCCGGGCCTCGTCTACACGGTCTATCGCGAGAACACGACGGGCAATCCTCCGGTCGTGCTGGGTGAGGTCGCCATCCTCTCCGTGCACCCCTACTCGAGCCTCGCGAAGGTCATCGAGTCGCGCTACCCGATCTACGTCGGCGATCGCCTCGAGCAGAAGTAGCGACCCTCTTCGCCCTTGCGCCGCGCCTCTCGCGTGGTATCTTGACGCGTTCCTGAGAAGACGCGAGGTCTCGACCTTCGTTCGGTCTCCGTTGCGGAGACCTCTCTCCAAGGAAGCACGAAGCTGGCCTTCCCCCCTTCCGGAAGCGCTGAGCTACTGCCGATCTGCTCGGTCGCTTCCACGGACAGGGACTCTCTCGAAGAAACGAGACTCCTCTCCGAGCGACGACTCGGAGTCCGAGACCATCGCGAAGAGAAGGCGAACGTGAAGAAGGCGAACCTCCACCAGCAGCTCACCCTGATCGTCGACGAGCTCGTGACCAGCGGTGTCACGCTCGAGCAAGCTCGCAAGGAGTTCGAGCGACAGTTCATCGTCGCTTCTCTGAAGTCCAACGAGGGCAGCCTGTCGCGTTCGGCGGCCAGCCTCGGAGTTCATCGAAACACGCTGCGGAACAAGGTCGGCGCGCTCGGGATCAAGGGGCGCGACTACGCTCCAGCCCGTCGCCGAAAGCCCGCACGGAGGACCTGAACGGCTCGCCTCGACGGCTCCGCTGAAGGACTCTTCGAAAAAACTTGTGACCTATCTGGGTCTGTCTTACGTATAGATAGGCAGACCACAAGCGAGCGGTTCGACGGATTCTCGGCGACAGCTGAGTCCGCGCAGGCACGGGACTTGCTTTGTCTCGAGCGAGCCTGATCGCGAACCGACTCGGCCAGAGTCCGTCCCCCGGCGAAACCAAGCCTCGAACCAGCAAAACGAGCTGATTCGGCAACACTCGCCCCGCTCTACTGCACCCGATTTTTCCTAGCCATGCGTCAAGGTCTTCTCCCCGTCTGTGCCATTCTGGCGATCGGCTTCGTGCTCGTCACGGCGCCCGATCTGTCGCTTGGCAACGCCCCGGTGGGAGAGGCTCCTCACCCTGAAGAGGTCTTGCTGCTCGAGGAGCTTGCGGCCTGGGCGGGGGATGCGGAGTCTCTCGTCGCCCCCGAGGTGCCCTTCGCCGACGATCCCAACGTCCTGGCGTCGGTGAGATCGCGCTCCGAAAGCTTCGAGCTGTTCGTGCAGCCGGCGGCGGGCGACGCCTCGCGCTCGTTGCTCGCTCGCGTGCCCTACGGCGCCGAGATTCGACGAGCGGCTGCGCGGCACGGGGTCGATGCCTTTCTCCTGGCCTCGATGGTGGAAGCGGAGTCTTCGTTCAACCCCGAGGCTCTTTCGCACAGGGGAGCCATGGGGCTGTTGCAGGTGATGCCCGGCACGGCGGAGGAACTCGGCATCACGGACGCGACGGATCCGATCCAGAACCTCGATGCGGGTGCTCGTTACCTGGGCAAGCTACTGCGCCGCTTCGATGACGTGACGCTGGCGCTCGCGGCCTATAACGCGGGCCCGGCAAAGGTCCGTCGCTTCCGCGGAGTGCCTCCGTACCGAGAGACCCTCGGCTACGTGAACCGCGTTCTGCGCAAGTACATCGACTACCGCCAAGAGCTGTGGCGCCTCGAGAACTTCGACGTTCCTCAGGTCGCGAACTCGGTCGCCTCGGGCGGCTGAGCGCCGACGCCCCATGGGCTCGGCTCGCCGGGCGCGGTCTCGTCAATCCAACCTTCGCGTGAGGAGAGCGAGGGGAACGTGAGCCGCGGAGGACTCGCGGAGGCTACTGCTTGTTGCCTTCTTCGAGCTCGTTCGGCTCGTCGCCCTTGAGGCCCTTGCGGAAGTTACGAATGCCCTCACCCAGGCCCTTCCCCAGGGTCGGAAGCTTGGTCGAGCCGAACAGGACCAGGATGATCCCGAAGACGATGAGCAGCTCTGTGGCTCCAAGTGTAGGCAGCATGGCGAAGTGGCCTCCTCAGCTGCGGAGCATAGCAGACAACGGATGGATTCAGGGCGACGCTGCGGCGGCAGAAACGGCCCGAAGGGCATTCTCCAGCTCTCGCTCGAGGCCGTCGAGGAGTTCGGCTTCGGGCAGACGGAAGAGAGCCTCTTTGCCCGTGTTGATCGTGGCGGGAACCAGAGTCAGGTGTCGTTGGGCGCCGCGCGCTGCGAAGGCGAAGAAGGTACCGACGATCTTGAAGGTACGTTGAACGACGAGGCGGTCGAAGTGTGCCTCCTTGAGGCGGCCCGAGGCTCGTACGGCGGCCCGAGGTCCATTCGGGCAGATCAGGCTGTCGCTGACGAGCGACGCGAGATCGTACCCGGCCGGGGCCGGTCGCAGATCCTGGTGGTCGAGCACGCCGAGCTCGCCGCTGGGCAAGACCATGAGGTTGCGGGCCATGAAATCGCGGTGGCTGGGCCAGGGGTTCGCTTCGTCGAGTCGCCCGCAGACGGCCTTGAGAAGCTGGTCGAGTCTCTGCCCGAGCCGCTGGTCCCGGCACAGCCCGTTCGGCTCCAGGGCCATCGTCCAGGTCTGTTCGAGCTCGCTTTGCAGCTGAGCTCCGTCCAGCGGCGGCAGGAGACCCTCGAGTGTCTCCGGTGGGATCGAAGCGATGCGCAGCGCGATGGCGGCCGCGGCAAAGACGAACTCGTCGCCCGGATAGCGACCGTCCTGGAAGAGAGCTTGGCCCCCGAAGTCCTCGACGGCCATGATGCCTTCCGCGGTTGCATTGGCCAGGATCTCCGGGACGCGTACCCCGGTCTGCGTCAGGAGTTCCGTCGTCGCAACGAAGCGCTCCTGCACGTCCCTCATCTCAGCAGGGTAGAGGGCGACGATGCAGCGAGCGCCGCCGGTGAGCGCAGCGCGGAAGTAGCGACGCGGCGAAACGTCCCCGGAGAGCTCTTCGACGCTTGTCGCCCGCAGTCCGAGCGTTCCGAGCTTTGACGCCAGGTCCTCGATGGCCGCACTCATCGCGAGATTCTGTCAGAGACGGGGGCGCCTCGTTTCGCGTTTGACAGATCGTCAGCCGACTATCGATAATCGTGGCGCCGAAGGGCGAATCTGCAATGGAACCACGGATCAAAAAGCTTCTCGAGGAGCTGAGCGAGCTCCTCCGCGACGTCATCTCGGACTCACCCGAGGCGGTCGAGAAGGTCGACGCGATTCAGGACGAGGGTTACTCGCTCCATCTCCTGCTCGACTGTCAGCCCTCGAGTGACTCTGAAGCCGAGGCGGAAGACGACGAAGCCGAAGGCGTGGAAGTCGTGGACTCCGAGTCTCCAGTCTCCGAGTCCAGGCCCGACGCGGTCCCAGCGGCCTTCCGCATCAACGCAGCCGACCTCCGCTTTCTGCGCTCCGTCGGTATCGACCCGACGCGCCGCGCCAACAAACGTCGCTACCGGCCCGAGCCGCGCTGAGCCCGTGCGTCCTCCCGCGGGCGACGGTGGCCACGTCAACCTGCTCGGCCTCGATCGAGCGGGCCTGGCCGAGGCCCTCGAAGGTCAGATCGACCGGAGTTTTCGAATCGATCAGATCTACCGTGCTCTGCACGAGCGGCACGTCCGGTCGCTGAACGAGATCACCAACCTGAGCAAAGAGCTGCGGGCGCATCTCGAGCAGGGCTTCACCGCAAACCGCCCTGCCGTGCACGAGCGCGCTCTCTCGGTGGACGGTACCGCGAAGTATCTTCTGCGCCTGGACGACGGCGCGATCGTCGAAGCCGTCGATATCCCCGAGGCCGAGCGCAGAACTCTGTGTATCTCGAGCCAAGCCGGATGCGCGCTCGGCTGTCGCTTCTGCGTCACCGGCTACTGGGGAGCCGGCCGAAGTCTGCTTCCTGCGGAGATCGTTGGCCAGGTGTACGCGATCGTCGAGGACCGCGGCCTCGACTTCGATGATCTCAACCTCGTCTTCATGGGCATGGGAGAGCCGCTGGTCAACCTCGACAACGTACGGTCGAGTCTCGGGGCTCTGACCGAGACCCTCTCCTGGCGCAAGATCACCGTTTCGACGGCGGGGGTCGTTCCGGGAATCGACGAGATGGCGACCTGGGAACATCGCCCGAACCTCGCCATCTCACTGCACGCCCCCGACGACGAACGCCGCTCCCGATTGATGCCGATCAATCGGAAGTACCCGCTTGAATCTCTGCTTCGCTCGCTGCGTCGTTATCCGACGCCGAAAGGGCGTCCGCTGACCTTCGAGTACACGCTGATCGACGGATTCAACGACGACCTCGCCGACGTGCCTCGTCTCGTGCGCCTCCTGCACGGCCTCAGATACAAGGTCAATCTGATCCCGCTGAACCCCGATCCCGTACTCGACCCGCTGCGGGCGCCTTTGCCGGAGCGCATCGTCGCCTTCGAGAGAGCGCTCAAGGATTCCGGAGTGCGTTGTTCTGTGCGCCGGCCCCGCGGTGACGACATCGGCGCAGCCTGTGGGCAGCTGCGGGCGAGCGAGCGGCAGCCGCGCGGCTTCAAACCGCTCGAGGTCGGGGCGACCTAGCCGACCCGCCAAACGAACGAGAGATTGCGCCCGGCTTTGGCGCCGAGGCGGCGGTAGCTCCACCACTCCGAGCGACAGCCGGTGCAGGTCCGCGTGACCCGGACGTCTTCGAGACCGAGTGCCAGCAACTGCTCGTGAGCGGCGCTCTCCAGAGCGAGATGAGGACGTTCGGAGCCACGCTTCTCGTGGACGACTCGGCCGCCCGACGCGCGGGCGACCGCGCTCGCCACCTCGCCGCCGACCTCGTAACAGCAGGCGGCCATGCACGGGCCGATCCAGGCGGTCGAGAAACCGACGCGCGGTGCCAGTTCGTGCTTGACGGCGGAGCGCAGAATCTCGGTTGCGAGCCCGCGCCAACCGGCGTGAACCGCCGCGACAGCCTCAGGCCCGGCCAGCAAAACGGGGACGCAGTCGGCGGTCACCACGGCGAGCGCAAGATCGGTCTCCCGCGTCA
>JBCCLJ010000122.1:0-20970 GCA_039026915.1 Acidobacteriota bacterium
CTCGAACGCCGACTCGCGGCAAGCGAGGCGGAACGCGAGCGACTCGAGCGCGAGCTCTCCGAAATCGCCGCACGCCATCGGGAAGCCGACGAACGCATGCATCGCGACCTCGATCTGGCTCGAGAAATCCAGCAAGGTCTCCTCCCGGAGGCGGTGCCCGAGTGGCAGGCGCTCGACCTGCACTGCTACAGCTGCCCCGCTCTCGAGATCGGCGGCGACTTTTACACCTACAGAGAGTCGAACAACGCCAAAGTTCTGCTCAGCAAGTACGTGCTCGCCGTCGGCGACGTCTCAGGCAAGGGCGTTTCGGCGGCGCTCCTCATGGCGACGGCGCTGTCGCGATTCGACGCGTCCCTCGCCAAGCCGGTAGGCCCCGCCGAGAGACTGGCACTGCTCGACAAACAGCTCATGCCCTACACGAAGCCGCGGCGCCAGAACTGCGCACTGTGCTGTATCGAGATCGTCGGCGTGAACACCGTCAATCCGATCCTGCGCGTGGCGAACGCGGGCTGCATTCCACCCTACGTGCGCCGCACCGACGGCAGCGTCGAGTGGATCGTTGCCGAAGGCCCACCCCTCGGCCTGGGCCTCGGCGCCAAGGCGGGCTACGCCGAGATCTCGAAGCCGCTGCAGAAGGGCGACGCCGTGGTTCTGGTCAGCGACGGCGCGGTCGAATGCCGCAATGAGGACGACGAGCTCTTCGGCTTCGACCGTCTGCAGGAGACGATCGCCTCGGCACCCGACAGCTCGCCGGAGCGACTCGTCCAGCATCTTCGAGACGCGATCACGGCGTTCGGCGCCGCCTGTGACGATCCCCACGACGACGTTACTCTGGTCGTCGCACGGCTCTGACCTCTCGCGGAGGCGTCTACGCTTCGACAGCGAGGACCTGCTGACCCTCTGACGAGGCGCCGACATCGACGCTCAGGCGCCCCTCGTCGAGGCGGAACTCGCAGTTCGCCCCGTCGCTCAGTCGACGCACGCGCTCAGCGGGGCGGTCGAAGCCCTCGACCACGACTTCGGGCCCCTCGTACTCGAGAAGGTGGAGATAGACGACGCCGTCGCGCTCCGTACTGCGCACGGCGTCCTGCCCCTGTACGAGATCGAACCGCGTCTCGAAGAGCGCTTCACCGAAGGTCTCCGTGAAACGGCCGACCGCCTCGAGTCGCTCCACGGCCTGCGGAGGAAAGGTGCCTTCGGGCGTCGGTCCGACGTTGAGCAGAAGATTGCCGCCTCGACTCGCGACCTCGACGAGCGTGCGCACGAGCTCGTCGCCCGACTTCCACTCGGTGTCCGTGGGGTTGTAAGCCCACGTGCGGTTCATCGTCAGACAGGTTTCCCATCGCTGGAAGCTCTCCGGAGCGGGGAGCGCCTGCGTCGGAAAGCGCGAGCGCTGCGCCATCACCAGAAGCTGCTCGATCTGCTCCGACGGAGCGTCGCTGAGGAGGAGATCGAAGAAGCCGCGGATCTGCTCCTCGGTGATGTCTGCGGGAGGCCCCTGCCGCTGGACCGGGATGCCGCTGGGGAAGAACTGCTCGGGCGTCACGTAGTCGCCGGGGCCCAGGCGGTCGTTGACCAAGGTGCTCGGCCCGAGCTCGCGGACGACTCCGACCATGCGCTCCGGATCGTAGCGAGCGTGATCGAAGAGGCCGTCGAACCAAAGGACGGCGATGTCGCCGTAGTCCGTCATCAACTTGCGCAGCTGGGCTTCCATGCGGTCCAGGAAGCCGGACCACTCGGCGCGCTGCGGCTCGCCCGTCCAGTTCTCGGACGCCGGCCTGCTCGTGTCGCGGTAGCCCGGGTCGTGCATGTCGGGAGGCGAGAAGTAGAAGCCGAGGCGCATCCCCGCTTTGTCGCAGGCTTCCGCCAACTCGGCACAGAGGTCACCGCCGTAGGGAGAACGAGTGACCTTGTAGTCCGTCCCGGGGGCGTCGAAGAGACAGTAGCCGTCGTGATGCTTGCTCGTGAGGACGATGTAGCGCATGCCTGCGCTCTGAGCGCGCCGAACCCACTCGTCGGCGTCGAAGGCTCGCGGATCGAAGCGTTCGGCCAGCGCGACGTAGTCCGTCTCCTCGATGGCCGGCTGCGGCGTGAGCTTGCGCAGGTCCGGCACCATGATCGGCCACGACGCCTCGACGCCGGCTAGAGAGTACGGCCCCCAATGGACGAACAGGCCGAGGCGGGCGGCGTCGAACCAGTCGAAGCGACGTTCACTCATCGAGCTCTCCTCGAAGAAGGGAGGCAGCGACACCGACGGCAGCGCGACCCAACCGGCGAGGCCCCTCAGAGTGTCGCGCCTCGTTGGTCGGACGGCTGTCTTCTCGGAACCTGGAGCGTATCTCTTCACGGTCATCAGGGATTTTCTTTCGGCGGAGTCGTGACGAGGTCGGCGTCGACGCCGTAGTGGTCCGCCTCGGTCAGCGGCCGCTTGAGTCGGTCGAGGCGCCCGCGCGCCGCCGTAACTGCCGGATCGGGCTCCGCATCGACGAGCGTCGCCGCAAGGAAGCGGTAGGCGGCCTGAGTGCGTGGCCTGAGCGTGCGGCCGACGTGCTCGGCGTCGTAGTAGAGGCGGTACTCGTGACGCAGGCGCTCGCGCCAGAGGACTTGATGGAGATACTCGGCTCCTTCGTAGAGCCAGAACAGGTCGGCGTCTCCCGCCTCCAGAAAGATCTTGAGAGTCGACGAGCGCAGAGCGTCGGCGTTGCGCTGCGCGAGGGTCGCCGGGTTGTTGGCGTTCCAGTAGTCCCGATCAACAGGCTTGCCGTAGATCGACTCGAGGAGCGCATCACCACGCCAGAAGCGATGCTTGTCGCGGATGTCGTTCCAGTCGCCGATCGGCGAGATCCCCGGCTCGAGACCGGCGACGGCACCGAAGACGTCCGGATGCTTGAACGCCAACCGCAGCGCGCCCATGCCGCCCATCGAGATGCCGGTGACCATCGTGCCGCGGCGGTCGGACCTGACGTTGAAACGCTCTCGCAGGTGGTCGAGAAAGGGACCGAGAAGGAAAGACTCCCAACGCTGCGAACCGTCGCGATAGTCCATGTAGAAACAGCGGGGCGTCACGCTCGGCGTGACGATGACCACAGGCGGCAGGTCGCCCTCGTTCCACATCTCTTCGAACCAGGGGCGCTGCCGCTTCAGCACGTCGCGACTGCCACCGCCTCCGTGCAGGTTGAGGATGAGCGGCACGGCATCACCGGTCGCGACGTTCTCCGGTACGAGAGCGTAGTATTCGACCGGCGCAGGAACGAGATCGCTCTGCAGCTCACCGGAGACGAGCTCCGCGCCAGCTCCCGGAGCGGCCCAGCTGAGGAGCGACAGCAAGAGCAGAAGGTACCGGCACGCCTCTCGCCGAGGGTTTTCCTTCGAAGCACACGTCGTTCTCTGTTGAACTCTCACGCCTTCCTCCTCGTCTGCAGCATCAGCTCAGATAGCTCAACCGCTCCGGCAGATAGTCATTGATGCAACCCGACACGGCCACGTCGCTCATCGTGCCGACGACGAGACTGCCCCGGCGGCGCAGGTCGTCGATCGGCACCGAGTAGACGTGCGTGTCACGGTACCGGCAGCTCACGCGTTCACCGCTCTCGAGCACCAGCAGAGCCCGGCGACCTGCTCGCTCGCTGGACGGCGCCTCGATCTCGAAGTCCGTGACCCGCGATGTCTCGCCGTCGCGCACGACGAAGCCGACGGCGCCTTGCTCCAGCTTGATGGCGACCGAATAGAGGTTCGCACCGCGGATCGTGGCGTAGCAGAACGGAGCTTGCCAGCGCGGGGTGTCTCGGACCTGCTCGTGGAAGTGGCCCGGGGCCTGGAGGCGCAGCGTCTTCTCTCCCAAACGGAGGGTCCCCTCGACCGCGCCGAGAACCTCCGAGCGTCCTGCGAGCGAGCTCACCGGTGCGTGACCTGGGACGAACGTCGCGTCGACGTGCATCGATACGGTACCCGGGCCGTGGTCGGGGTGCGCCGCTCCGTGCGCGTTCACCTGCGCTTCGATGCGACAGCGCGACGGGCGGAGTCGGACGCCCACACGCTCCAGACGAGCAGGCAGTCGGTCGGCACTGCCGCCGTACTTCGCAAGGCCTGACGCGAGATCAGTGACGGCTTCACCGCAGGGGGCGTCGTGGTCGGTGAAGGCAAAGACGGCGTCGCCCGAAAAGCCGTGACACCAGAGGCGCGATTGTCCCAGCTGCGGGTAGCGAGCCAGACGCACGATGAACCCGTGCCGGCCGTCCGCGCTGACCGCGTCGGCGTACACCGATTCGCTGTAGTCAGCATTGTCCTCGAGAGCACGCCCAAAGGCCCGGCCACCGAAGAAACAGCCGAGCGACCCCGCCAGTAGAGACCGTCTGCTGAGCCGTGCCGCCTGCATCGTCGGCCGCGATCAGGCGACGGGAGGCGCGCCGACGAGCATCATCCACCGATTGAAGGCGTCGACCAGCTCGGCCTTCGTCGCCTCGTTCAGGGGCCGCGAAAGGTCGAGGCCGCGCACCTCCATGCCGACGTGACGAATCAGCGGATCGATTTCGAGGGTCTCGTAGGTCACTCGACTCTCCCTTCAGGCTCTGGCCCGGTCTTGACGGTCTGTTTGCCTTCGACGATAGCAAGCGACCGTCGCCTCGAAGCCACTCGCTATGATGTGGAGAAAGACGTCACATTCGTCACGCGGCTCTGAAGCCTTTGCGGTAGGTCAGGTTTCGACCGCGAAGACTTCGCTGAGCGGGATGAACGAACGCCGTGGCAGCGGGAGGCGGAGCCGCCGTATCATCCATGGTGCAAGCGGAGCTTCTCCCAGCCCGGACTCGCTCGACAGGAACTGTTTTCAAACCCTCTGGCCGGAGAGAAGCATGACGAAACTCCGAGGTCGAAGCCTTGCGGGGCGCCTCAAGGTCGTTGGAGCCATGGTCACTGTCCTTTCAGGCCTTGCGATGCCACTTGCCGCGCAGAGTGACGACGCGCTTCAGCAGGTCGCGGAAGGCTGGGGCCGCGGGGTCTGGACAGAGCTGCGGACGCTGGGGCTCAACCCCGAGACCGGGCAGTACGAGGCGCCCGAATCGTCACCGTATGCCCGCTGGGAGGTCACCGTCGTCGGTCCCGGAATAGTCCGCTACACGACTGCGCACGGGGAGACCCGGGAGGTGCAGTTCATCGACGGGCTCTACCGCGAGGGTGATGTCCAAGCGGACGGGACGGTCCGCCCTACGACGAAGCGCGCATCGTGGAGCACGGTATCCGGGGGCCAGCAAACTGGCGCCTCTTGATCCTGTGGCCGGCAGCTCCCGATTCTCCTCCACAGCAACGGGCGTTCAGCGAGATCGTCATGGTTGGCGACCTTTTCACCTGGACACAATGGCACGGTCCCCTGGACGGCGCACGCACGAGGGTTGTCCACAGCGTGAGTCAGCTCGAACCGTAGTCCGACGAGAGCAGGTCGATCCAGGGTTGGACACGGACTGCGTCCTCTAGGACGAGGGGAGTGAAAGTCCTCAACGTAGGTGATGGGTCATCACCGCGGCGTTTTCCCTCGGCGCGGGCGCCAAGCAGGAGCGCTTCCTCGAAGTCGCTATGATTCCGAG
Organism: Acidobacteriota bacterium; assembly: GCA_039026915.1. Lineage (GTDB taxonomy): Bacteria > Acidobacteriota > Thermoanaerobaculia > Multivoradales > Multivoraceae > JBCCLJ01. The sequence goes on from JBCCLJ010000122.1 coordinate 5,580, forward strand.
CCTACAAACCGCCTTTGCCGACTCACGTCGGCCTCGAGAGGAGATCCGAATGCGCTGCCGACGCCTCGCCTTTCTCTGCTCCGCCCTTCTCACCGTCGCGCTGCCGCTGAGCGCTTTCGCTGCAGCAGCGAAAGATGCCTCGCCGGGCGCGCTGCCTTCGGCGTCACCCGCCGAGCTCGGCCTCTCCGCCGAGCGTCTCCAGCGCATCGACGCCGCAATGCAGGCCCATGTCGACGCCGGCAACATCGCTGGCGCCATCGGGCTCGTCGCGCGCCGCGGCAAGGTCGCCTACGTCTCGTCGTGGGGTCACGCCGATCGTGAAGCGAAGAAGCCGATGACGACTGACGCGCTCTTTCGCATGTACTCGATGACCAAGGCGGTGACCGGGGTCGCGGTGATGATGCTGCACGAGGAGCAGGGCTGGCCGCTGTCGGCGCCCGCGAGCCGCTGGATCCCCGAGCTCGGCGACATGAAGGTCGTCGTGCACGATGCCCATCCCGAGACCGGCGCCCCGAGGCACCGTCTGGTGGACGCCCGGCGTGACATCACGATTCGCGACCTGCTGACGCATACGTCCGGCATCAGCTACGCCGGTCCGCGCAACGCCCAGGGCGATCTCTACTACCAGCAGGCGGTGGCACAGCGGCGTGGCGGCGAGATGACGATCGGCGAGCTCGCCAAGGCGCTCGGCAACGCACCGCTGCACAACCATCCGGGTGACGTGTGGCAGTACGGCCTCAGTCAGGACGTGCTCGCCGCACTCGTGGAGGTCATGTCGGAACAGACCTACGACGAGTTCCTGCAGGAGCGCATCTTCGGGCCGCTCGGCATGGTCGACACTCAGCACTGGGTCGACGCGAGCAAGCACGACCGGCTCGCCACTCTCTACGCTCCTACCGATGCAGGCATCGCGCGCTCGCAGGCTCCGGCCCAGGACTCCTACAAGTCGAAGCCAGCCATGCTCGGCGGCGGCTCGGGGCTCGTGTCCACCGTCGGCGACTACCTACGCTTCTGCCAGATGCTGCTCGGCGGCGGTGAGATCGACGGCACACGACTGCTGAGCCGCAAGAGCGTCGAGCTCATGGCCAGCGATCACATTGGCGACCTGCCGCGCGTCGGCGGCCTCATCGGCCCGAACGACGGCTTCGGACTGACGTTCCGCGTCGTGCGCGAGGCCGGGCTCTCGGGTGCGCTCGGATCGTCCGGTGAGTACAGCTGGGGCGGCGCCGCGGGGACGCGCTTCTGGATCGATCCTGAGGAAGAGCTGATCGGTCTCTTCATGATCCAGATCCTGCCGCATACGGGTCTCGAGTACGGCACGCAGTTCAAGAACCTGGTGTACCAGTCGATCGTCGACTGATCGTGGCGGCACGCCGTCGCCTCAGAGCTCGCTCGACTCCGTCCACTCTTTGAGCGACTCGAGCACGCCGAGAGCGGTGCGCCCAAAGTCGGTCAGCTCGTACTGCACGCCCACGGGGCGCGTGTCGAGGACCCGTCGATCGACGAGCCCCTGCTCTCCGAGCTCGCGCAACTTCGCGCTGAGCACCTTGCGGCTCGCTCCCTCGAGCCGGCGACCGAGCTCGTTGAACCGCAGCGGCTCGTCCTGCAGGTGCCAGAGGATCGATCCCTTCCACTTGCCGCCGAGCACGCGCATGCCGCGCTCGATCGGGCACGGTTCGAGACAGGGCTCCGGGCGTCGTGCTGCGGCCTTCGTCACTCGGCGGTTCATAGGTTACTAACAGTATACTGGTTGACAAAGGTAACCTACAGACTAGTCTCGGCCCGAACGACTGGAGGCCGACGATGAGCCAGCCCGACATCCTTCTCTACACCGCCTCGACGATGAACGGCTGGAAGCCGCTGCTCTTTCTCGAGGAAGCGGAGGTGGACTACGAGCTCCGACCGATCGACTTCGGCAAGCGCGAACAGAAGGAAGACTGGTACCTCGAGCTCAACCCCAACGGACGCATCCCGACGGTCGTCGACCGTGGGCGGGACGACTTCGTCGTGTTCGAGTCGGGAGCCATCCTCTGGTACCTCGCCGAGCGCTTCGGCCGCTTCCTGCCCGAGTCTGAGAATCAGCGCTCGCAGACGCTGCAGTGGCTCATGTTCCAGATGGCGGGCGTCGGCCCGATGATGGGCCAGGCGATGTTCTTCCAGCGCATCGCCGCTCCCAACGGTCACGACGTCCCGTACGCCATCCAACGCTACGTCGACGAGTCCAGGCGTCTCCTGGAGGTCCTCGACCGACGCCTCGAAGGTCGCGAGTTCCTCGTTGGCGACGAGCTGACGATCGCCGATCTGTCGACCTATCCCTGGGCGCGGTCCTCTCCGTGGGCCAAGGTCGAGATCGACGGACTCCACCACCTCGGCGCCTGGCTCGACCGGCTCGACGCTCGCCCAGCACTCCAGAGGGCCTTACAGAAGCCCAAGCCTTTTCCCGCCTTCTTCGGCCACGAGGACGGCGGCGCCTCGGAAGCCGAAAACGCCGGACGCTTCCAGCAGGACGCCTGAGCGACGCGGTCAGAAAGCCGCGGTGTCGCCGATACGGCAACGTGCCGCCAGCGGCGGGTCCTGCCCGGCCTGCCCGAAGAGGGCGGACACGCACCCTCGACAGAGGCTCTTCGATCGGCTTCGACTCGTCACGCCCACCCACCTCTTCGTCACCCTCTTGCGCTGACACCGGAGGTGGGAGCGCACCATCGTGTCGAGGTAAGGCGCCGCGATCGGTACCTATCCGGCCAACCCACAAATTGCCTGAATCCAATGCTCTCGACGGGACGAAAGCCTGCTTGAGCTGAAATGGGGGACCATTCTGGTCCAGAATGCCCCCGCCGATCGACTCTCACAGCGCTTCAGGGCACGACGTCCGCCCGCTCCACTGGGATTCTGAGTCTCGGCACTCTCGGCCTCGATCGCCTCTCCGCCTCGGCCCTCCCCACCTACGGCAGGCTCCCTGGCTGGCTCGAGCCACACAACCAGACACCCGGATTCTGCCTCCCGAAGGACAACGGACCAGAAGACTCCCCACCCGGGCCAGGACCAAGAACCAGAAAGAGACCAACCGCCACCTCCAAGCCCGAAACCCAAAGCCAGATCGCCCACCTCGTACCTGAGGGAAGTACCGATGTCCGATCGAACCGAGTCGAAAGACGTTCTGCTCCTCGTGCGGCTCACCGAGCTGCTCGAGCTCTCCTGCGATCGCGCCACCGCTTTGCGACACGTCGAAGCGGCACAGCGCGAGGTCGACAGCCGACGCGAAGCCTTCGCGCTGGCTGCGCAGCGCGCCAACCTGCGCGTCACGCCGTTCGAGGCGAGCCTCGACGAGGCCGTGAAGAACGCTTCCCGGGAAACCCCGATCGTCGCGCAGGCGCTCGGTAGCGAAAAGCACTGGGCCGTCCTCCTCGACCGCCGCGGCTCGAAGCTGTTGGCCCTGCTCGATCCGGACGATGAGCCGCGGTGGATGCCGACCGAGGAGCTCGAGACGCACCTGTACCCCGCCGACGGGAACGGCGAGGTCGACTGGCTCTACGTTCACTCCGCCGTGCCGGTCGCGGCCGCCGAGTCGCCGAAGGCAGGCGAGCCGACGCCGCCCCTGGCTCGGCTCATGGGCATCCTCCGCCCGGACCGCAGCGATCTGTGGGCGGTCGTCGTCTTCTCGATCGTCATCGGCGGTCTTCTGCTGGCGACGCCGATCGCCGTCCAGGCGCTGGTCAACTTCGTCGCCTTCGGCGGCGCCGTTGCGCCCGTCTTCGTCCTCGCTCTGATGCTGGCCGTCGGCCTCGGCTTCGCCGCCATGTTGAGTGCACTGCAGGCGTGGATCGTCGAGATTCTCCAGCGCCGCGTCTTCGTGCGCATGGTCTCCGATCTCTCGCACCGGTTGCCTCGGGTCCATCAGTCGACCTTCGACAAGAGCTACGGCCCGGAGCTGGTCAACCGTTTCTTCGACGTCATCACCGTTCAGAAGATGAGCTCGATGCTCCTTCTCGACGGCCTCGGGGTCGTTCTCGGCGTCGTCATCGGCATGATCGTGCTCGCCTTCTACCACCCGATCCTGCTGGCCTTCGACCTGCTGATCATCCTCGCCGTGATCGGCATCGTCTTTCTCCTCGGCCGCACGGGCATTCAGAGCGCGATCAAAGAGTCCAAGTCGAAGTACGCGGTGGCCAGCTGGCTCGAAGACATCGCGCGGTCTCCGACGACCTTCAAGATGCCGGCCGCACGGGACTTCGTCGTGCATCGCTCGGACGAGCTCGCCCGCAACTACGTGCACGCTCGCCGCACGCACTACCGAGTGCTCTTTCGCCAGATCATCGGCATGCTCGGCCTGCAGGTCGCCGCCAGCGTGGCGCTCTTGGGCCTGGGAGGCGTGCTCGTGATCCGCGGCGAGCTGACGCTCGGTCAGCTCGTCGCCTCCGAGCTCATCGTCACCTACGTCGTCAGCTCGATCGCGCAGATGGGCAAGCACTTCGAGTCCTTTTACGACCTCATGGCGGCGACCGACAAGCTCGGCAACCTGCTCGACCTCGAGCTGGAACGACCCACGGGCGACGCCTGGTCGATGCCGGCTCAGCGCAGCGGACGCGGCGCGGAGCTGTGCCTGCAGGGCGTCGACTTCTTCTCGAGGTCGGGCCGCGAGCATTTCGACGGCTTCAGCATCGACATCGCGCCCGGCGAGCGTGTCGGCTTCACCGGGCCCAGCGGCTTCGGCAAGAGCACCCTCCTGGAGATGCTCTATGGGAACTTCGAGCCCGAGGCCGGCCTGCTCGAGATCGACGGCGTCGACGTACGATCGCTGCGACTCGAGGCCCTGCGCGAGCGCGTCGCCCTGATCTCCTCGACGAATGAGGTCTTCGAAGGCTCGGTACTCGACAACATCCTGCTCGGCCGCTCCGTGCCGCCGGAGAACCTCCACGAAACGCTCAAGAAGGTCGGCCTGACCGACGCCCTCGCGGCCTTGCCCGAAGGCGTCCGCACGCGCCTGACGCAGAGCGGCGTACCGCTCTCCGACGGCGAAATCCACCGCCTCATGATCGCCCGCAGCATCGTCGGAGCGCCCCGACTTCTGATGGTCGACGCCCTCCTCGACGGAATGAGCGAACGCTCTCTCGACTCGATGCTCGACCTGCTCACGGACCGTGAGGCCCCGTGGACTCTGCTTCTCGTCAGCAATCGCGACGAAGTGCTGAAGCGCTGCGATCGCGTCATCGACTTCTCTCACGTTGCCGAGTTGGAAAGGAGCGCTGCCGTATGACGACGCCACTCACGAATCAGACACTGCACTCCAACCTGCCTGCGCTCAGCCTGGTGCGACCGCCGCGCGCGGTCCGCGCTCTGGTCGCCGTGCTCGCCGTGCTGACGCTCTCCATCCCGTTGATGATGTCGATCGTGCCCTGGCAGCAGAACATCGCCGTCAGCGGCCGCGTCACCGCGTTCGATCCGCTGAATCGGATGCAGACGCTGCCGGCGCCGGTGACCGGCCGCCTGACGAAGGTCCACGTCCAGGAGGGCTCCGTCGTCAAGGCCGGCGACCTGCTCCTCGAGATGACGGACCAGGATCCGCTCTACGCCCAGCGCCTCGAACAACAGGTGGACTTCGCCAACGACAAGCTCGAAGCGGCTCGCGATCAACTCGCCTTCTACAACCAGCAGCTGGCGAACCTGGAGCAGGGCCGAACCCTCGCCGTCTCGAGCGCCGGCTTCGATCTCAACGTCGCGACCGAGAAGGTGCGGGCGGCGCGGCAGAAGCAGCAGGCTGCGGAAGCGAAGCTCGTGCAGAAGAAGGCGGACTTCGAACGACACGAACGCCTCTTCGCCAAAAAGGTCGTCTCGGAGCTCGACTTCCAGACGGCAGAAGCGGCCTATCTCTCCGCGCAGGCCGACCTCGAAGGCGCGCGCGCCCAAGTGGAGCAAGCGCTGAACGACGAGCGCTCGAAGAACGCGAAGGTCGGCCAGACCTCCAACGACCTGCAGGCGAAGATCGAGTCGACGAAGTCCCTGCGAGAAGACGCGCGTGCCAAGCTGGCGTCGGCCGAGAAAGAGCGCAACGACGCCCTGACGGCTCAGGGTCGCCAGAACAACCAAATCGTCGTCGCGCCGCGCGACGGCCGCGTCTTCCGCATCCGCGCCGCAGCCCAGGCGGACCTCCTGAAGCAGGGAGATCCGTTGATCGATCTCGTCCCGGACACCGAAGAGCTCGCGGTGGAGCTCTGGGCGCGCGGCATCGACGCTCCCCTGATCGAGCCGGGTCGCAAGGTGCGCCTGCAGTTCGAAGGCTGGCCCGCCGTCCAGTTCAGCGGCTGGCCGTCCGTTGCCGTGGGCACCTTCGGCGGTGAAGTTCTGCTCGTCGATGCCCAGGACGACGGCAACGGACGCTTTCGCATCCTGGTTGGCGTCGATCCGGACAACCCGGACTGGCCGAGCCGGCGCTACCTGCGCCAGGGCGTGCGCGCCAACGGCTGGGTACTCCTCGACGAGGTGCGATTGGGCTTCGAAGTTTGGCGCCAGCTGAACGGCTTCCCACCGAGTACGCAACAGAGCCCGACGCCCAGGGGCAAGTGATGACCGCTTTCGGCATCCTGCTCCTCGCCCTGCTACCGCTGCTCGACGCCGCGCAGGTCGAGGGCCCCGAACCGCTGCGCATCGAGGACGTGCTCGAGTCCGTCGATCGTCACTACCCGTCGATCATCGCGCTCGAGAGCGAGCGTGAGATCGCGGCGGCCGCTCTTCTGCAGGCTCGTGGCGGCTTCGACACGCAGCTCGGAGCGTCGCTCTTCGACTTGCCCGAGGGCTTCTACCAGAACACGCAGGGTGACGTTTCGATTCTGCAGCCGCTGCGAGCTCTGGGCGCCGACATCGAAGCCGGTTACCGCTCGGGCCGCGGCGATTTCGCCGACTGGGACGGAGACCTGCAGACCAACCGCGACGGCGAGTTTCGCGTCGGCGCCAAGGTTCCTCTGCTGCGCGACCGTGCGATCGACAAGCGCCGTGCGAACCTCGGCAAGGCGCAGATCGGAAGAGAGAGAGTCGAGTCGTTCGTCGTCGAACGCCGCGTCGACGTCTCACGGATCGCCTCGCTCGCCTACTGGAAGTGGCTTGCTGCGGCCGAGAAGGACCGGATCGCTCGCGACTTCGTGCTGCTCGCCGAGGCGCGGACCGACGCTCTGCAGTCGCAGGTCGAGGAGGGACTCATCGCCGAGATCGTCGTCGTCGACAACGAGCGCCTCCTCGCCGAACGACGGGCACGCCAGATCGCCACGGAGCGTGGCTTGCAGCAGGCGGCCATCGCCCTGTCTCTCTTCCTGCGTGACGGCGAGGGGCTGCCTCTGATCCCCAGCCCCGACCGACTCCCGTCGGGCTTCCCGCCTCTTCTCACGCCCGACGTGGACCTCCCGACCGACCTGGCGCGGGCACGTCAGGTCAGGCCCGAGCTCGAGCAGCTGCGGCTCGACGTGGAGGCGAAGGCGCTCGAGATCTCGCGCGCTCGCAACTCGGTGCTTCCCGAGCTCGATCTCGCCGTGAAGGCGTCCCAGGACCTCGGCGACGCCGTCAGTAGCCCGGACGACAAGGGCGACTTCAAGCTGGAGGCCGGCTTCGTTCTGGGTCTGCCGATCCAGCGTCGCGAGGCCCGCGGCGAGTTGCGGCAGCGGCGAGCCGAGCTCGAGCGATTGGAGCAGCGCCTGCGGCTCGCTCGCGACAGCGTCAACGCCGAGGTTCAGGACCTTTACTCCGAGTGGGTACAGGCCTTCCGCCGCTACGAGCAGGCGGCGCGCAGCGCCGAGCTCGCACAGGAGCTCGAAGACGCAGAGCGGCTGCAGGTCGAGGAAGGCGCCAGCGATCTGCTGCGTCTCAACCTCAGAGAGCAGCAGACGGCGAGCGCCGCTTCGTTCGTCGTCGACGTGAAGACGGAGTACTTCGAGGCCGAGAGCAACTACCGCGCCGCGATCCTCGAAGGCCCCTTCGCTCCCTGAGCGGCTACTTCAGCTTGGAGTAGTCGGTGGCGCTGAGCATGTGCACTTCGGCTTTCACTGGCACCTTGTACTTCGCGTAAAGGGCCTTCCAAGCCGGGTCGGCGGAGAACGCCTTCCACACTTCCTGGCGGTGCGCTCGGTTCTCGTAGGCCAGCATCCAGACGAGCGTGTCGGGATCGTCGAGACTCTGAAAGACACCGAGAATCTCGGCTCCCAGCCGCTCGAAGATCGCGACCTCTTCTTCGCGGAAGCGCTGGTGGAGCATGTCGATGTCGCCGACGAAGTCCTTGGTGCCGATCTTCTCCTGGTTCACCTTGTAGATGCGGATTTCGAAGCAGCGAGAGTCGTCCGCCACGTTGTTCGAGAGGTCTCCGCCGAGATCGGCCTTCGGCCCGCAGGGAGCGAGTGCCTTGGCCTTCTTGTCCGCGGCCTTTGGAGCAGAAGCCTTCGCCTTCACCGTCGGTGTCTGAGCAGAGAGAGCAGCGGTCGTCAGGGCGAGCACCAGGAAGGTGCACCAGAGTCGTTTCATCGCTCGGTCCTTTCGCGGGATCGGTTGTCCGGGGCGGAGTCGTCGCTCCATCCTAGACGCCCGCGAGGGGAACGGGCTCACGTCCGCGGTCGCGGAACGAGAGCCAACTGTCTCGACTGAGCGACGAGCCGACCCGAGGCGTCCCAGATCTCGCCGTCTTCCTCCATCAGCCCGCCGGTGATGAAGCGCGTACTGAAACGGCAGCGAAGCCAACCCGGCTCGGGCTGTCCGCGGACGTGCGCCGTCATTTCCAGAGTCGGCGCCCAGGCGATCGGCAGATTGGCGTTGAAGACGGTCGGGGGAAAAACGTCGGCCGCGAGGATCAGTCCAAAGGCGTCGACCTCCTCGCCATGGAAACGCAGCCAGCCGCGAAAGAGCGGTCGACCGGTGGGTTCGCCGCGGGCGAAGCCGGCGTCTTCCGGATGAAGGCGCAGATCGACCTTGCCCATGAGCGAGGGGGAGCCGCGCTCGGGCGTCATCTGCAGACAGTCCTCCGGCGGCGGCAGCTCCGGCGGCGTCGCGTCGACGCGCACCGGCCCCTCGACGCGCTCCAGCGAGACAAAGCTGCCCAGAAGCTCGACCAGGTGTCGGTCGCCCGCCCGGAGCGAAGCGCTGACGGTCGTGAACCGTCCTCCCTCTCGCACGACCCGGGGATGGACCGTGACCGGGCCCGTACGGCCGGGCGCCAGGAAGTGAGCGTTCAGCGCGACGGGATGGTCGCGACCCGCCGCCGACGACATCGCTCGTGCACCGAGGGCCATGAGATAGCCGCCGTTGGCGTTGCCCGCCACGTCCCAGCCGTCGTAGATCTCGGAGAGATAGTGGTCGCCGTTCTCGGTGACCGCGGTTGCATCAGCGAAAGTCATCGTGCGTCTTCTCCAGCACAGGCCATGAGTGTCAGAAGAGCTTACGCACTCTGACCGTCGATGGATCCGGACCTGGCGCGAGTCGCAGCGAACTCTCAGCCTTCGAGCGGCAGACGAAACGCAGCGGCCTCCTGCGCGTTGCGAACGAGCAGCCGGTCACCAGCGATCGCAAAGGTATTCCACGTCTGACCCTCGATCGCCTGGAAGCGACCGAGCACGTTGTCTCGCCGCTCCGGAGTCGCTTCGACGAAGACCACTTCTCCTTCCTCGGTCAGCACGACGAGCACGTCGTCCACGAGCAGGATCTGACCGTGGCCGTACCGTCCGTGCTTCCAGACGCGCTCGCCGGTGGCGAGGTCGACACACTCGAGCACGCCCTCAGAGAGTCCGTAGATCTGATCGCCGCGAAAGACGACGTTGGTGAACTTGGTCCTCAGAACACGAGACGACTGCCAGACCGGCTCAGGCGCGAACGTACCGTCCTCACGGTTGAGACGCATCTCGTAGAGGGCGGCGCCGTGGCCGTAGCCCTTGGATACGAAAAGACGGTCGTCACCGACGGCTCGCGCCTGCGAGACGCTCGAGTCGCCGCTCGTTCGACCGGGCCATTCGAGGCCCCAGAGCTCGCGCCCCGACTCCATGTCGTAGCCGTTGATGCTTCCCTCGTTGACCATCGCGATCTGTTCGACGCCGCCGAGATCGAGCCACTGCGGTGACGCCATGTTGAAGAGCTGCGTGCCGCCGGACCAGTAGAGCTCCCCGTCGGCGCGCGAGTAGGCGGCGACGGAGGCGATCGGCCCGCCAGCGGGGTCACCCCCCAAAGGTACGACGACCCGATCGCCGACGACCAGGGGCGAGCCGGCACGGCCGTAGGCAAAGAGCTGCTTCTCGCGCTCGCGCGTCAGGCCCTGATCGGAGCTCAGGTCGCGCTCCCACAGAGGAGATCCCGAGGACCCGTCGAGCGCTACCAGCTTGCCGTACACCGAGACGGCATAGACGACGCCGTCCGCGATGGCGGGTGTCGACCGAGGGCCTTTCCCTGCGACGACGCTGGCGAAGGCGTCGCCCTCTTCGAGGACGTGACTCCAGATGAGCGCTCCTGTGTCGACGTCGTAGAGCGTGACCAGCTCAGTCGCATCTCTCTGCTCGACGGTCGCGGCGAAGCCGTTGACGACCGCGAACCCGCTCCAGCCACCGCCAATCGGCTGCCGCCAGAGGGTCTCTGGCGCCTCGGCGAGGCGCCCGTGCGCGAGCCGAACTCCCGTCACGAGGCCGTCGCGGTTCGAGCCCTGGAAACCCGTGAAGTCGTAGGGGGTCTGCCGCTCGAGATCGACGGTTCTCGCCGAAGTGGCCGGCGCATCGAGCGCGTCCCAGGCGGGCGCGCCCCAGCGAGAGCTGAAGTTGAAGAAGGCGAGATCGCCACGCACGCCCTCGACCCGATAGAAGGCGAGAAAGAGCGCAAGGCACCCGGCGAGAACGGCAAAGACCGTCAAACGAGTGCGCGCCGCGAATCTCGACGTCGTCAGGAACCAGGCGAGGCTGACGATCACGGTGAGGTTGCCGAGCAGAAAGCGCAGGAGGTTGCTGACACCCGGGTCGCCGTTCACCTCGTAGAGCGAGAGAAACGCGATCAGTAGCGCCGCGACGCCCCAGAAGACGGCGATCCAACGGGGTACTCTTCGTTGGGCTGGCGGCTCGGTCGCGGCGGGGTTCGAACTCAGGGCTTCGGTCGTACTCATTGCTGGGTCTCCATGGCGCGACTATAACCGAATTTCAATTCGGAATCATTCCGAAACAGGTTCTGGCTGATGAATACCTCTGCCCCTTCGTTCGACGACTATGCCCGTTGGGTCGCTGCGAACCTCGACGGCAGCCGACTGGTGTCGGCCCATGCACTCGCAGGCGGTGTCTCGGCAGAGATGCGCCGCCTGGTACTCGAGACGCCGCAGGGAGCGCAAGAGATCGTCGTGCGCATGCAGCGCGACAATGAGTGGAAGGGCGGCGAGGCGTCCGTCTCGGCCAAGGAGTTCAGCCTCCTCCGCACGCTGCACCGCAAGGGGCTGAGAGTCCCGGGAATTCTGCATCTCGATGTCACGGGTGCCATTCTTCCGGCTCCCTGCTACGCCATGGAGCTGGTGCCGGGGAGCTCGACCGTGCGCGACGAGGTTCTCGAGAGCGCGCTCGAGCAGATGGCCGAGTTCCTTCGGCAGCTGCACGAGCTGGACGGCGAAGATCAAGACCTACCGCTCTTGGAGGATCCGCGAACCGAGGTCTTCCAGTACCTGCCGGACCCCGATGCCGCTCGCCTCGTTCGCGAGGTCGTCGAGAACTCGCCCGGAGACGCTCCGGCGAATCCGCCGCGGCTGCTTCACGGAGACTTCTGGCCAGGCAACGTGCTCTGGCACGAGGACCGTCTCGCAGCGGTCGTCGATTGGGAGGACGCCGCCCTCGGCGACCCCCTCGCCGATCTGGCGGCAGCTCGGGTCGAGCTCCTCTGTCAGTACGACGAACGGGCCATGGAGCTGTTCACGCGTCGATACCTCAGCGGCAGTGACCTTGACGTGAGCGACTTGCCGCTTTGGGAGATCTACGTCTCCGCCTCCGCTCTCGCCACGATGAAGCACTGGGGTCTGGCCCCCGACGAGGAGGCGAAGCGCCGCAAGGCCACCGAGGGTTTCCTGCAGCGCGCCCTCTCCGATCTCGCGACGCCGTGAGCTCTTTCAGCTGGAGCCCCGCCCAAAGGAGGAACTTTGGGCCTCGTCGGGCACGAAGCACAGGCGGTCGAGCACGGCTTCACCCATCCGCGGATAGTTCCAGACGAGCTGATCGTCCCGGAGTTCGCGGGTGACCACGACGAACGGCAGCCCGAACGGACGAAAGGCCAGTACTTCGTCGCGCCACTCGATGGCGACCCAGGTGTTCATGCATCTCGGCGGCTCGACGTCGCGAGAGCCGTTCGCCAACGAGCCGTCGGTGACGAAGTCGTGGATGATTCCCGCCGTCGTGACGACGGTGCGGTTACCGCACTGCTCGATGCGCTCGACGTGGAAGCGGTCTCCGGCCATGCCAGCCCAGAGCCCCCTCAGATCCTGAACACCTTCGGCGAGCGGCTCGGTGCAGTCGTCGAGCACGGGCATCGGCCAGGTCTCCCAACCGCACCCAGGTGTGAAGGCCTTGGGGATGTCGTCCGCGCGCAGACCGCTGCCGTCGAGCTCGGGCAGGCTGCAGTAGTCGAGCGCCGCGCCGTCTCCGGAGAAGACCGACGGCGCAGTCGTGTCCTCCGGCCTCGGATACAGGAAGAGCAGGGCGGCGAACGAGGCGAACCCCAGTCCCATGACTCCAACGAGCCCCAGCCCGACGCGAAGCCACGCTCGCCGCTGCAACGTCAGCTCCGCGTCGCGTCAACGAAGTCCGCGACGATCTTCGAGAGCTCGGCGGCGCGCGTCTCCTGAAGAAAGTGGCCTCCGCCTTCGATCGTCGTGTGCGGCTGGCCCTGCGCCCCCGGAACGCGTTCACGGAAGGGCGCATCTGCGCCGCCGGTCACCGGGTCGTCGTCGGTGAAGGCGCAGAGGAAGGGCTTCTCGAACTCACTGAAAGCCTTCCACGCCGCGACCTGCTTCTCGAGGCTTGGATCGTCCGGCAGCGTCGGCACCTGCCGCGGCATCGCCCGCGCGGCCATCTTGAACGACGCTTCGGGGAAGGGCGCCTCATAAGCCGCGATCTCTTCGGGAGTCAGCGAAGCACCGGCAGCCATGACGCTGGCGGCGAGCACCATGCCGACCGGCACGTCTTCGGTCTCCCAGGTCCACTTCTGCCAGTACGCGAACTTGCGCTCGCGTCCGTCCGGATCGATGGACTGCACCGCTGCCATCATCTCCTCCATCGACGGCGTCGGCGTCTCCGGCGACAGGAACTCCTTGATCTCCCGAGCCTTCTCCTCCGACATCTCGAGCGGCACCGGCAGACCGGTGTTGGCGGCCACGACGCGGTCGAACCGTTCCGGGTTCTCCGCAACGAGTCGGAGTCCGATGAGGCCACCCCAGTCCTGACCGAGGAACGTCGCTCCGCGCACGTCGTTCTCTGTCAGCCAGCTCGTCATCCACTCGACCTGGCGGTTGTAGCTGAAGTCCTCGCGCCGCGTCGGCTTGTCGGAGCGTCCGAAACCGACGAGATCGGGTGCCAGGACCCGCAGCCCGCGCTCGTTGAGGAGCGGAATCATCTTGCGGTAGAGGTACGACCAGGTCGGTTGGCCGTGCATGCACAGCACGATCGGTGCGTCCGCAGCGCCGGCATCGACGTGGTGCACGCGCAGCGAACCGCCCTCGCCGTCGGGGATGTTCGTGTACTGGGGTTCGTAAGGGAAGTCGGGAAGGCCGGCGAAGCGCTCGTCGGGAGTGCGAAGTGTTTCCATGGGGTCGTTCCTCGTTGGAGATGACGGGTCAGAAGAGAGTGCGCTGCGTGGTGGTGTCTGCGTCTCCGGCGAGCTCGAAGAGAAGCCCGTCTCGGACGACGATGACGTCTTCCGGCATGCCGTCCATGAATTGTTGGAGCATGCCTTCGGTCGGCGGAGCGGGTACGAGGTGGTAAAAGGCGAGCGTGCCAACCTCGGCGCGGTCGGCGAGCTCCACCAGATCCGTCGTCGTCGCGTGGTAGTCCTGCACGTCCTCGACGATCTGGCTCAGCCGTCGATTGCCCGCTGCTCCCAGCATGCGACCGATCTGTCGAGTGACGCGCAGGGACATCGCATCGTGAAGCAGCAGATCGACACCGTTGGAGGCCTTCTCGAGAGACGCGGTCGGGATGGTGTCGCCGCTGATGACGACCGAGCGACCGAGGTAGTCGAAACGGTAGCCGTAAGCAGGTTTGATCGGCGGGTGCTCGACCTCGAAGGCGGTGATCTTGAGGCCGCCCTCCTCGTGAATGACGCCCTCGTTGATGGTTCGGGCGGTCATCGGCCCGACCGCCGCGGGCAGCAGCTCCTCGCCGTGATGTGCGGTCCTGTACGAGCGATCGAGGGCGTACGCCTCATTGAATCCAGCGACGACGCGATCGACCCCTTCGGGCCCGATCACCTCGAGCGGCCCTAAGCGTCCGGCGACCCAGGAGTTCAGGTTCACACCGGGCAGATCGGCGATGTGATCCGAGTGGTAGTGCGTGATCAGCACCGCCGACAGGCGGTTCATCGGGAGACGCGAGCGACCGAGGTTGCGAGCGCCGCCGGCACCGATGTCGACCAGGAACATCTGCGGTCCTGCGATCACCGCGAGACAGGCCTGAGCGCGGTCCGGAACGTTGCCGAGCGGCGACGCCGAACCGCAGACGAAGACTCTGAGGGCATCGGGCTCGAACACCTCGAGCGGCGGGGCACCGAGCTGTGCGGAAAGCGGAGCGGCGACCGTCGCAACGATGGCGAGCGACGCGAGAGCGGAGCGAAGACGTTTCATACGAGCCTCGTGAGAGTGAAGAGAGCGTCAGGCGAGCTTTCGACGCTGAAAGCGACGAGCTCCGAGAACGACGAGAACAGCGAAAGCGAGGACCAGGGCGACGCTCATCGCGATGATCCAGCGGCCACGGCCAGCGAGATAGGTGACCATCAGCTGGCGCTGGGGTGTGTAGAAGGGAGGCATCGCGAGCACGCCGACCTCTTCAGCAAAGCGTTCGTAGTCCGCCAGGAGTTCTGCAGCTCTCTCGGGTTGGGAGGCCGAGAGGTCCAGCGTCTCGCCGGGGTCGGCCGCGAGATCGTAGAGCTGCCATTCGCGGTCTCCCGCGGGCGCGCCGACGCGCACCAACTTGTGGTCATCCTTGAAGACAGCGGCGTGTCCCGCCGTCTCGAAGGCGACCGCCTCGCCCGCCGGATGAGCGTGCGCCGAGGCATCGAGGAGAATCGGGAGGAGCGAGCGGCCGACGATCGGAGCCTTGCCTTCGGGAGTCGTCGTCGCCGCACCGCACAGCTCGAGCACGGTCGGCGCGATGTCGGTCGCGAAGGCGAAGGACTGCGTCACGCCGCTGGCGGCGACTCCCGGCCC
>JBCCLJ010000123.1:0-20962 GCA_039026915.1 Acidobacteriota bacterium
CCGGCCGAGAGCACGACGGCGCGAGCGTAGAGCGGGTCGTGCACTCCTGCCGAGACTCCCTGGCGCGCACCGTAGCCGTACATCGCACCGCCCAAGGGCGGGGTGATCTCGACTCTCGCTGCGCCGGCGCGCAGAGGCTGTGCGCCCGCCGATGCAGTCAGTGCTGCGCAGAGGACGGCGAAGACGAGTGCGGCGCGCGTCACTTCTTCTGGAGCGGAATGTCGAAGGAGCCCTGTGCCGTCGTGATCGAGATGGTGAAGGTGTCACCGGCGAGCGAGTAGCCCAGCTTCTGCAGAGGGCCTTCGCCGGTCGCCTCGAACAGGACCTTGTTGGGCTCGGAGGAGAGCAGGTTCATGACCTGAGGCCCTTCCGAACGAGCGACCCAGCCAGGGTTCCACTGCTGCAGTCGCAGGACGAGAGAACCGTCGGACTCTTCGATCGTGATCAGCTCGATCATCGTCGTCGCCTCCTTTCCATCCGTGGAGCGGACGAGAGCGGCGATCGACCCGGCTTTGGCCTCGGACCAGTTCTCTTCGAGCGTGCCGGTCGGCATCGAGCCTTCGTACGAACCGGTCATCCAGGAGAGGTCGCTGACCTTGGCCGCGGGACCGGCGCCCAGCGCGGGTTGTGCCGCCAGAGCAGCGAAAGCGACCGCCGAAACGACGAAGAGAGTGAGACCGCGCAGAGTCGCGGCAGGGAATCGAGTCTTGAAGGTCATGACGAGGGCCTCCTGGTCGTGCGCTGTGAGGGAAATCGGCCGAAGCGTACCAGCCGCCCTCGGGCCGTCGGTGTGCAAAGGTCGAGAGATGGCCGAACCCCTGAAAGAGCTCATCTCGCGCACCGCCGTCCGGAGACTCGGACGAGAGCTCGAAGCGCATCGTCCCTTTCCTCGCCAGCGGTTCGTGCGCGCGGCAGCGCGAGGCCTGGAAGAGAAAGAGCTCAAAGATCGCGTGCTCCATGTCGCGGCAGCGCTGCGGAAGGCCCTCGACGAGCGCTTCTCCGCCGCCGCCGACCACATCGTCGGCTCGCTGCCGCCGCCGCTGCCATCGACCGACGAGCTCACGAGCCAGTTTCTCTATTGGCCCTACTGCACTTTCTTCGAGCTCTACGGCGACGATCCGAACGACTTCGACACCTCAATGCAGGCTCTGCATCAGCTGACGCAGCGCTTCTCGGCGGAGTTCGCGATCCGCCCCTTTCTGCTGCGCGAGCCCGAGCGCACCTTCGCGGTGCTCGACGAGTGGAGCCGCGACCCGAGTCCGCACGTACGACGTCTCTGTAGCGAAGGCTCGCGCCCCTACCTGCCTTGGGGCCGACGGCTCGGCTTCCTGATCGATGACCCGAGTCCGACGCTGCCTCTGCTCCGGCGGCTGGTGAGCGACGAGTCACTCTATGTCCGACGCTCGGTGGCCAATCACGTCAACGACCTGGCCCGGCACGCGCCCGAGCTCGCCCTCGAGCTGACGCACGACTGGTGGCAGTCCGGCACCGACGAGCAGCGATGGGTCGTTCGGCACGCACTGCGCAGCCTGGTGAAGAAGGGGGACGCGAGGGCGCTCGAGATCCTCGGCTATGGCCCGGTGAAGGTCTCCGCCAGCCTCTCCGCGAGGCCTGAGACCGTCGCGATCGGTGAGTCCATTGCTCTCCACCTGGAGGTGAAGAGCCGCGCGAAGAGGGCGCAACCGCTTCTCGTCGACTACGCGGTGCACTTCGTCAAGGCCGACGGATCGGCCCGCCCGAAGGTGTTCAAGTGGAAGCAGATCGAGCTGACACCGGGAGCCTCGCTCTCGCTCCAGAAGAAGCACTCCTTCCGCCAGGTCAGCACGCGACGCCACTACCCTGGCACTCATCGCATCGAGGTTCAGATCAACGGTCGAACCGCGGCTGCAACCGAAGTGGTCGTCGAAGGCAACTAGCCGCCTCCGTGCGAGAATCTCCACGTCCACTCCTCCATCTACGGAGCCTCGACATGCAGAACCGAACGTGGATTGCCGTCGGAGTCGCGCTGCTGGTGGCCGCGGCCTGCGCGCCGAGCGTGGCCGACACAAAACTCGAAAGCGACAACTACCCGTCTTTCACCTTCACCGAGACGGAGTCTTGGGACCCCGGACAGGTCGCTGCCTACGACGGCAAACATCCCGAGGTCTACGCTCACATCGACGAGCACCAGGAAGAGCACCTGGCGCATCTGCAGCGATGGCTGCGCCAGCCATCGATCAGCGCCCAGAACGTCGGTATCGCCGAGATGGCGGAGATGGTGCGCAGCGATCTCGAAGGGCTCGGCTTCAGCGAGACGGAGATCGTGCCGACCAGCGGACATCCGGGAGTCTGGGGCTACTACGACGCGCGCGCGGAGAAGACGCTGGCGCTGTACATGATGTACGACGTGCAGCCGGTCAATGCCGAGGACTGGCGCAGCCCTCCCTTCGACGCTGCGGTCGTCGATCATCCTCTCGGGCGCGCGCTCATCGCTCGTGGCGCCACCAACCAGAAGGGCCCCGAACGAGCACTCCTCAACGCCATCGAGTCGATCCTGGCCGTCGAGGGCACGCTGCCGGTAAACCTGATGGTGCTGGCGGAGGGCGAAGAGGAGCTCGGCTCGCCGCACTACCCCGAGCTCGTGGACCGCTTCGAAGAGCGGCTGAAGACCGCCGACGGCGCCTTCTTCCCCTTCAACTCTCAGAGCCCCGGCGGCGGCGACATCAGCATGAGTCTCGGCGTGAAGGGCATTCTCTACTTCGAGATGGAGGCCCGCGGCGGCGCCTGGGGAGGCCCGCGGAGATCGGAGATTCACGGTTCCTTTCGCGCCGTCGTCGACTCGCCGGTGCTGCGGCTGACCGAAGCGATCGCCAGCATGACGTCGACCGACACCAACACCATCACCATCCCCGGCTACTACGACGACGTCAGGGCACCGACGCCCGAGGAGCAGCGGCTCATCAACTTCGTTGCTGAAAGCTACGATCCCAGCGGCATGCAGCGGCTCTTCGGCGTCGAGCGCTTCATCGACGACCTCGACGGACGCGACGCGATCCTGCGCCAGCTCTACGACGTGACGCTCAACGTCGACGGCATCTGGGGCGGCTACATCGAGGAGGGCGTCAAGACGATCCTGCCGCACAGGGCGACCGCAAAGATGGACTCGCGGCTGCCCCCGACCGTCGATCCCGACGAGGCGCTCGCCAAGATCCGGGCGCATCTCGACGCGCAGGGCTACGAAGACATCGAGCTGCGCAAGCTCTCCGGCTACCCCGCGGCTCAGACGTCCGTCGAAGCTCCGATCGTTCAGGCGGCGATCAGCGTCTTCAACAAGTGGGGCCGCACCAGCGAGGTCTGGCCCCGCCTCGCCGGCAGTGCGCCCTTCTACCAGTTCACCGAACGCCTCGGCCTGCCGCTCGTCTTCAACGGTCTCGGACACGGCTCGGGAGCGCACGCGCCCAACGAGTACATGCTCGTCGAGCCGAACGAGAGCACGGGCGTCGCCGGGCTCGCCGACATCGAAAAGAGCTACGTCGACCTGCTCTATGCGCTGGCCGACGGCGAGTGAGCGGCGACTAGCGCTCGGACGACTCGTTCGGGGCGTCGTTCGCCGCTGGTTCGTCGCCTGAGTCCCTCTCCGGTCGCTCGCGCAAGGACTCCTCGGCGACTCCGAGCAGCTTCTCGAGCGTCCCTTTCTGGCGCAGGCCTATGTCGAGAGAGCGAGCCGCCGCCGCCTGCAGGCGATCAATGAGCGTCAGGTTGGCCACGGCCTACTCCGACGTCTCCGAGTCGGAGCCCTTTGACTCCAGCGCTCCGAAGACCAGAAAGACGGAACAGAGGGTCGAGAAAGCGAAGACCATCGGCATGCCGAGCTTCTCGACGATGACGGAGACGCCCGCCGCGAGGAAGAAGAGCGCGGCGAAGGCGAAGTACGAGTGGGTCGGCGTCCAGCGCATGCCGACAGTCTACGCCGACGCTCAGCGGTACCGCGATCCCCGTTCAATCGTCGCTGTAGCGAATCTCCATGCGACGCACCACCAGATTGGCGATCACCAGGGCGAACGCCGAGAAGAGCATCAGGCCGAAGATCGAGACGATCATCGGCGGCGGGTCGGCGACCACCGCGAACGGTCCCTCGGAGATGGTCACCGGAAAGAGCCCCTTGAGGTAGTGAATGACGCTGAGCTTCTTGAGCATCGGCGGCAGGAGAAAGTTGATGATCTCCCAGCCGAGCACGACCGCCGCCGGCACGATCGGATTGCGAAAGAGGATGCCGACGATGAGGAAGACAGAGCCGTAGCCGAGGCAGGCGAGCACCGTCACCAGCAGGTACGAGGTCAGTTGTGAGATCCCGGTCGTGCTGAACAGATGCTCGATCGCCATCGTCGTCCCGAAGGGCACGTGAACGAGAAGGTACGAGACGCCGACAGACGTGGCAAAGAGGCCGCTGACGAGCAGCAGGCCGGCGAGGAACTTGCCCGTCGTCAGCACCTGGCGGCGTACCGGCGACAGCATGTAGAAGTGCAGACTGCGATCGAGAACCTCGCCGCGAAAGAGGTTGGTGAAGATGCCGATGCAGCCGAAGAAGATGACGGCTCTCAGAACGAACGTCTGGAAGAACATGGCGAAGGCCATGCGTCCCTGCGTCACGCTCTCGAAGAGGGCGTCCTCCTCGAACATGCTCGCGATCATGAGCATGAAGGTCAGTACGCCCACCGGCAGCAGAGCGAGGAAGTAGACGGCCAGAGAGTAGCGGCCGAAGAGATTCTTGCGCAGCTCGAGTCGGATGAGCGCGAGCACCTGGCGAATCCAGAGGGCGCGACCGCCCGGCAGCTGCGGCCGATCGACCTGTCTCGAGCTGGGGACTTCTGCGACGTTCATACCGAAGCTCCTTCGTCACCAACGAGGTACTGATAGACGGCCTGCACGTTGTCGTCGGCGGGGCCGACCGCTTCGACGTCCAGGCCCTCCTCGACGACGAGCTGGTTCATCAGCTTGTAGAAGCCGTCGGCGTTCTTGGTCCGCAGATGCAGACCCCCGCCGTCTTCATGGATCTGCACCTCGGTGACCGAGTCCCGCGAGAAGATCGCCGACGCGAGTCGCCCCGGCTCGTCGCAGCGCACGTAGATCTGGAGCGGCTGCTCTTTGACTTCGCTGCGCACTCCCTGAATCTCGCCTTCGGCGACGATGTAGCCGTTGGAGATCAGGATGACGCGGTCCGAGAGCATGTCGACCTCGTGCAGGATGTGGCTCGAGATCAGCACGTGGAGGCCGTCCTCGGCGAGCTCGCGAAAGAGCCCGAGAACCTCGGCGCGGGCCATCGGGTCGAGGCCGTTCAGCGGCTCGTCGAGCACCATCACCTGTGGCTGGTGAGCGATCGCCTGCGCCAGCTTGATCCGCTGGCGCATGCCCTTGCTGTAGCCGGCGACCTTGCGGTCCGCCGCGCTGACCAGGCCGACACGCTCGAGTGCGATCTGCGTCAGCTCGCGCGCGGCCTTGCCCGGATAGCCGTGGATCTCGAGGTACGCCCGGATGAACTGTCGACCGGTGAAACCCTTGGGAAAGCTGTCGATCTGCGTGCAGTAGCCGACCTGGCGAAAGAGCTGCTCGGGGTCGCTCGGCGTCATGCCGAGGATCTCGAGGGTTCCCTGCGTCGGGCGCAGCAGTCCGGAGACGAGGTTCATCAGCGTCGACTTGCCCGAGCCGTTGGGCCCGACGAGGCTGGTGATGCCGGGCTCGATGTCCAGGTCGACGCGGTTCACGCCGAGCACCTCGCCGTAGAATTTGGAGACGTTGCGCAGGACGATGTTCTTGCTGTCGCTCATCAGGACACCACCTCGAAGGCGCGCAGGCGACGGTACAGAATGCCGACGCTCACCAGCGTGAAGAGGAACATGGCCGCCCAGGCAAGCGGTGCCGGCAGATCGATCGACGACTGCGCGACGCCGAAGAGGCTGTCCCAGATCCGGTCGGCGACGTCGAAAATCGAGAGGACTCGGCCGAGCGGCACCTCGAAAACTAGCGAAAACACCTGACCCACAGCCGACATGATGAACGTGAAGCCCAGAAAGACGATGCGCGCCCAAGGCTTCCACTTCACCCAGGCCGAGACGGCGAGAGCGAACGTGGAGAGCGCCACGATCCAGACCCAGCTGCCGACGAAGAGCGCGAAGGCGAGTCGCAGGTGCTCCGTCATCCAGGAGAAGCCTGCGAGAAAGCTCTGCAGAGCGAAGAGGCTGAGCCCGGGTATCCAGGTGATCGACGACGTCAGCAGAGCCAGCACCAGAAACTTGCCGACGACGTAGTCGGTCTTGTTGAGCGGTCTGGACAGGATCAGCGGCAGGGCGTTGTTGCGCAGATCCGGAGAGACCAGTGCCGGGCCCACGATGAGGACCATCAGGAAGGCCAGGAGACTCTGCGGGATCAGGTACGCCATCCGGAAGAAGGTGGTGTCGATCTTGATCAGCTCGAGAGCCGAGAGATCGAGGATCGACAGCGCCTCCAGGTTGTAGTGCAGGTAGATCACGACGGCGCACGCCAGCGGCCAGACCAGGCAGGCGACGAAGAAGGCGAGGAAGAAACGCGAGCGAAAGACGTCACGCAGGGCGTACCGCGAGATCACGGCGAAGCGCGACCACGGCTGAGCCTGAGGGCCGTCGTAGCCCCGATAGGCGCGTTCGTAAACAGCCATCAGTCGTCTCCCTCCATGGCCTTCAAGAAGATGTCCTCCAGAGAATCCCGCTTGTAGTCGAGCTTGCGAATCTGGATGTCGCGCGCCGCGGCGATCTCGTAGATGTTGCGGATCTCGACGCCCTCGGGCAGCACTGCCTTCATGCGCCGTCGGTTCTGGATGGCGACTTCACAGCCCCGATTGCGCAGCTCCTCCGAGAACTCGGCTTGATGATCGGCGGCGTCGCCCTGCGTCTCGATCTCGAGAAACTTGCGGTTGGCGCGACGCTCTTCTTCGAGATTGCAGTAGGTGGCGATCCGGCCGTCTTTGAGCACGAGAACTTCTTCGCAGCACTCTTCGACGTCTCGCAGCAGGTGCGAGGAGATGAAGATCTTGGCCAGGCCGCTGTCGCGGACCTCTCGAATGAGGCGCAGCATGCGCACGCGGGCCGGCGGGTCGAGACCGTTGGTCGGCTCGTCGAGGAAGAGCAGCTTCGGCCCGTGCACGATTGCCTGAGCCAGCTTGACCAGCTGCTTCATGCCCAGCGAGTACGACTCGACTTTGCGGTACCGAGCCTCGCCGAGGCCGACGTAGAAAAAGACCTCATGCGCGCGCTCGAGCGCCTGCCGGGGCGGCAGTCCGTTGAGCTCCGCCATGAAGCGTACGAAGGCGACGCCGGTCATGCCGGCGATGAACGCGTCGCGCTCTGGCATGTAGCCGACGAGGCGGCGAATCTGCTTGCCGTCGGTCCTGATGTCGTTGCCGAAGATCCTCGCCGTCCCTTGCGTCGGCTGCACGAAGCCGAGGAAGGTGTGGATCAGCGTCGTCTTGCCGGCACCATTCGGACCCAGCAGACCGATACACCGACCTCCCAGATCGCCGCGCAGATCGTCGAGGACCTGGTTGCGGCCGAACCGCACACCGAGTCCGTCGAGTTGAACGACCGCCTCACCCGACGGAACTGCCGGCATTTCTCGCGATGGTTCGAGGACCGGATTCCGTGTGTCCTGCTGGGTCTCAGGAATGCTCAAGAGTCTCCCCCTGGATCTGTCGATGGACTGACGTGACGATGCGCCGTTCATTCTCTCCCGATTCGCTCATCGTTGTGAGCACTACGGCTCGCAAGCTCCCGTTGTTGCAATGATTTCGGGCGATTTCGCGATCCCGCACGCACCGCTTTTCCAGACACGACGAAGCCCAGGCAAGGCTCCGAAGAACCTGCCTGGGCGACGTTGCGCTAAGAGGCGATCAGATGTTGGCGCTGGTGCTCGCCGCGCCCGCATCCGGGGCGTCGAGCGATCCGGCGAACATCGCGCCGAGACCGAACATCGAACCGAGGCCCTCGAAGGGAGTCAGGCTCGGGCTGTTCGACACGACGCGGATCCGGTCGTCCTCGCCGTAGACGAGGTAGAGCGACGGACCGGCGTCCTCGGTCATCTCCGAGATCAGCGCCTGTGCCTGATCTTCCTGCTCCGGCGTGAGGCCTTCCGGCATCGGCACGCGGTCCAGGACTCCGGCGACCATCTCACCGATGCGGTTGAAGGCCACGGCGGAGAAGTCGATGTAACCGTCGGTCGGCAGGAGCTCACGGAACTCGGGCGCGGTGACCACGGTGACTCCGGAGTCGCGGATCGTCAGTGCTCGATCGAGAAGCGCTCGGCTCGGAGCCGCGATCAGGTAGCCGCCGTCGTAGACGTAGTGGACCTCGGCTCCGAGACCCAGCTCGCCGATGCCGTCGACCTCTCCGTTCACCTGGTAGTAGGTGACGCCGTCGACATCGTTGCTCGTCAGAGCCACGCTCGACTGGATTCCCTCTTCGAGCATCTTGTCGTTGGCGCGCTGCACCATCGTCTCGATGACGTACTGGAGCGTGCCCTCGTCGTAGACCTCAAGCGCGATCTTCCAGGACGGCGTCGGCAGAGCGGGACCGTCGACGCCGAAAGCCACCTCGCCACCGAGCGATGCGAGGAGATCGTCGCGCACGGCGATCCCGGTCTCGGCCTCGATCTGATCGAGCGTCGAGCGCGCGTCCTCGTTGGTCGCCAGCAGCAGACCGAAGACCTCGTCGAAGAGCTCCGCCGGGTCGCGGGACAGACCCGCGCCGACGAAGGTGGTGTCCGGCGAGAAGAAGTCGAGCGACGCCACCGGGGCCGGGCTGGCGAGCCACGAGGCCATGCCCTGACGTGAGCCGTCGAAGCTCAGAGTCGCGGCCGTATGAGCCCGCTGCTCGTCCTGCTGACGGTCGACGATCAGGTAGCGCGCGCTGCTGAAGCCGGTCATGGCGAGCGCCATGGCCTCTTCGGACTCGGCGTTGCCGGTGATCTCGTCCCAGATGATCGCGAAGTCGATGCCGGCGACGAACTGGGCGCCGTCGGTATAGCCCTCGCGCAGAGCGCTGTGGAAGCCCGAGCCGACGAAGGGGTTGCCGCCGGTCGTCGCAGCGTAAACCTGCCGCAGCGCGGCCAGCGACGGCGTCGCCACCATGACGTCGGGTCCGACCCAGACGTAGAGGTCACCGTCGGTTCCGACCGAAGTCGAGGGGTCGTCGACGAAGGCGAGGGTGGGCACGTCATCGCCGTCGATCTGAGCTTCTTCCAGAAGCCGTTCGAACTTGTCCTCGAGAGCCGCGCGGAAGCCGAGCGGATCCGAGACCTCCGACAGCACGACCGGCAGACCGAAGTCGTCGACCGCAGGCGCCATCGCCACGACCGTCTCGTCGCCCAGGTACTCGCTGAGCTCGCGAACGTGCGAGACCAGCTCATCGAGCGAAGAGCCGATGCCCGAAGCGTCGAGCTCCTGCATCCAGGCGTAGTAAGTCGGGTTGGCGGCAACGCGCTCGCGCAGGAGAGCGTAGGCGTCGGCGAAGGTCGCGGTCGGGTTGGGCAGAGCCACGTAGACCGAGGTGTCGGCCGGCACGAGATCGAGCAGGGAGCTCGAGTAGCGCGTCGTCGTCGCAGCCATCAGCTGGTTCAGACCTTGACGCAGCTCGCGGAACTCCTCGAGCATCGCCAGGTACTCGTCCGCGTTCTGGCTCCAGGAGAGCTCGGACTCGAACGGCAGCGAAGCGAGCTGTGCCCGCGTCGCCAGCTGGTCGCCGGGCAGCAGCGCCGTATTGGCGCGGCCGTGGTTGACCTCGACCTCACCCTCGATGACCGACACGCGCGAACCCTTGGCGCCGTGGCTCACCGAGAAGATCGTTCCCTTGACGGAGACGAGGCACTCCTCGGTGGAGACGCCCAGCGAACCCGAGCCCTGCTCGGACGCTTCGACGATGATGTCGCCGCGGCGAACGCGGATCTGATGGCCGGTGCGCCGGCGCGTGACCTCGAACGAAGTGCGCTCGTTGATCTCGACCAGGGACTGGTCGGCCAAGCGGACGATCGCGCGGCTGCCCTTGGCGGTGCGAACTTCTTCTCTGCCGTCGATCCAGTCGCCCGGCTGCAGGCGAACCTGGCCGGCATCGGACATGTGGAAGAGCTGACCTTCGATCGACTGGACCTCGAAGAGGTCGCTCTGCGCTCCGGGCCATGCGCCACCAGAGAAGAGCCAGCCGCCGAAGAGCAGGCCGAGCAGGCCGGCGGCGACGGCACCGATCCGCCACCATGTGCGGTCTTCCGGCACCTCGAGCGGCGCCGGCGCATCCATCGGGCGGCCCTCGCGGATCGCCTTCAGTGCACGGCGGCAAGACAGGCAGTTCTTCACCTGGTCTTCGATGAGCATCGCGCGGGCTTCCGGCAGAGTCCCGGCCACGTAGGCTGGCAGCTGCGCCTGAATCTCTTCGCAGGTGTCCATCTTCGCGAGCTCGGCTTGAGCCGACGCCGTCTCTGCGGCGGTACCGACCGCTGCAGCGGCCTTCAGGCGTTCGAGGACTCGGGCGCTGGCCGCGTCGAGCGCCTCCGCCGAGGGCTCGTCCCGGCGCACGGCTTCCAGAGCCTCGTCGAGGAGAACGTCATTGGGTTCTTGCTTCATGATGCTGCTCCTGCCACGTCTGCCATGGCTTCTTTCACCTGGGCTCTCGCCCGATGGAGTGTCACTGCGACCGAAGAGCGCGAGGTGCCGAGCATGTTGGCAATCTCGGTGTTTCCGAGCTCTTCGAAGTAGCGCAGGCTGAAGATCTCTGCCGAGCGCGGACTGAGCTCGGAGACGGCGCTGCGCAGTCCGTCTCTCAGCTCGTGACTCGCGACGCGCTGATCGGCGCGCGTCGTTCGGTCGCTCTCGATGGCCATCGGCTCGCCGTCAGCCTCGATCGGTACGGCGCTGCGCCGCCCTTTGGCGCGCAGCAGATCGAGGCCGGCGTTGACCGCGGCACGGTGTAGGTAGCTGCCTGCGCCAGAGCCGAGCTGTGCCGGTTCATCCCGCTTGAGCAGCCTGAGAAAAATGGTCTGCAGCACGTCCTCGGCGTCCGGCATGTTGCCGGTGACGCGATAGGCAGCGCGCAGAATACGCCGCCGGTGCTGTTCGAACAGTTCGATGACGTCTTGCGGCAGTTCTGCCGCGGCGTCGTGGTGGCCGGCCGAGCTGGGGCCGGGCGTTGGTGAGCCGCCTTGTTCTGGCATTTTGGGCTGCATAAGTGGTTGCACCTCAATCCTCCTACCCTAACAACGGCGGGCCCTACGAGGGATTAACAGCCGGCCGCCGACGGCGCCTTCGATCGCTTACACTGGCGGCTCTCTCGCACGAAAAACGTCCTCCAGAGAGGACAAGAGAGGCCGGCTCCGCCGGCCTCAGAGCCAAGGAGTCCGCTGTGAACGTCGCTCAGGCCATTGCCGAGATCCTCAAGCGGGAGGGCGTGACCGATCTCTTCGCCTATCCGGTGAATCCGATCATCGAAGCCGCGGCTGAGGCCGACATCCGAACGATCATCGTGCGCCAGGAGCGGACCGGCCTGCACATGGCGGATGCCGTCAGTCGTCTGACCTCCGGCGATTCCATCGGCGTGTTCACGATGCAGCACGGACCCGGCACCGAGAACGCCTACGGCGGCGTCGCGCAGGCGTACAGTGAGTCCGTACCCATGCTCGTCCTGCCAGCGGGGTACCCGCAGCGCAGCGCGCACGTCTCGCCCAACTTCAACGCGGCGTCGAACTTCGCGCAGATCACCAAGTCGTGCGAGCCGCTGACGATGCCCAAGGCGCTGCCCGAGGTCCTGCGGCGGGCATTCACCCGCATCAAGAACGGCCGCCCCGGCCCGGCGCTCGTGGAAGTCCCGGTCGACCTCTACGGCCGGGAATTCGAAGGCGACCTCCTCTACGAACCGGCACCGAAGGTCCGCACGGGCCCCGACCCCGAGGCGATCGTCGCGGCCGCGAAGGCGCTCGCGGAGGCCGAGCGTCCCGTGCTCTACGTCGGCCAGGGTGTGCACTACGCCAAGGCCTGGCCGGAGCTGCTCGAGCTCGCCGAGCTCCTGTCGATCCCGGTGACGACGAGTCTCGAAGGCAAGAGCGCTTTCCCCGAATCGCACCCCTTGGCTCTCGGTTCGGGCGGGCGCGCGATTCCGGGTCCGGTGCACGAGTTCCTGACCGACGCGGACCTCGTCTTCGGCATCGGCTGCAGCTTCACGCTGACACCCTTCGGCACGCTGATGATCCGCTACCGCAAGGGCAAAACCTACCTTCACGCGACACTCGACGAGACAGACCTCAACAAGGAGCTCGTCTGTGACGTGCCGATCCTCGGCGATGCCAAGCTGGTGCTCAGGGCTCTCCTCGACGAGCTCCGTGACGCCCGCTGTGCGCACGCTGAGACCCGCGCTAGCGAGGTGCCCGCCGCCATCGCCGCTTCCAAGAAGGCCTGGCTCGACAGTTGGCGACCCAAGCTGACCTCCCGAGAAGCTCCGATGACGCCCTACCGCGTGATCGGCGAGCTGATGCAGTGCGTCGATCCGAACGAGACGATCATCACCCACGACGCCGGCAGCCCGCGCGATCAACTCTCCCCCTTCTGGACTTCAGACGTCCCGCTCAGCTACCTCGGCTGGGGCAAGACGACACAGCTCGGCTACGGACTCGGCCTGGCGATGGGAGCGAAGCTCCAGCATCCCGAGCGCCTTTGCATCAACGTCTGGGGCGACGCTGCGATCGGCTTCACTGGCATGGACTTCGAGACGGCGGTACGCGAACGCCTGCCGATCCTCTCGATTCTCTTCAACAACTTCTCGATGGCGATCGAGCTACCGATCATGAAGGTCGCCACCCAGAAGTACCGCAGCACCGACATCTCGGGCCACTATGCGGACTTCGCCCGAGCGCTCGGCGGCTACGGCGAGCGCGTCGAAGACCCCGGGCAGATCCGCGCGGCGCTCGAGCGCGGCATCGAAGCGACCCGCAACGGTCAGCCGGCACTCCTCGAGTTCCTGACGAGTCAGGAGCTCGAGATCTCGAAGGGTGGGCCGCCGGCTTAGATCGAGGCGAGGTCGTACGCGCCTTGGCCGCCCGCAGACCGCGAATCCCCCCGGGTTCCCTGCGAGGAGCGCTGCATCTCGTGGCGCGGAGCGCTGCGGGAGCAGTCGACGCGGCCGTCGGCTCAAAGCCCCCGCCGCAAGAAGACCTCTGCTTCAAAGACGCACTGGGCACTTCGGCAGCCGCATCGCGATCGAGGGTCTCCGTGAGCTGAGGTGCGAACTCTGGTCGGATTGCCGCGTCGTCTGCCCTCGCAAGGACGCAGGGGAGCCGACGGCTTCCGGAAGGGCGGCGTCAGATGACTCCGTCGAACGCGACAGCGCTGGGTGGCGAGCATGCTGTTGGACAAGCCCACTCCGCGGAACTCTAAGCGCTGTCCGGCTCCCCCCCACTTCGCGCTTCCCAAGCCGCCTTGATCACCGTCGCGAAGACGATGAGTCCACCGCCCACGAAAATCAGCAGACCGGGCCTCTCCGCGTGCAGCCAGTACGCCCAGAGCGGGCTCAACACCGGCTCGGCAAGGAGCAGCAGCGCGACCTCGAGGGCGGTGAGCTGTCGTGCGGAGCGCAGCAGGATCCAGTAGGCGAAGGCGATCTGAAAGACGCCAAGGTAAAGGACGACACCGTAGTCGACGACGCCCCCCGCGGCCAGGGGCCATGCCCATGGCAGACAGGCCAGTGCTGCGAAGGCGTTGCCCAGAGCGGCGGCCGCCGGGCCGGCGCCGCCGTCGTCTCCTGACTGCAGCCAGCGCAGTCCGACGACGGTGAAGGCGTAGCAGAGTCCCGAAAGCGCGGCGAGGAGGTTGCCGAGCGCCGGCTGGGGCGCCGTCGCGCTGGGCGTCACGGCGACGGTCAGGAGGATGCCAAGCCCTGCTGCAAAGGCGGGGAGGAGTGCCAGATCGACGCGGCGCAGCCGTTCACGCAGGAGCACTGGTCCGAGGACGACGACCCAGACAGGTGAGGTGGCTTGGAGAAAGATCGTCGCGGCGGCCGTCGTCAGCTTGTTGGCGTGCACGAAGAGGACGAGCGTCGCAGCGTAGGCGACGCCGACCGGCAAGCACTTCCAGCTGAGTCGACGTCGAGCTTCGGGGAGCGCCAGAAAGAGCGCGAGAGCGGCGACCGCCGAGCGGGTGCCGGCGATCTGCCAGGCGTGCCATTCGGTCAGCTTGACCGCCGCGCCACCCGTCGAAAAGAGGACGCCCGCAGCAACGACACCGAGGACTGCAGAGCCTCGCGTCATGCGATGCCCGGCCCAGAAACGGCCTCGAGCCCTGCCACGACGGGCATTGAGAGAGGCAATCCCTTAGAATCCTCGGGTAGGGGCTTTGCCCATCGCCTTTCTGCGCCCCGCCGACCTGTCTCGGCGAGCTCTCTTTTCTTTTGATGATGAATTCCAGCGAAGACGCGAACCCCGCGATGACCGCGGCTGCCATGGTGCCGGCGGACGGCGCAAAGATGGGCGCTGTCGTCGGTCAGCCGTACGCCGAACGCACGACGTTCGCCGCAGGCGACGTGCTCGAGAAGCGCTTCAAGATCCTGCGTTTCATCGCTCAGGGCGGCGCTGGCGAGGTGTACGAGGCTCACGACCTCGAGCTCCGCTGTCCGGTCGCGCTCAAGGTCGTTCGCCGTGAGGTCGCAGAGAACGAGCGGGCGATCGAGCGCTTCCGCCGAGAGATCGCGCTGGCGCGTCAGGTGACTCACCCCAACGTCTGTCGCATCTTCGACGTCTTCCGCCACGAGCTTCCTCCCGAGCACCCAGGCGAAGAGCCGGTGCAGAGCCTCTTTCTCACCATGGAGCTCCTCGTCGGCGAGAGTCTAGCGGCACACATTCACCGCCACGGACCGATGAGCGAAGAAGACTGCCTTCCGCTCGTCGAAGACATGGTCTCGGGCCTCACCGCAGCCCACCGCGCCGGTGTGATTCACCGCGACTTCAAGAGCGCCAACGTCATGCTGGCGCGCGACGCGACCGGGCTGCGCGCGGTGGTCACGGACTTCGGCCTGGCCCGCGCCCAGGATCCGGATGACCCGGCTCCGCTCACCCACACCGGAACGGTCGTCGGCACGCCGAACTACATGGCGCCCGAGCAGCTCACCGGAGAGGAGGTCGGTCCGGCCGTCGACACCTACGCTCTCGGCATCGTCATGTACGAGATGGTCACCGGCAAGCGCCCGTTCCGCGGCGACACCGACCTGTCGACGGCAGTCAAGCGTCTCACCGAGAAGCCGGCGTCGCCGAAGCTGCTCACTCCGTCGCTCTCGCCGGACTGGGAAGGAGCAATCCTGCGCTGCCTCGAGCGCGATGCCGAGGATCGCTTCACCAACCTGGATGACCTCGTCGAGGTGCTCAGCGGACGTACCGAGATCGCGCCGCTCGAGGAGCCGAAACCGTCGAGGGGGGCCAGCTTCTGGGTCGCCGCAGCGAGCATCGGAGCCTTCGTTCTGCTGTCGACCCTCCTCCTGCTCTCAGGCCTGCAGCGCGGCGACGCCTTCGCCAGCGACCTCGGCCCGGCGCTCGCCGAGAACCGTAAGCCGCGCATCGCCATCCTCGCCCTGCGCAACCTGGCGCGCGACGCGGACACCGAGTGGCTGTCCTCGGCACTCGCTGAGATGGTCGCCGTCGAGCTCGAACTGCCGGGCGACCTCGAAACGCTGCGCGCCGAGGACGTGCGGGCCGCCGCCAGCGAGCTGACGCTCGACCTCGAAACCGAGTTGGGACGCGAGTCGGTCGCCCTCCTCCGTCGCCAGCTCGGAGCAGACATCGTGCTCGAAGGTTCGTATCTCGCGCGCACCGACGACGAGCTGCTGCGTCTCAACCTCCGACTTCACACCGACACCGAGCCCCGACTCGTCACCATCGAAGGTCTGCAGTCCGATCTGGTCGACGTCGTCGACGATGCGTCCACCGACATCCGGCGGGACCTCGGCCTCCGTGGCGAAGGCGAAGAAACCGTCTCCGAGACCGAGAGGCTCTTTCAGGTCGGTCGGACGGCGCTCGAGAACGGAGACCTGCTGACCGCCAGGGAGATTCTCGAGCAGGTGGTCGACAAGACGCCCGAAGACGCCCGTGCGCAGACCGATCTCGCCTGGGCTCACCAGCTCCTCGGCGATCCCGCGCCGGCTCGGACGTCAGCCATCCTGGCCACGCGAGTGAGCGGCGGCGCGAACCGCGAGATCCAGCTGCGCTCCCAGGGCTACCTGGCATTGATCGAGGGCGAGGTCGCGGAAGCAGCCGAGCTCTTCGTCGCCCTTCACCGCTTCTATCCCGACACCGCTGAGTACGCCGAGCTCCTCGCTGAGACGCTCCGTCGCGCCGAGGCGCCAGACCGCGCCGTCGAGGTGCTCGATCGCGTCATCGCCCGAAACCTCCGCCCGATCGAAACGGTGCGACTCGCCCTGATGCGAGCCGACGTGCTCTCGGGCCTCGAGGGAGGCACGGACGCTGCACGCCAGGCGGTCGAAGCGGCTGAAGCGGCCGGCGCGGGAACGCTTGCAGCTCACGCCCGAGTCCTCGTCGCTCGTGACCAGCTCCGACGGGGCGAGGTGGCCGCAGCGCGAGAGAGTCTGCTGCTCGCCGAAGCGCGTTTCCGCCAGGACCGACTTGGACTTCCCTTGGCGGAGGTGCTCGATCTGAGAGCCCGCGTCGAGGCGCAGGTCGGCGGTGACCCGACGACGATCCGCCGGCTCGAAGAAGAGGCCGCGGCGCTGCGCGCCTAGCGACCGCCGGGAGCGGCGCGCTCAGCGCCTTCGAAACAGACCGCGCTTCTTGCGCAGAGGCTCGACCAGCTCGGCGACCCGAGCTTCGAGCAGCGACGGCAGCTGCGGATCCGCTCCGTGTTCTTCGACCATGCGCACGAGCGCACTGCCGACGACGACGCCGTCCGCCATCTGCGCCACTTCCGCGACCTGGTCCGGCGTCGAGATACCGAACCCCACCGCCACCGGCAGCTTGACCTGACGACGGACGCGCTTGATCTCGGACTGTAGACCGTCCCGCAGGGCGGCGCGCTCACCCGTGACGCCGGCTCGCGACACGTAGTAGAGGAAGCCTCGAGAAGACTCCGCAGCCGCCTTGACCCGGGGTTTCGTACTCGTCGGCGCGAGCAGAAAGACCGGGTCGACATCGCGCGCGACGAGCGCCGGCACCAGGGATCGCTTGCCCTCCTCGGGAGGGACATCGACGCAGAGCACACCGTCGAGGCCCGCTTCTTGGGCGCGTCCGGCGAAGGTCTCGACGCCCATGCTGTGAATCGGGTTGAAGTAGGTGAAGAGAACGATCGGCACGTCGGCGCCGGAGCGCTTGGCCGCAACGAGGTCGAGCACGTCGCCGAGCGACGTACCGTGCTCTAGGGCACGAAACGCCGCCCGCTGATTCACCGGCCCGTCAGCGATCGGATCGCTGAACGGCACGCCGAGCTCGATGATGTCCGCGCCCCCCGCGACCAGCGAGTCGATGAGCTTCGACGTCGTCTCGAGGTCGGGATCGCCAGCGCAAAGGTATGGGATGAAAGCCGACCGTTTCTCTTTGGCGGCCCGGGCGAACGCCGCGGCGATCCCGCTCACGACGGGTCTCCCTCGCCGCCACCACGCACCGTCGCCATGTACTCGAGCACCGACTCGACGTCCTTGTCGCCGCGACCGGACAGGTTCACCAGAATGATCTGCTGCTTGTCGAGCGTCGGCGCCAGGCGCTTGAGTTCGGCGATCGCATGCGCCGTCTCGAGCGCGGGCAGAATGCCTTCGGTGCGGCTCAGAAGATGAAAGGCCTCGATCGCCTCTTCGTCGCTGGCGCGGCTGTACTCGATTCGCCCCTGCTCGTGCAGCAGAACGTGCTCCGGCCCGATCGCCGGATAGTCGAGGCCCGCCGACACCGAGTGCGTCGTCGACACCTGACCCTGGTCGTCCTGCAGCACGAGCGTCCGGGTGCCGTGCAGCACGCCGACGGCGCCGCCGTCGAAGCGCGACGCGTGATCCCCGAGATCTTCACCGCGCCCTCCAGCCTCGACGCCGATCAACCGGACGGAAGCGTCATCGAGGAAGTTGTAGAAGAGGCCGATGGCGTTGCTGCCGCCGCCGACGCAGGCGACCGCGACGTCGGGCAGCGCCTTGCCGGCCTGCTTGCGCAGCTGCTTGCGCGCCTCCTCGCCGATGATGCGGTGGAAGTCACGCACCATGCGGGGGTAGGGCTCCGGACCGAGCACCGATCCGAGAACGTAGTGCGTGTTCTCGAAGGTCGCGACCCAGTCGCGCAGCGCCTCGTTGATGGCGTCCTTGAGCGTGCGACTCCCGGCATCGACGCCAGCCACCTCGGCGCCGAGAAGTCGCATGCGCTCGACGTTGAGGCGCTGACGCCGCATGTCTTCTTCGCCCATGTAGACGGTGCACTCGAGCCCGAGCAGAGCTGCCGCCGTCGCCGTCGCGACGCCGTGCTGTCCCGCTCCGGTCTCAGCGCTGACGCGCGTCTTGCCCATCTCTTTGGCCAGGAGGCACTGGCCAATGGCGTTGTTGATCTTGTGGGCTCCGGTGTGCAGCAGGTCTTCTCGCTTGAGGAAGATGCGCGCACCGCCAAGCTCCTCGGCGAGTCGTCGCGCTTCGTACAGCGGCGTCGGCCGCCCGGCGAAGTGTTCGAGCAGAGAGGCGAGCTCTCGCTTGAAAGCTCTCTTCTTGCTGAGCTTGTCGTAAGCCGCCGACAGCTCGGCCAGCGGTGCCATCAGCGTTTCGGGGACGAAGCAGCCACCGTACTCACCGAAGCGTCCGTCTCGATCGGGCATCACACTCATCTGCACTCCTCAGCGAGCCTGAGCTCGCGCTCCTTCGGGTCGCTTGGAGTCCGCAGACTCCAGCCGTTTGAACAGTTCGATCATCAGAGACTCGCTCTTGATGCCGGGTTCGCTCTCGACGCCGGAACAGACGTCGATGGCATGGACGCCGGGCAGGGAAGCCGCCACCTCGGCGACGTTCCCGGGCCGGATCCCTCCGGCGATGAAAATCCGCTGGCCGCCGGCCAGCTGCGGCACGACGTCGCCATAGCTCCAGCTCCGGCCCGTACCCCCGTAGAGCTCTTCGCCCGTCTCCTGCGGCGGCGTGTCGAAGAGCAGCGCGCCCGCCGCCGACCAGGGAGCGATCTCCGGCTCCACCAGGGGTCCGGCGACACGCAGCGCCTTGATCACGCCGTCGCCCAACGCCTCGGCGACCTCAGGAGGCTCGTTGCCGTGCAGCTGGACCCAACGCAGGTCGAGAGCGGCCCGCAGCCTCTGCATCAGCTCGAGTGGTGTATCGACGAAAACGCCGACGAGGTCGACGCTCCCGGCCACGGCATCGGCGATCTCCTGAGCGCGCTCTGCACCGACAAAGCGTGGGCTCTTCTCGTAGAAGTTGAGACCGAGATAGTCCGCGCCGAGGGCGACCGCGCGGCGCGCGTCGGCCGGCGTCGTCACTCCGCAGATCTTGACCTTCGGTCTCATGACGGGTCCTCAGCCCCGGCCCAGCAGGCGACGCAGCTGCGCCGCCGGGTCTTCTGCAAGGAGGAGCGACTCGCCGATGAGGTAGGCGTCGAAGCCGGCGGCCGCCAGAGTCTCGATGTCGGCCCGTGATCCGATGCCGCTCTCGGCCACCTTGAGCGTCTCCTGGGGCAGAGTCGCCGCGAGGCGCGCGGAGCGCTCGAGATCGACCTCGAAGGTGCTCAGGTCCCGGTTGTTGATGCCGACGATCTCCCAGTCGGAGTAGGCGAGCTTGGCGATGTCCTCTTCCGAGTGCGTTTCGATGAGCGGCACGAGACCAAGCAGCGCAGCCGACTCGGCGAAGGTCTGCAGCTCGTTGCGCGACAGGAGAGAAGCGATCAGCAGGACCGCATTGGCACCCGCCTCCGCTGCCCACTGCAGCTGCATCTCGTCGATGATGAAGTCTTTGGCGATCGTCGGCAGTCCGGAGACGTTGGCACACTTCGTCAGCAGCTCGTAGCTACCGTGGAAGTACTCCGGTTCGACGACGACCGAGAGCGCCGCAGCGCCATTCTCCGCGTAGATCTCGGCCTGACGCAGGGGATCGAAGCGGCCTTCGAGGCTGCCGAGCTTCGGCGATCCCATCTTCACCTCGGCGATGATCGCGTTCCCCCGCTGATCTTCCAGAGCGTTGACGAACGGATTGTCGAGCCGCTTGGCCCGCAGAGGAACCGTGGGAATGTCGTCGGAACTGACCTGCGCGATCGCCTCACGCCGGCTGGCGACGATCTCCTGAAGAATGCTCTGTCGGTCACTCATGGAATCCCCCTCGACCTGTTCTGAACCCGTCCCCGGTTCTTTGAGTGCAGCCCCTACTCTGCATCACGAGCCCGCCCCGAAGGAGCGCAGACGGTCGAGGACCGGAGCGGCCTCTCCGCTGTTCAGCTTCTCGTGCGCTAGGCGCACGCCGTCGGCAAGAGTCGGCGCGGCGCCACCGACGTAGATCGCCGCCCCGGCGTTGGCCGCGACGATCGGCGCAAGATCCTCGTCCTGTCCGGCGAGGAGAGCCTCGAAGCGGGCGGCGTTCTGGACCGGTTCCCCCCCGGCGAACGCCGCGGACGACTGCTCTTCGAAGCCGAAGTCGCCCGGAGCGATCTCATAGAGGTCGACCTTCTCGCCGCGCACTTCGGCAACCGCGGTCGCGCCCGTCATGGTGATCTCGTCGAGTCCGTCCGCACCGTGCACGACGAGCGCGTGATCGCAGCCCAGCTGCGCCAGTACGCGACCGAGAACCGGAACGAGCGCGCCATCGAAGACGCCGAGAACCTGGCGACGCGCTCCTGCCGGGTTGGTCAGCGGTCCGAGCACGTTGAAGACCGTGCGCACGCCAAGCTCGCGCCGGATCGGCATCACCTCACGCATCGCAGGATGCAGGTTCGGAGCAAAGAGGAAGGCGAGCCCGACTTCGGCGAGACA
>JBCCLJ010000124.1:0-20831 GCA_039026915.1 Acidobacteriota bacterium
AGAGTCCCATGTCGTGACAAAACGTGACTACGCCAAAGGCGAGAAGTGCCAAGGCCCTACTGTGCCGCTATTTTCGCCCAGGAGACGCGTGCCCGGCCCACGGTAGGAAGTCTGGATCGAACGTCGTCTCAGAACCGGCTCCTCTTGGCCTAGGAATCCGCTGGCAACGGCGAAAGTCCGGAACGCAACGCGATCGCAGCAGAGGCGGGGAAGAGCCGGATCGTCGGAGCACGAAAGGGCGTCCGAGAAACTTTCGGAACAGCAAGACCTGGCCAGGTCTTTGCTTAAGTGTGCAGTGAGCGCAATTTCTGCCGACTCCCCGCCGCTAACTCCCATGCTTTCGCGTTCCCTACTCCCCTGGCCCCTGGGCCTTCTGTGCCTTCTCGCCGGCTTGGCGTCGCCAGCCGCCGGCCAGGATCCGCTGCGCCTTCGGCACTACGGCATCCGCGACGGCTTGTCGCAGGCGTTCGTGCACGTCACGCTGCAGGACAGTTACGGCTTCATGTGGTTCGGCACACAGGAAGGCCTGAACCGCTTCGACGGCCGCACGTTCGAGGTGTACACACAGGAACCGGGCCGTCCCTCCTCTCTCGCGGCTCCGGTCAAGGACATCCTCGAAGATACCGACCGCGTCCTCTGGATCGGAACCGAGGGCGGCGGGCTCAGCCGCTTCGAGAGGGCCACGGAGAGCTTCACGCACTTTCGTCACGACCCCCTGAATCCAGACTCGATCCCCACCAACAAGATTCGCGTTCTCTTCGAAGACTCGGAGGGTCGCTTCTATGTGGGCACCGACGACGCCGGGCTGGCCACCTTCGACCGCCGGACGGGTACCTTCTCCCGGCAGCTCGGAGAGGAGTTCGCCAGCGCGCGGGTGCAGGACCTGCTCGAGACGCGCGACGGCTCGCTCTGGGTCTCTCTGGCCGAACTCGGTCTCGTGCGGCTCGACTCCGAACGGAATCTCGCCGAACACCTGAGAGCGGAGACTTCGTTTCTCCCTTCAGACAAGATCCATCCTCTCTTGGAGGAGCGCGACGGCACGCTCTGGGTCGGCACCAGCGAGGACGGCGTCGTCGTTCGTCGCCCCGATGGTTCGATCCATCGCTACCTTCACGAGCCTCAAGACGCCAACAGCTTGCCCAGTAACGATGTCTGGGACCTCTTCCAGGACGTCGCCGGCACCGTTTGGGTCGGCACCGACCATGGCGTCGCCCGGTACATGGCAGACAGCGACAGCTTCTTCGTCGACGTCCACAATCCTGCGGACTCGTCGAGTCTCGGGCACGACCGCGTCATTTCGATCTACCAGGACCGCGGCGAGGTCCTCTGGATCGGCACCTACCGTGGGCTTAGCGTCTGGAACCCACGTTCGGCGACCTTTCGCACGTTCCAGAGCACCAAGAACGACCCGAAGGGACTCACCGACAGCTTCGTCGCCTCCTTCGCCGAAGACAGAGAGGGGAGGATCTGGATCGGCACCTATGGCGGGGGGCTGAACCTGCTGAAGCCCGACCTCCGGGAGTTTGTCGACCTCTCGTTTCTCAAGGCGCGCATCCCCGACGATCGCATCATGTCGCTCCTCTATCTCGAGGAGCGCAATCAGCTGTTGATGGGCACCTTCTCCTCGGGGCTGGCCGTACTCGACCTCGACGACTGGTCGGTCCGCCGCTTCGAGCACGACGAGAACGACGCGCAGTCGATCTCAGCGAACTCGGTCACTTCGATCCTGCAGCGCCGGGACGGCTCCCTGTGGCTCGGCTCGTTTCACGGCGGCATCAGCCGGTTCGATCTCGACACCGGCCTCTTCGAAAGATTCCTCCCCGATCCCGAACGGCAGGACACGCTGAGCAGCCGCCAGGTGGTGGCGCTCTTCGAGGATCAGCTCGGACGTCTCTGGGCAGGTACCTATGGCGACGGCATCAATCTCTTCGTCGACTCTTCCTCCACGTTCCGCACCTTTCGTCACGATCCCGAGGACACCAACTCGCTCTCCGACGACACCGCGTGGGGCTTTGCCCAGTCGAGCAACGGCGACCTTTGGATCACGACGCGCGGCGGAGGCGTCAATCGTTGGGCGGCCGCCGACCTCGAAGCGTTGGAGCCGCGATTCACCCACGTCACCGAGCGCGATGGACTCGCGAGCGACCTCGTCTACGGCCTTCTCATCGACGGACAAGACCGCCTCTGGCTGAGCGGCAACTCGGGCCTGACCCGCTTCGACCCCTCGACCGGCAGAATGAGAATCTACGGCGCAAGCCACGGTTTGCAGAGCGACGAGTTCAACCACGCCGCGCAGCTGAAGGCCTCGAGCGGCCGCTTTTACTTCGGCGGCGTCGAGGGCTTCAGCTCCTTCAACCCGGACGTCGACCAGCACTCGGCCACGCCGCCGCCGATCGTGCTGACCAAGATCCTGAAAACCGACGAGTGGGTCGTGACGGGTGAACCTCTGGCCGACCTCGACAACCTCGGCGTGAGCTACCGCGACGACATCCTCACCTTCGAGTTCGCGACGCTCGACTTCGCTTCTCCGGAAAACAATCGCTACCGCTACATGCTGCAGGGCTTCCGCGACGAGTGGATCGACCTCGGTTCCCATGCCCGAGTCACCTTCACGAACCTCGACCCGGGAAACTATGTCCTGCGTGTGCGCGGAGCCAACAACGATGGCGTCTGGAGCGAAGACGACGTCGCCCTCGATCTGCAGGTCGGTCGCCCGCCTTGGACCCAGCCCTGGGCTTTCGGCGTCTATCTCGCCGCCCTCCTGCTCCTCCTGCTCCGCTACCTTCACGGCCAAAGCCGCAAGCGGCGCCACGCCCTCGAGCTGGAGCGGACGAACCTGAGCCTCACCGACGAGATTCGCGAACGCCTCCGCAAGGAACGTGCGCTCGAGCAGGAGCGCCGCAAGGTCCAGCAGTATCTCGACGTGGCCGAGGTGATCGTCGTCATCCTCGACCCGATGGGTTTCGTCCGCACGATCAACCAGAAAGGCTGCTCGGTGCTGGGCCGAAGCGAAGACGACATTCTCGGACGGTCGCTGGCCGACTTCTTCCCGGCGGCGCAGCGCCCGATCCTCGAACACTACGTGGACGCTCCTCTGAACGGCGACTTCGAATCTCAGATCGTCAATGCCGAAGGACTACGGCGCGACATCGTCTGGCGCACGGCGGCTCTCGATGCCGAAGACGGCACTCGCGCCTGCCTTCTCTCGGGACTCGACATCACACAGATGCGCAGTCTGGCCGAGGCCAGAGACCTCGCTGAGACGGCCAACCGGTCGAAGTCGCGCTTTCTCGCGAACATGTCGCACGAGATTCGGACGCCCATGGGAGGCATCCTCGGGATGATGGAGCTGCTGCTGCGCTCTGACCTCGAGAACGATGAGCGGCGCTACGCCGAGACGGCACAGAAGGCAGCGCAGGGACTCCTCGACATCCTCAACGACGTTCTCGACTTCTCCAAGATCGAAGCCGGCAAGCTGGCCATCGAGCGCGTGCGCTTCGACCTTCGAGAGACACTCCTCGACGTCGCCGAGCTCTTTCAGGGACCGGCGCAGGAGAAGGGGCTGACGCTCGAATGCAACCTCGATGACGACCTGCCACGCTTCGTCATCGGCGACCCCACCAGGCTGCGGCAGATCCTCCTCAACCTCGTCGGCAACGCGGTCAAGTTCACCACCGAAGGTCGGGTCGAACTGAACGCCACCCAGCGACCCGAAGGGCCTCTGCTCTTCGAAGTGGCCGACTCCGGCGCGGGCGTCGCACCGCAGGCCCAGGAGAGAATCTTCGAGGCCTTCGGCCAGGCGGATGATTCGATCACTCGCGAGAGCGGCGGCACCGGGCTCGGCCTGGCGATCTCCAAGCAGCTCGTCGAAATGATGGGCGGCAACCTGCGTCTCGACAGCCGGATCGGCGAGGGCTCCGTCTTCTCCTTCGAGCTCGCACTTCTGGCCGCGACCGAGGCCGGCAGCGAATCCAGCGAAACCGAAGAGCAGACCAACGCGATGTTCCACGGCTACCGACTTCTCCTCGCGGAAGACAACGCCGTCATGCGAGAGGTGGCCGAAGAGATGCTCCAGCTTCTGGGAATCCAGACGGTGCCGGCACCGAACGGTCTCGAGGCGGTGCGCATGCTGCAGGAGCAGTCGTTCGACGTCGTGCTCATGGACTGTCAGATGCCTCTACTCGACGGCTACAGCGCCACACAGCGCATCCGCGCCCTCGAGGTGAACGGCAAGCGCCTTCCGATCATTGCGATGACCGCCAACGCGATGGCCGGCGATCGCGAGAAGTGCCTCGAAGTGGGCATGGACGACTACCTCAGCAAACCCTTTTCTCTCGGCCAACTGAGTTCCTCCCTCAGTCGATGGATCGAGCCCCGTGGAGATGATCCCGTGAACAAAATCAATGCGAAGAGGGAGCAGACGGGCGACGCAGCCATCGCGGCCGCACTCGATGAGCTCCGCAAGATCAACGAAAGCGACGAGTTCGTCGGCCGGATCGTCAATCGCTTCCTCGACAGCTCAAAGCAGCTTCTTGGGCGACTCGACGAGGCCGCGTCCGAACCGTCGCGATCCGATCTCGCGAGCACCGCGCACACTTTCAAATCGAGCGCAGCGATGATGGGCGGGACCGAGGTTGCGGAACTCTGTCGCCAGCTCGAAGCCGAGGCGAGCGACGAAGCGTCCGACTCGGCGTCGCTCCGCGAGCTCGTCTCACAGATCCGGGACAAAGCTCAGACCCTTCAAGAGGGCCTGCGCTCTCTGCATCGGAGCGCCGCATGATCACTCCGCCTTCCGGTGCGCTGGCGCTTGGACGCGTCCTGATCGCCGACGACGACGATCTCGTTCGTCTGGTCGCGAGCGAGGCGCTGACGCGCGCCGGCTTCCAGGTCTTCGAGGCGAGCGACGGCCGCGAAGCACTGTCGAAGTTCCTCGAAGTGCGCCCGCACGTCGTCATGCTCGACGTCGAGATGCCCGAGATGGACGGTCACACCGCCTGCGCCGAGATCCGCCAGGCGCCCGGTGGCCGTGACACGCCGATCATGATGCTCACCGGCAAGGACGACATCCTCTCGATCGAGC
The DNA here is from genome assembly GCA_039026915.1 of Acidobacteriota bacterium. GTDB lineage: Bacteria > Acidobacteriota > Thermoanaerobaculia > Multivoradales > Multivoraceae > JBCCLJ01. The sequence goes on from JBCCLJ010000124.1 coordinate 5,081, forward strand.
GCGCCTACGAGGCGGGCGCGACCGACTTCACGAGCAAACCGGTGAACTGGCTCGTCGTGGCCAAGCGCGTCACCTACCTCAGGCGCTCCGGCCAACTCACCAACGAGCTGCGCGAGCGTCGCCAGCAGCTCGAGGAAGTGCACCGACTCGCCGGAATGGGTCATTGGGCGTTCGACCCCGACAAGCAGCAGCTGCGCTGCTCCCGACGGGCCATGCGTATTCTGGGCCTGGAGCAGGCCGACCTGGCTCTGGGGATCGAAGCGCTCACCGACCGCGTCGCGTCGTCGGACCTGAGCCGCGTCGACCAGCAGATCGATCTGAGCCTGGCGGGAAAGGAGGCTCCGGAGATCGAGTTCAAGCTCGAGTTCGGCGACGGCCGGGTCGCCTGGATCCGCCAGAGGGTCGAGTCGCAGTCGGGAGCCGGCAAGCCGGGGCACGTGGCCGGCATCGTTCAGGACGTGTCTCGAGAGCGCTCAGCCGAAGAGCGAGCGGACTACCTCGCACGCTACGACCGAGCCACCGGACTCGCCAACCGCCAGAACTGGCTCAAGCAGTCGGACGAGCTGTTGAAGCGTGCTTCTCACATCGAAGGTCAGGCGGTGATCGCGACGGTGGGCTTGGCCGAAGTCCGCGAGATTCGCATGTCTCTCGGAGATGCCGTCGCCGAGAAGGTCCTGGAGATCTCGAGCGAACGACTGAAGTCCGCCGAAGGTGCCCTGCGCGATCAGGGGTACCTCGTGCAGACCGGCCGCTGCGCAGAAGACGAGTTCGCGATCGCGGTGGCTCCGACCTCCGGCGGTTTTCCGGCGACGCAGGCCTTGGGGGCGATCGAACGCACTCTGCGCAATAGTGCCTCGATCGGCGAGCACTCGATCAACCTGGCCTTTCCGATCGGCGTGGCTCTGCATCCCGACGACGGCCCCAGTTCGGCGACGCTGCTGCAGTCGGCTGGCGAAGCCATGCGCAACGCCTCGAGGCAGACGTCCTCCCGACTGACCTTCGTCAACCCTCACCGAGACGAGGAAGCAAGGCGCTCCTACCTGCTCCGCAACGACCTTCATATCGCCCTCGAACGCAGCGAGCTCGGCGTCGCCTTTCAACCGCAGCTGCGCGCCTCCGATGGCTTCCTGATCGGAGTCGAAGCGCTCGCGCGGTGGCACCACGAAACGCTCGGACACATCTCGCCCGCCACCTTCATTCCTCTTGCAGAAGAAGCGGGTTTGATTCAGGAGATCGGCCAGTTCGTCTTCGAGCAGTCCTGCCAGTGGCTCGAGACGTGGTCCCAGCAGGGACTCGACCTCCGCATTGCGGTCAACCTCTCGAGCCGCCAGTTCAGTGACCCAGGTCTTGCCGAGCGCCTGCTCGGCACCATGGAGAGGCACGGGATCGCCGGAGAGCGGGTCGAGATCGAGATCACGGAAAGCGTCGTCCTCGACGAGAGCCCGGCCGTGGGATCCGCGCTCGAACGCCTGCGTAGCGAGGGCCTCAAGATCGCAATCGACGACTTCGGCGTCGGTCATTCTTCGCTGCGATCCGTGGCCGGCTTCCCCTTCGACACGATCAAACTCGATCGCTCTTTCGTCCAGGGTATTCCAGACGACGAGAAGAAGATGGCGATCGTCCGGACGATTCTCGCGATGGCGCGAAGCCTGGGCATGCGTACGGTGTCCGAGGGCGTCGAGAACGCGACCCAGTGGGCCTTCCTGCGTGACATCAGCGACGAAGTGCAGGGCTTTCACTTCTCCAAACCGATTCCTCCGCAAGATCTTCTGCCCTTCGCCGGCAAGAGATTCTCGGTGCCCGCGTAGCACAGGAGCAGAACGATGATCGAAGTTCCCTACCTCCTGAAGAGCTATCTCCAAGGTCTTCGCCGACTGACCGGCGCCGACGGAGCCGCTCTGTTTGCCCCGCCGCCGGCGGGTACGGCCGCACCCCCGGTTCTGGTCCAGGACGGGCCGGCGAGCCTCCTCACGTTCGCGGATCTCGATTCGGCGGAGGCCTTCGTCGTCGCAACGGGCAGCGATCGCCAGGCTCAGCTGGGCCCGGGCGCGACGGCGCTGATTCCGCTCGTCGTTCCCGAGGGCGGAGCGCCTTCGGTCGTCGCCAAGGAGCGTCGAAGGGCACCGCGCGAAGCGATCGGCGTCGGCTGGCTCGAGCTTCGCTTCCAGACCGAGGAACAGGCTCGACAGCTCATCGAGTCAGGGCCGCAGGGCGCGGGACCTTCGGAAGTACTGGAGTGGGCCATTCACATGGGCTCCAACCTCGCGAATCACACCAGCGAAGTCAACGAAGCACTCTGCGATTCTCTCACCGGACTACCTCTGCGCACCGGCTTCCAGGTGCTCCTGCGCCGAGCCTTGGTCGGTGCCGCTGACGAGGGCCAGCCCGTCTCGCTCGTCTTCGTCAACCCGGTCGGCTTCGCCGCCGTGAACGATGCCATCGGCACCCTCAAGGCCGACAAGATCGTCTCCGAGCTGGGGCAGCGACTCCGCTCGGCCGTGCGCGCCTCCGACATTGTCGGCCGTTTCGGCGGGGTCATCTTCGCTCTGGCACTCCCCAACACGAGTGCCGACGAAGCCCAGATCGTTCTGAGGAAACTGAAGCAGCGTCTCGAGGACGAGCCCTTCGGAACCGAGCGCCACGAGCTTCCCTTCGCTTATGGAGTCAGCACCTGGGAGCCCGGTCTGGAATCCGACGAGCAGGAGCTACTGCGCCAGTCGACACACGCCCTCGCGCTGGCGCGTCGACGCGGCGGCGGAACCGCCGTGTGGTCCGCCGACAGCGAAGCTTCGCCGACCGACGGCTCCGACCAGCTGACCGACGTCTTCACCGGCAACGTCGCCAAGGACTATCGCAACATGGCGTTGCTCTGGAGGGGCCTGGCCATCGTCTCGCAAGCGTCGACCGATCCACGCTCGATGGCCGCCCAGGTGTCGAGCCAGCTGCTCGACTCGTCGCGGGCCGACCTCGTCCGGATCTTTCTCGGCCAGGGCGAGTCTCTGCAGGAGCTGACGGCGACGCAGGCTGATCCGAACGCGCTCTTCCAGTCGGCGGGACGCGAGACCATCGACCTCGCTCGACGAGCCATGCGCGAGAACAAAACATGCACCGTCTTCGACGTCGGCGCGGACGGGCAAGCCCGCGTCTGCTCAGCGACGCCTCTCGTCACCGAGGACGCGATCGGCGTGCTCTATCTCCAGGCCAACAGAGAACGCTACCGCTTCGACGGCGAAGACATGGCTTTCCTCGGAGCCTTTGCCAAGCAGCTCGCCCTTGCGCTCGATCGAGCCCGCATGCATCAGACCGAACGTCAGCAGAGCGGCGAAGAGCGGCGCCAGCTGAAGCAGGAAATCGCAAAGCTCAAGCGCTCCACCGAGACCCCCCTTGTCTCTCGGTCGCCGCAGCTCAGCAGCGTGCTCGACCGGCTGGCGCGCGTTGCACCGACCGAGGCCACCGTCCTCATCGAAGGCCCCAGCGGAACCGGCAAGGAGTTGCTGGCGCGCAAAGTTCATGAGCTCTCCGCACGCGCCGACGGGCCGTACGTCGTCGTCGACTGCGGCGCGATGGCGACGACCGTCATCGAAAGCGAGCTCTTCGGTCACAGCAAGGGTGCCTACACGGGCGCCGAAGCCAAGAGGGCCGGCCGCCTCCTCGAAGCACACGGGGGAACCGTCTTTCTCGACGAGATCGGCGAGCTGCCTCTCGAGGTGCAGAGCAAGCTGCTGCGCTTCGTGCAGGAACGACACTTCACTCCGGTCGGCGCCAACAGTGCCAAGACGGTCGACGTGCGCATCGTCGCCGCTACGAACCGCGACCTTGCAGCGGAGGCACGAGCGGGGCGCTTCCGCGAGGATCTCTACTACCGCCTCAGCGTCTTCTCCGTCGCCGTTCCGGCGCTGGTGGAGCGACCGGACGACATTCTGCCGCTCGCCGAGCACTTCCTCAGCCGCTCTGCCGAGCAGCTCGGACGTCGTCCGGCCGCGCTGAGCGACGAGGCGCGCGTTGCGCTCATGAGCTACGGATGGCCCGGGAACGTGCGCGAACTGCAGAACCGCATCCTGCAGGCGATGATCATGTCGACCAACGGCACGATTCACGAGCAGGACCTCGCACTCCCCCGCAGAGCCGCCGCGGCGGTGGTCACGCCGACTGAGCACAGCCCCGCCCCGACCTTTCCCCGCGCCGTCGAGAGAGTCGAGTCATCTCCGACCGAGACGTCGGCCCCGCGCGATCTCGAGCCGGTGCTTGCCTCTCTCGGACGCTCTCTCGGAGAAGTTCTCGACGAGCAGAGCGAAACGAACCTTCCGTACGGCACGTGGCTGGCGTCCGACCTGATGCTGGCGGCCAATGAGAAGGCTCATGGCGGCATCCGTCAGGGCGCTCGAATTCTCGGCATCCCGATGACGACGTACCGGAGGCGCCTGGCCAAGGCACAGGCCGCCTCGTCCGAGCGACCCGCACTCTGGCTGACCGACGTGCGCCCTCTCCTCGTGGAGCTCGTCAACGCCGCCGATCGAGGTGAGCTCGATCTGGTCCGAGCGACACAGGACGTCTTGCTACTGCAGATCGAGTCACGCTGTGAAAGCACGCTGACCGGCGCTCTCTGGCTGGGTGTCAGCCCACCGACCTACCGACGCCGGGTTGCCGAGCTGTCGGCCTGAGCACCAACTTTTTCATGAGCCTGCCAGTTTTTTCGAGCCTCCGCCCGCAGGAGGACCGCTTTCAGGCCGCGCAGCTCCGTAAGGTGGGTCGAGAGCCACGGGAGCGTGCTTTTCTGGACGCTCTTTGGCAGGTCGGCGATACGATTGCCGATTCTTGGCAGAGTGTGCGACTTCTTGCGTGCTGGTCCCTCTCTTGCACTAGATCATCTCGAGTTCGCTCGATTCGAGCGGCTCTCCACTTCTTTTCTTGCGCTCTCATCGTCTTCGGAGTCGCCCCATGACCCTCGCACAATCCAACTACGAACCGACGGCACACGAAATCGACTCTCGAACTTCCATCCTGGTCGTCGACGACGACGAGTTCATGCTCGCCACCGCCCGTGAGGTCCTGGAAAGCCAAGGCTTCAAGACCTTCCAGGCCACCTCCGGCGAGGAGGGAATTCGGCTGTTCACCCGGGAGCAGCCCGACGTGGTTCTGCTCGACGTTCGCATGCCCGGCCTCGACGGCTACGCCACCTGCCGCCGCATTCGAGAGCTCCCCGAGGGCGAGTTCACCCCCATCCTCATGGCTACCGGCCTCGACGATCTCGAATCGATCGAGACGGCCTACGAGGCAGGAGCTACCGACTTCGAGATGAAGCCGCTCCAGTGGACGGTCGTCGCTCACCGCATCGGCTACATGCTCTACGCGGCGCGCAGCCGAGCCCAGGAAGCGGCCAGAGAGCGGCGCGAGCTTCGGCGACTTCAAGCGGAAGTTCGCGAGCTGGAGTTCGCTGTCAAAGAGGCTCGCCTGGTTTACCGCTCCCCCAAGATGGACGACCTGCTGCGGGTAGCGCGTCGCGTCGCCCCCACGGACGCCACGGTGCTCGTCACAGGTGAGAGCGGCACGGGCAAGGAGCTGATGGCCGAGACGCTGCATCGCCTGAGTCGCCGCAGCAGTGGACCCATGATCACCGTGGACTGCGGTGCGATCCCGACGACGCTGATCGAGAGTGAGCTCTTCGGACACGAGAAGGGTGCCTACACCGGGGCCGAGGCACGGCGCCCGGGTCGCCTCGTCGAGGCCGACGGCGGCACCGTCTTCCTCGACGAAATCGGCGAGCTGCCGCTCGAGGTGCAGAGCAAACTCCTGCGCTTCGTTCAGGAGCGACACGTCGTACCCGTCGGCTCTTCGGAACCGCGCCAGGTGGACGTGCGTGTCGTCGCCGCCACGAATCGCGATCTGCAGTCCGAGGTCGAGGCCGGCCGCTTCCGCGAAGACCTGTACTTTCGCCTGAATGTCGTCAACCTGACGATCCCGCCCCTGCGTGAGCGTCCGGAAGATGTGCTGCTCCTCGCGCGCCACTTCGTCGAGCGCTTCGCCGTCCAGTACCAGCGCGACGTCCGCGGCCTGACTCACGAAGCCGAAACGGCCCTCACGATGCACACGTGGCCCGGCAACGTCCGGGAGCTACAGAACCGCGTCCTGCAGGCCGTCATCCTGTCGGAATCCGGAGAGCTCGACGTCCAGGCCCTCGATCTGGGCTCGATCACGGCGACGGGCCCCGTGGCCGTCGCCGCCGCGACGCCCGAGAGCGCCGAAGACACCGCTCCCGAGGAAGCCGAGGAGTTCAACCCCCTCGAGCGCGCTCTGGACCGGCTCATCGACGTGGCGGTCGCGATCGATCCGAAGCCGCCGATCGGCCAGTGGCTCCGCGACGAGGTCGTCCTCGGTTCGTACGAGTCCGTCGGTCAACGCCTGCGCCCCGCAGCGCGCGTCGCCGGCCTGCCGTCGAGCACCTTCCGACGACGACTGAAGAAGGCAGAAGCCGGGCTTTCGGAGTCTCTGGAGAGAGTCGACGGTTGGGACACGGTGGCCTTCGAAATCGAGCGCCTGATCGAGAAGGCTGTGCACCCTTCAGAAGGTCTCGACGCAGCTTGCGAAGACCTGCTGACGGCGCTTCTCTGCCGCAGGTTCCCCGGTCAGACCAAACTCGGCGCACTGCTGAGTGGCGTCAGCGCACCGACCTACCGCAAGCGCGCCCGCTCCGTCTGACCCTCCAGCGCAGAAAAGACGTGACGGGATAAGTCGATTCTTTGGAGCGCTTTACGGTAAACATTAGTAATTCTAATCTAAATTCAGGTTGCAATTAGAGCGACTAATGATACGATCGCGTCGCTTTGCTCGACGCTCTCCGCCTTTTTTGTGACGTCGCGCGACTTCGCAGCTTCAGCGAAGCCGCCGAACTGCACGGAATCACCCAGTCCGCCGTCTCCCAACGCATCCGCAGTTTGGAGGCTGAGCTGGGCGTGCGCCTCTTCGACCGGTCGGTGAGGCCGCCTGCCCTCCTTCCGAGCGGAGAGCTCCTCGTTCGCGAAGGCCATCAACTCGTCGCACGCTGGAACGATCTTGCTCATCGCGTAACGCAGCTCGAGCAGACGGTCGAGGGACCGATCAAGGTCGTTGCCATCTACTCGGCTGGCATCGGCTTGCTGAAGAGCGTGCAGGAGCACTTCGAGCATTCCTTCCCAGGCGTCAAGGTCTCACTCGAGTACCAGCGCCCTGAGCAGGTCGCAGCCGCCGTGGCCGCCGGCCTCTACGACGTAGGCATCACGTCGTATCCGACGAGATGGCGTCAGGTACGCAACCGCCCCCTCCGCGATGAGCGCATGGTCGCCGTTTGTGCGGCGGAGCATCCGCTGGCCGGTCGCAAGTCGGTCAAGGCACGCCGACTCGACCGCTACCGCCTTGCAGGTTTCGAAACGACCCTCCCCGTCTCGAAGGCGATCGGCCGCTACCTCAAGGACAACGGAGTACGTCCGCACTTCGCCAACCACGTCGACAACATCGACACGATGAAGAGTCTTCTTGCCTACACGGATCTCGTGGCTCTACTGCCCGAGCGCACTGTGTTGAGCGAGGTCGAAGCCGGCACGCTCGCCAGCGTGCGAATCGAGCCGTCGCTGACGCGCCCGGTCGGCGTCGTCTTCGCTCACGACCGCTCGCTGACGCCCGCTGCGTCAGCCTTCATCGACTTCCTCGTTCAACACGCCGGGCCCCGAGACGCACCGGGTCAGCCGATCCCCCCCGTCGGCAACAAAGCGCAGAGACAACTCGCCGGCTGAGCCTGCGCCGCGAGAAGAGAGAAAGCACAGCATGAAAGAGACACTGAACCAGCAGCTTCCCCGACGCCCCGAGGCCCAGGGCCTCTACCATCCGGACTACGAGAAGGACGCCTGCGGTGTCGGCTTCATCGCCCATATGAAGGGCGTGCGCAGCCATCAGATCCTGGCCGACGCCTTCGAGATGCTGCAGCGGATGGACCACCGCGGGGGCTGCGGATGCGAGCCCAACACGGGCGACGGCGCCGGCATCCTCACCGCACTGCCGCACCGGCTCTTCGCCGACATCGCTCCGTCCTCGTTCGACCGCGAGCTGCCGAGCGAGGGTGCCTACGCCGCAGGCGTCGTCTTCCTTCCGACGGACGGCGAAGAAAGGCGTTTCTGCAAAGACACCGTCGAGGCCTTCATCGAGGCTCAGGGCCAGACGCTGATCGGCTGGCGAGAGCTCCCCACGGACCCGGTCGGCGCCGACGTCGGCGAGACCGCTCTCGAGGCGATGCCGGCGATCGAGCAGCTCTTCGTCGCGTCGGCCGACGGACTGAGTCAGGACGAGTTCGAGCAGCAGCTCTACCTGATCCGCAAGCAGGCGTCTCAGCGCCTTCGGGTCGAAAGCGACCTGCAGCAGCGCCAGGCCTTTTACATCTGCAGCCTCTCCACCAAGATCATCGTCTTCAAAGGCATGCTGACGTCGGGCCAGGTCGTCCCGTTCTACACCGACCTCTCCGACCCCCGATTCGAGTCCCACCTCGCCATGGTGCATTCGCGCTTCAGCACCAACACCTTTCCCTCCTGGGACCGCGCGCAGCCCAACCGTTTCATGAGCCACAACGGCGAGATCAACACGCTGCGCGGCAACCGCAACTGGATGCGGGCGCGGGAAGGCGTGCTCAGCAGCTCGACCTTCGGCAGCGAGCTCAGCAAGTGTTACCCCATCGTCGAGCCCGACTGCTCGGATTCGGGAAGCTTCGACAACGCTCTCGAGTTCCTCCTCGTCAACGGCCGCACCCTTGCCGAGGGGATCATGATGATGATCCCGGAAGCCTGGCAGAACCACCGCTCGATGCCTCCCGAAAAGCGCGCCTTTTACGAGTACCACTCGTGCCTGATGGAGCCCTGGGACGGTCCAGCGTCGATCGCGTTCACCGACGGCAAGTACATCGGCGCAGTCCTCGACCGCAACGGCCTGCGCCCGAGCCGCTACGTGCTCACGCGCGATGACGTCGTCGTCATGGCCAGTGAGACGGGCGTCGTCGACATCGAGCCGGAGAGGGTCCGCACCAAGGGACGTCTGCAGCCCGGCCGGATGTTCCTCGTCGACTTCGAGCAGGGACGGGTCATCGGCGACACCGAGCTGAAGTCGGGAATCGCAGAACGCAACCCCTATCAGCGGTGGCTCGACGAGCAGTCGATCGACCTCGAGGATCTCAGCGCCGAAACGACGGGCCGAGGCCTCGACAGCGACACGCTGATCGCCCGCAAGGTGGCTCATGGCTTCAGCGTCGAGACGATGCGCTTCATGCTGCGCCCTCTGGTCGAGGAGCAGCGGGACCCCCTCGGCTCGATGGGCAACGATGCCGCGCTCGCCTGCCTCAGCGAGAAGCCCAGAGTCCTCTACGATTACTTCAAGCAGCTCTTCGCGCAGGTGACGAACCCCTCGATCGACTCGATTCGCGAAGAGGTGATCATGAGCCTCGAGTGCTTCATCGGGCCCGAGCACAACCTCCTGGAGACGACGGCGGAGCACGCACGGCGGATCCGCCTGCAGACACCGATCCTGAGCAACGGGGAGCTCTTGGCGCTGCGCAACATCGAACGCCCGGGCTACCGAGCGCGCACCCTCGATACGACGTGGCCGGCCGATGAAAGCAACGACGGATTGAGTCGAGCGCTCGATCGAATCTGCCGCGAAGCCGAGGCTGCGGTCGACGAAGGCGTCGCGCTGATCGTTCTCTCCGACCGCAACATGGGTCCCGACCGGATCGCACTGCCGGCACTTCTCGCCTGCGGCGCCGTGCACCACCACCTCCTCGACACGATCAAGCGCACGCGCACGGCATTGATCGTCGAGTCGGGCGAAGCGCGCGAGGTGCATCACCACTGCCTCCTCGTCGGCTACGGCGCCGACGCGATCAACCCCTACCTCGCCTACGAGGCTCTCTGGAACGCACGCGCCGAGGGCCGCTTCCGCGACGACCTGCTCGGAGACCTCTCCGAATCCCAGCTCGTCGAGCGCTACAAGCGCGGAGTCAAAAAAGGTCTGCTCAAGGTGATGGCCAAGATGGGCATCTCGACGCTGCAGAGCTACAAGGGGGCGCAGATCTTCGAGGCGGTCGGTCTCGCGAGCGACGTCATCGAACGGGCCTTTGCGGGAACCGCGAGCCGGCTCGAGGGAGTCAGCCTGGACGTGCTTGCCGAAGAGTCGAGGAAGCGCCACGCGCTCGCCTACACGCCCACCTCAGAAGAGCCGACCGAGCCCAAACTGCACAACGGCGGCGAGTTCCACTGGCGCGCCAAGGGCGAGCAGCACATGTGGAGCCCACCGGCCATCGCCGCGATCCAGGCGGCGGCGCGCGCCGGCGACCGCTCGGCATACCACCGTTTCTCGCGGCTCATGAACGAGCAGGCGACCAAGGCCTGCACATTGCGCGGGCTGCTCGAGCTGAAGGCCGCGCCGGAGCCGATCTCCTTGCACGAAGTGGAGCCGGTCGAGGAGATCGTCCAGCGCTTCTGCACAGGCGCGATGTCCTACGGCTCCATCTCGGCGGAGAGTCACGAGAGCCTCGCGGTGGCCATGAACCGCCTCGGGGGCAAGAGCAACACCGGCGAAGGCGGTGAGGATCCGGCGCGCTACACGCCCCTTCCGAACGGCGACAGCAAGCGCTCGGCGATCAAGCAGGTCGCCTCGGGACGTTTCGGAGTCACCTCCTGGTATCTGACCAACGCGGACGAGCTGCAAATCAAGATTGCGCAGGGCGCCAAGCCTGGGGAGGGCGGCGAGCTCCCGGGGCACAAGGTCGACCAGATCATCGCCAAGACGCGCCACTCGACGCCGGGCGTCGGACTCATCTCACCGCCACCGCACCACGACATCTACTCGATCGAAGATCTCGCGCAGCTGATCCACGACCTCAAGAACGCCAACCCTGCGGCTCGCATCAGCGTCAAGCTCGTCTCCGAGGTCGGCGTCGGTACGATTGCGGCCGGCGTCGCCAAGGCCAAGGCGGATCACATCCTGATCTCCGGGCACGATGGCGGCACCGGAGCCTCGCCGCTGACCAGCATCAAGCACGCGGGTTTGCCCTGGGAGCTCGGACTCACCGAGACCCATCAGACTCTGGTGATGAACGACCTTCGGTCGCGCGTGATTCTGCAGACCGACGGCCAGCTCAAGACCGGGCGAGACGTCGTCGTCGCAGCGATTCTGGGCGCCGAGGAGTTCGGCTTTTCGACAGCACCGCTGATCACACTCGGCTGCATCATGATGCGCAAGTGCCACCTGAACACGTGCCCGGTGGGAATCGCTACGCAGGACCCCGACCTGCGAGCGAAGTTCAGCGGCAAGCCCGAGCACGTCGTCAACTATCTCTTCATGGTCGCCGAAGAAGCCCGCGGACTCATGGCTCAGCTCGGCGTGCGTCGCCTTTCGGAGCTGGTGGGACGCAAGGATCTTCTCGAGCGGGAGCTTTCCCACAAGAACTGGAAGACCGAAGGTCTGGACCTTTCGCTGCTCCTGTCGACGGCCCAGCGCAAGAACGACGCGACCGAAGTCATCTGCACCCAACCGCAGGATCACGAGCTGGAACTCGCCCTCGACCATGAGCTGATCGAGAAGGCGAAGCCGGCACTGCGCGGCGGCGAGGTCGTTCATCACGAGCTTCCGATCCGCAATACGAACCGAACGGTCGGCACGATGCTCTCGCACGAGCTGATGAAAAGCCGGGGCGAGAAGGGCCTCCCCCAGGGCACGGTGCACTTCAAGTTCAACGGCTCCGCCGGCCAGAGCTTCGGAGCCTTTCTTGCGAAAGGCCTGCGCCTCGAGGTCGAGGGAGACGCCAACGACTACGTCGGCAAAGGCCTGTCCGGCGGCGAGATCGTCGTCTACCCGCCGAAGTCTTCGACCTTCAAGGCCGAAGACAACATCCTCGTCGGTAACGTCTGTCTCTACGGCGCGACATCGGGAGAGGCCTACTTCCGCGGGCAGGCTGCCGAGCGCTTCTGCGTTCGCAACTCGGGCGCACGCGCGGTCGTCGAAGGCGTCGGCGACCACGGCTGCGAATACATGACTGGAGGTCGCGCGGTCATCCTCGGACCGACGGGTCGCAACTTCGCGGCCGGTATGAGCGGCGGCATCGCCTGGGTCTGGGATCCCAAGTCCAAGCTGAGCGGGCGCTGCAACATGGAAATGGTCTCACTCGAGAACGTCTCGGAAGACTGGGCCGAAGAGCTTCACGAGCTCGTCGAGCGCCACGCGCGCCTCACCGGCTCCGTCGTTGCCAGGGCTCTGCTCGGTACCTGGGACGACTCCCTGCGGCAGTTCCGCCAGGTCATGCCCGACGACTACCGCCGCGTGCTGGCACAGCAAAGGGCCGCTTAGATGGGCAAGGTCACCGGATTCAAGGAGTACGCTCGCGAGAGCGTGCCTTACGACCGCGCCGAGGATCGCCTCGAGCACTGGGACGAGTTCCTCGTCCCCGTTCCGGAAGAGCACCTCAAGCGTCAGGGGGCGCGCTGCATGGACTGCGGCGTGCCCTTCTGCCAGTCCGAGAGCGGCTGTCCGGTCGACAACCTCATCCCCGAATGGAACGACCTCGTCTACAAGGGGCGCTGGCGCAGTGCTCTCGACCGCCTGCACGAGACGAACAACTTTCCGGAGTTCACCGGCCGCGTCTGCCCTGCCCCGTGCGAGGGCGCCTGCGTGCTCGGCATCCATGAGCCGGCGGTAACGATCAAGAACATCGAGAACGCGATCATCGACCGAGGCTTCGCGGAGGGCTGGATCGAGCCGCAACCCCCGGAGCAGCGCACCGGGCAGACCGTCGGCGTCGTCGGCTCCGGGCCCGCAGGCCTCGCCGCCGCTGCGCAGCTCAACAAGGCCGGCCACAGGGTCACCGTCTACGAGCGCGAGGACCGTCTCGGCGGCCTGCTCATGTACGGAATTCCGAACATGAAGCTGGAGAAAGAAGCGGTCGTGGAGCGACGGATCGAGCTTCTCCGTCAGGAAGGGGTCCAGTTCGTCACGGGAGCCAACGTCGGCGTCGACGTGGAGCCCTCCGAGCTTCAAGAGAGGCACGACGCCCTCCTGCTCGCCTGTGGCGCGACGGTGCCGCGCGACCTTCCGATCGAAGGGCGCGGGCTCAACGGCATTCATTTCGCCATGGACTTCCTCACGGCGAACACACGCAGCCTGCTCGACTCCAAGCTCGAGGACGGCCAGTATCTGAGCGCCGAAGGCAAACGCGTCGTCGTCATCGGCGGCGGCGACACCGGAACCGACTGCATCGGCACCTCGCTCCGGCACGGCTGCAAGAGCATGGTCAACTTCGAGCTGCTCGAGCGGCCGCCGATCCATCGAGCCAGCGACAACCCCTGGCCTGAGTGGCCGCGGATTTTTCGCGTCGACTACGGTCACGCCGAGGCGGAAGCAACGTTTGGGGAGGATCCGAGAGTCTTCCGGGTGCTCTCCAAGCGCTTCGTCGACGACGGCCGTGGAAACGTGGCGGGCATCGAGACCGTCAGGGTGAAGTGGAGCGCCGGCAGCTCGGGCAGGCTCGAGATGACTGAGGTACCCGGCTCCGAGGAGATCTTCGAAGCCGATCTGGTGCTCTTGGCCCTGGGCTTCCTGGGTCCTGAGCAGCACCTCGCGACCACGCTCGGCTTCGCGACCGACGCGCGATCGAACTTCAAGGCCGACTACGGACGCTTCGCCACCGGCGCCGAGGGCGTCTTCGCTGCCGGCGACTGTCGACGCGGACAGAGTCTGGTGGTGTGGGCCATCAACGAAGGGCGTGCCGCCGCAGCGTCGATCGACGAGTTTCTGACCGGAGCAACCTCCCTGCCGCGACCGCAAACGGGCTCGGCGCTCCCGGTCCTCTGAAGCCGGCGTTGCAGCTCCAAGGTCGTCTCGCCTTCTGGCTCAGCTCGCCGATTCTGCTACTGCAAGGGCGTAGCGTCCGGCGGCGCGCGCCTCGATTCCCGGGCGCCGAGGGGCCAGATCGCGGCCGTTTCGGAGAACGAGGTCAGACTCTCCGTCTGCTCGGACTCGGTGACTCGATCGTTGCCGGCGTCGGCGCTCCGACGCTGAGCGTGAGCATGGTCGGAACTGCAGCGCGACTGGCATCGGAGCGCTTCGAGGCCCGCGTCGCCTGGCAATCGCGCGGTGAGATCGGTGCACGAGCAAAGCAGGTTCGCGAGATCGCCGAGAAGGTCGGGATCGAGGCGGAGCCGGACTTCGTCGTTCTTTCGGTCGGAGTCAACGACGTCACCGGCGCGGCGCGCACCGCAGCCTGGCAACGCGATCTCGAGGCGCTTCTGCGCACGCTGCGCGCACGCTTCCCCGCAGCGACGATCGTCTTTGCCGGGCTGCCACCACTGGGAGGCTTCCCGCTCCTGCCCAATCCTCTGCGGACACTTCTCGGCTGGCGCGCTCGGTGGTTCGACGAGGTCGCCCGCCGCAAGATCGAGGAGACGTCGAACGCCGTCTTCGTTCCGATCACCTTCGAGACGACGCGTTCTGCCTTCTCGGAAGACGGCTTTCATCCCTCGGAGGCGAGCCATCTCGTCTTCGGTCAGACGATCGCCGAGGGGCTGCCGTCCAGGCGCTGAAGCCCTCAGCCCGAGCGAACGACGAGAAAGGCGCCCGCCAGCAGCAGGGCCGCCCCGGCCGCCCTCTCTCCCGTCACCGGCTGCATCGGTGAGTCGAACCACCCGAAGTGCGAGATGACCGTTCGCACGACGAGCTGCATCGTCACCGTGATCGCGAAGACGTTGAGCGCTCCGAGCTTCGGAATCAGGAAGGTCGACGCCCCGACGACGACGACCGAAATGACTCCAGCAAGGAAGTACCACCGAGGAACGTCGCGTAGCGCAGCGAACGCCTCTCGTTCCATGCGCACAAGGCAGACGGCGCCGATGACCCCGAGCGCGACTGCATAGAACGAGAAGGTAGCGACGAGCGGAGAGCCGATGCGCACTCCCAGAGAGCCGTTGATGGGAACGTGTATCGCGCCCAGGCCGCCGGCGACCGCGGCGAGAAGAAGGTACAGAAGCGTCATGCGGTCCATTCGGTTCCTCTTGAACTGGTCTGGCCGTTTCCACGGCACTCGCGGTGGCCTAGCCCGATCTCGAAGTCGTCGTACCGGGCGTAGGCGTCGATCACGGCACGCTCTCCTCAAAGGAAAAAGGGGAAGGGCCGAACCCTAGCAGCGCCAAGGGGCACGCCTCTATGCAACCATCCTTGACCCCAGGCGTAAAAAAGGCGTAAAATTGCTTCGAGGAGAACCAAATGCCTGCAACTGCACTGTCGTCCGAGAACGCCACACTGCTAGATGCGACTCCCGCTGAGAGAGGCGCGGGTGCGTCGCGCCGCAGCACCTCGAACGGATCCGTCGTCGATCTCGACGACTTTGCAGCAGCGTGGGAAGCGCGCTCGACTCGAGCAGAACGCGATCGGCTCGGCGCCGCCGCCGGCACCGAAAGCGGTCAACCCACCCCAACGGCGAACGACGTAGGCCCGGACACTGCGAGCTTGAAGCTCGGGGCGGACGCCGTCAGCGGAGAGACCGTCTGCTCTTGGACACTCGACGAGTTCGCTGCCTCCGGTCTCGCCGTCAGGGTCGAGTCGTCTCTGCTCGACGACACGATCTGGCTCCTCGCAGACGCACGTGAGCTCAGCGACGAACCAGCCGAGGCGGTCGCAAACCTGCCCCAGGCTCCTGTCGCAGTGAAGTTCGACAAAGAAAACCCGACCTACCGGGCGTCCGAGCTCGAGG
>JBCCLJ010000125.1:0-20685 GCA_039026915.1 Acidobacteriota bacterium
CGTCATTCCGACCGACGTCTGGTCGACGCCGCCGGTGCCCGGCCCCGGAGTCTTGTGGTAGTGCATCTGAAAGAAGACGGTGCTGTTGGCGGGCAGGAGCTTGCCGTAGCCCTCGGGGTAGGCCATCGGCTCGACGCCGGGACCCCAGCCGCTGACGAAGGTCAGGTCGAGCTGGCCGGCACCCTGAACGCCTTCGAGCGTCGCGCCTTCGGGGCCGAGGTAGGTGAGGTTATGGTGCACGGCCTCGGGAAAGGTGGCGTGTACCTCCATCGCTTTGATCCAGCGATCCTCGTCCAAGTTGTTCTCCACCTTGACCCACTGGTAGTGGTCTTCCATCTCGTCGGTGATGGTGAACGGTTCCATCGTGAAGATGACGTCGGGCTCACCGATCTTCCAGTCCGAGCTGAAGGTCGGCGGCTCGGGGGCCAGTGCGAGGTCGCCGGCCGGTGCGCCGAGCTCGACCCACTTGCTGAGCAGGGCGATCTCTTCCTCGGTCAGCGTCGGATCCTCGACGAAGTCACCGTGCTCCGGGTTGGCGAACCAGGGCGGCATCGTGCGGTCGCTCGTCACCTTGCGGATCGACTTCGCCCAGGGGCGAGCCTCCTTGTAGGTGAGCAGAGACATCGGCGCGGTCTGCCCGGGTCGATGGCAGGTGACGCACTTCTGGTGGACGAGCGGTGCGATGTGCTCGGACCAGTTCGCTTCGGCGACGTCGGCGGTGTTGTTCTTGTTGGCTGCGAGGGTTGGCATGCTCGTGAGGCTCATCAGGAGGGCTGGCGCGAGGGCGAACCGGAGGGTCTTTGGCAGAGTCATCGTCGGGTTCCCTGAGTCGTCGTGAGTCGTGAGGATCGCGATTGGGACACTCATGATATCGCGAGAGTTGGAGGAGGACCGTGGTCCGAGGAGCCGGGCTGAAACCGCGCCTGTTTGGCGCCCGCCTTCAGTGTCGGTGGGACGAGCGAGGTCCCTCGGGATGCGCCTCGAGAAGACTGCTCGAGACGTGGTCAAGCTTCCCGACCAGGTCGGTGATCGCGTCGTGCCTCTTCTACGATCCTCTGCAGACGGCCCAATCCTCAGACCAGGATCATTCGATCCAAGGGATTCGCACCTCGCCGCGTCGGACAAGCGGCGAGTGTTGCGTAGTTTTCGACCCGTGTCCGTCTAAATCATTACGCCTTCTTCCATCGAGCGCGCGGGTTGCGCGCTCCGTCGCCCGTCGTGCCAACTCAGGAGAAATCTGACCCAGGAGAAAAACCGTGAACGGATCGTCCCTGCCTCGCCTGTCGCTGACTCTCGGCCTCGCCGTTACCCTCCTTTCGGCCTGTGCTGCCCCGACGGTGGACCTCTCCGCCGAGGAGGAAGCCGTGAGGGCCGTTCAAGCGCAGTGGCTCGCTCTCCAGGCCGAGAAAGACGCGCCGGGGGTTGCGTCGCTCTTCGAGGAGGGCGGTGCTCTCTACTGGGAAAACGAGCCGATCGCGCGGGGCCGTTCCGGAATCGAGTCGCTTCTCGCTCAGAACTACGCGTTCGCAACCGAGGGCGAGGACAATAGCTGGGGCATTGAGGAGATCCTCCTCGCCGGCTCCGGAGACCTCGCGGTCGAGGTCGGCACTTACTCCTCGGGGGCGGCTGCAGGCCGCTACGCAACGATCCATCGCAAGGTGAGCGGCGAGTGGAAGATTCACTCCGACTTTTCCGTCGCCAATGCGCCGTCGGGCGGTGCACCGGAGTGGGCGATCGAGAGCCTCCGTCAGTTCTACGACGCCTACAACAGCGGCGACGCCGAAGCGATGGCCGCGCAGTATGCCCCGGACGCCGTGGTGGGCGACACCGAAAGTGTGGCGCGGGGTCGCGAGGCGATCGTGGCGCGCTTCCAGCCGTCCTGGGATGCTGGGGCACAGTGCAATGGCGACATCGACGAGTTCCTCGAAGCAGGTCCGATCGCGACGGCGAGCGGCCGCGACGTTTGCACGGTGACCGCCGCTGACGGCTCGACGACGACGACCCGGGTCCAGTGGGTGAGCGTTTACGAGCAGCAGTCCGACGGCTCGTGGCTGACGATCCGTGACGGCAGTCGGACAGTCGGCGGCTGAGCTTGCGGGCCTGGCCTCGCCGGAGGGTTCCTCGAGACTTC
Organism: Acidobacteriota bacterium; assembly: GCA_039026915.1. GTDB lineage: Bacteria > Acidobacteriota > Thermoanaerobaculia > Multivoradales > Multivoraceae > JBCCLJ01. The sequence goes on from JBCCLJ010000125.1 coordinate 2,132, forward strand.
CAAACGGGTGCTTTGGGCCGCCTCTTTACCTCGGAGGGAATTGCGAGAGCCTGCCGGGTTCGTGACGATGCCGAAGAACTTCTGGGAGACCGACCCATGTCACCACTCAAGATCTTCTGTCTCGTCGTCCTGATCCCCTTCACCGCTCTGACCGTCTACGCCGTCAGCCAAGTGGGCTACTTCGGCATTTTCGATTACCACCGCCACAGCCCTGCTGGCTGGCAGGTGATCACCGACCTCGTGCTGTCGCTCGCGCTGGTCTTGATCTGGATGGTGGCCGACGCGCGCAGCAAGGGACGCACGGTCTGGCCGTTCGTCCTGCTGACGCTTGCGGCAGGCTGCTTCGGGCCGCTCTTTTATCTTCTCTTTGCGCCGTCTCACGCCGAGGCGTGAGACGGACGGCGTCTGCCTACTCGGGATCGCGCGGTGACTCGTCGCGGTTGCCGTTGAGGTAGAGGCCTTCGAGTTTGGTCGCTCGTCCCGCCTCGTTCGTGACGAAGCGCAGGCGAAAGTCCGCCATGCCCTCGAGCGCGAAGAGATCGGCGGTGAGCGGGCGGAGCGGAAACGCCGGGTTGCCGTCGCGCTGATAAACGAGTCCGGTCTCTTCGAGCCGCACGTGCCGCGGGCCGAAGTCGCCGGCGTAGCTCGCGAGGCGTTCGCGGCTCAGTTGCGTCGGCTTCCTCTCGGCTTCGACCAGCACCTCGATCCAGTCGGCCGCTCTCTGAGCTCCTTCGTTCTCGGGGTCGAGTTCGGCGGCGCGCCGGTAGCTGGCCGCGGCCTTGGAGGTCTCGCCCGCGCGCAGCAGAGCCTCGCCGAGGCTGTCGTGAGCGTTTCCGGACTTGGGGTGAGCCTTGACGTTGCGCTCGAAGAGGCGGACCGCTGCCTCCGGAGCCGTCGACAGCACTTCGTAGGCCGCGCGGTCGACGATCCTCTCGGTGAGATCACCCTGCTTCGCGAGCTGCGCGTAGCGGGCGAGGCCCGCCTCGGTGCTTTCGTCGAACGCACGCACGAGGTCGAGACGCAGTCGCCGCTTCGGATCATCGTGCGCTTCGTAGTTCAACCAGCTCACGGCCCAGGTGGAATCCGCGCCGATCGTTTCCTCGACGATCGCCGGGGCGACGGAGAGACCGTCGCCGCTGTTGGCGAAGTAGACGAAGCCGCGCCCCGTGCCGGGGTCGACCCAGACGAAGGCCTTGGCATCGCCGTTGTCGCCCCAGTGCCAGAACGCTTCGCCGCTACCTACAGGATCGAGCCCCCAGCCCAGGCCCCAGCCGAGCTTGGCCTTGGCCTCTGCGTTGGAGCCCCAGGCGCCTTCGAGCGAGGTGACGCGCCCGAGCATGAGGTCGCGCTGCTTCGCGGTCAGCAGCTTGGGCGCGAGCACCGCTTCGAGGAAGCGCGCGTAGTCGCCGGCTGTCGTGAGGAGAGATGCTGCGGCGTTGCCGGTCTCTTCGCGGCGCAGCGGCGAGATCTGGCCTCGTGAGCCGTGACGCGCGGCGGCGAGCTCTTCGAAGCGCTCTTGCCAGATGTAGCTGCTGAGCGTCATCTCGAGCGGCTCGAAGACCTCGCGGCGGACAACCTCGTCGAGCGTCAGCCCGGTCAGTTTCTCGACCGTCTTCTGCAGAAAGACGAATCCCTCCCCCGAGTAGTTGAAGCGATCGCCCGGGGCGAAGTTCATCTGCAGTGGATCGCCACCCCAGTTCGGCAGTCCGCTCGTGTGGCTCATGACGTGGCGGGCGGTGATCTTGCGGTACCGCTCGTCCTGCTCGAGCCGAGGGTAGGGAAGAAGCTCGGCGAGCGGCCGGTCGAGATCGAGCTCGCCGCGTTCGACGAGGCGCAGCACCGCGAAGGCGAAGACAGGCTTGCTGAGCGACGCCGCCTCGAAGACGGTCTCCGCCTCCACCGGCTCCTGCGTCTCGGCGTTGCGCACGCCGAAGGCTCCGGTCCACGCCGTCTTGCCACCGTCGAGCACCGCGATGCTCAACCCCGGCACGCGTCCTTCGCGCAGCAGCTCGGGCATCTTGGCTTCGAGGCGCGCTGTCGACGTTTCGAGCGCGGGCGGGTCGGTGCCCAGACCGAGAGCGAGCAGAGTGAGGAGTGAGAGCAGGGAAAGAGGCATCGAGGTCTCCGGCCGGTTGTGAGAAGCGTACGCCTCTCTTGAAACGCTGCGCCGGGACAAAGGTTTTGCCCCGGCGCGGTCCGGTCGAGACTACTGCCAGGCGCTCGTATCTCCCGATTCGAAGTCGTCGTCGAAGATCGGCCCGGGAAGGGCTCCGCGACGCACGACCACGGCCCAGTCGGCGCTGGGCTGGCTCGGCGGCTGGCCGAGACTGCGCAGGCCTCCGCCGCTGACCACCGCGACGTCGGCCGCAGCCAGGTCACCGCCGTTCCGCGGGTCGAACCAGAGCACGCTGAAGCTCACGGAGGGCGATTGATCGCTGAGGTCGAGCTGCAGTGAGCTGGCGCCGTCGGCCGAGTAGACGGCGTAGACCTCGCCGCGCTGGGCCAGAGCGTAGACGTTCGAGCCGTCGCCCGAGGTCACGAGACCCCGATCGGGCGCCATGGCGAGCAAGGGGAGCTGAGCGAAGAACTCCAGCGCGTAGCCGCTCCAGCGCAGCGCGGTGTCCATGAGGCCGAAGTCGTCGATCGCCTGGTCGAAGCCGTGGCCGCCGCCGTCCTGCTGGACGTACCACTCGAAGCCACCGCCGCCGCCCATCAGCGTCGGCCACATCTTGGCCCTTCGCCCGAAGGGATAGCCGGCGTTCTGATCGTTGGGATCGTTCTCGATCTTCTGCGGCTCGTCGAAGCTGACGACCCAGGGTCTGCTCGCCGCCGCCGACTGCTCGCGCCAGTCCTGGATCAGCTCGAAGAGCGAGACGTTCGAGGTCCCTCCTTGAAAGGACGTCATGTCGATGTCGTCGTTGCCCAGGAAGGCGGTGTAGGTGCCGTATTGATTGCTCTTGGTGTGATTCGTCACCGGGTGGTCGTAAGGGTCGACCGCCTTGAGGTATTCGGCGAAGTCCTCGCGCTGCGCATGCGAGTAGTCGTTCTCTTCTCCCAGGTTCCACTGGCTGGCGTTCAGATAGCCGAAGCGTGCGTGCAGCGTGCGGTAGAAGAGCTTGCGCTCCGGCCCGAGGTCGCCGTCGTCGTGGTAGTTCTCGTTCGCGGACTCGGTCTCGGCGAGCACGAAGTGCAGCAGGATGCCGAGCTCGTTCGCGTGCGCCAGGGCTTGCTCCCACTGCTGCAGCTTCGACAGGTCGAAGCGGTCCTTCACCTGCGGACCGATCGTAGGGAAGGTGTCCTTGCCGTCCCCGCCGATGTTCATCGGCAGAAAGTAGATCGAGTTGGCGCCGCGGTCGGCGATGTAGTTGAGTGCACCGATGATCGCGCGCCCGGCGTTGGCCGCGCCCGCCGCGCTCCAGTCGGGATCGCCCAAGCGCCAGTCGCTCACGTGCGCCGCGAAGGTGTGGCGGTTGTTGCCGATCGCCGTGTTGTCGAAACCGACGTAGCCGAGGAAGTTCTCAGGGACGTCCGGCCCTGCCTTCACCCAGGGCTCGCCCTGGCTCGTCGTCAGGTAGTGATGGCCGCGATTCTTGAGCAGGCCGCGCGCTGCTGCGCGAAAGTCGGGGGCCGCCTTGTTCGACGCCGCGACGGTGAACTGACCCTGGCCGCCGTCGAACGGCGACAGAGCCGAGCCCGTGGTCTCCGTCAGATCGACGGCGATGTCGTTGCCGGAGCGGAGCGAGATGCGGTAGGTCCAGGAGCCCGGTTCGTCCGGGGAGAGGTGCGCGTGCCACCGGTGTCCGCTCCCCTGGCCGGCGCCGTCGCCGGCGAAGTAGCCCGGCACGCTGAGCGTCTGCCCGGAGGGGCCGGAGAACTCGACCTGGTAGCGAAAGTCCGTGAAGGCGTTGGGCTCCGAGGTCTCGGTCGCCCCCGGGCCGTCGAGCTCCACCGTCACCTTGTGCCACTGCCGCAACGTTCCGAGCACGCGATGGCTACCGTCGCCGTCCTCGGGCGTCTCGCCGCCGCCGGATCCGCCGCCGCCCGAGACGCTGAAGCCGATCGTGAGCTCCGTGCCGGCAGCGCCGCCTCCGCCGGTCCCCGAGTGGCTGCGAGCCGCCAGCTGGTAGCTGCCCGCCGTCGGCATCCAGGCGTTGTAGTCGCCGCCGCTGTCGCCGAAGAGGGCGTAGGGCGCGACGCTCTCGGTCTGCGTGTGGTTCTCGACGCCCGAGAGATCGAAGGACACGCTGCCGACTGCGGCGGTGACGTTGGCGCGGATCGCCAGGCTCGCGGGCAGCGTGTCCATGTCGAGCGCGGCGCCGTCCTGCAGCGGATCGTGGGCGGCGATCGGTGCGTTGGTCGAAGCGTCGAGGAGAGTGAAGCTGCTGACCTCGGCGCTCGAGGGCACCGCCGCCAGGCAGAGAAGAACCAGAGTCATGCCGCGAGGGCTGCGCCGCGAACCGCGCAGGCCCCGCCGGAGAAAGGGGGAGCCAGTCTTGTTCATAGAAAAAGAACAATACACAAATATTGTGGGTGACGCTTCCATCCGGGACGGAGACGGACCGAATGTGCTCAGAGACAGGTCTTGCCGAGGCTGCGTCGCCTCCTGTCCTCGGAGCTCGAAGGATCCAACTTCACTCTTCCGTGAGAGACCCAGTCGATGACCGCGGTGTGGAAGAGCACACGGGGCATGCCAAGGATCGCGACACGCGGCCGCGCCGAGGACCTCCCTCTCCATGGCAGAGGCCGCGCGATATCGTTCGGCGAGTTCACGGCAGAGGAGTCGAGAAGCATGGAGTATTCGGACGTCGTCATGGGACGCCGCAGCATTCGCGGCTACTTGAACAAGCCGGTCCCCAGAGAGGTGATCAAGGAAGTCGTCGAGCTGGCGACGCGCGCGCCGTCTTCCATGAACACGCAGCCGTGGAACTTCTACGTGGTGAGCGGCGAGCCACTCGATCGCATCCGTGCCGGCAACACCGAGCGCAACCTGGCCGGCGTGCCGGACTCCCGGGAGTTTCGCAAGCACGGCCCCTACGCCGGCGTGCACCGCGAGCGGCAGGTCGAGATCGCCATTCAGCTCTTCCAGGAGATGGGTATCGAGCGGCACGACAAGGAGAAGCGCCAGGACTGGGTGCTGCGCGGCTTCCGTCAGTTCGACGCGCCGGTCTCGGTCGTCGTCACCTTCGACAAGGAGCTCGAAGGCGGCGACATCGCTCCGTTCGACTGCGGTGCCGTGACCAACGCGCTGGTCAATGCCGCCTGGTCGAAGGGACTCGGCTGCGTCGTCAACAGCCAGGGCATCATGCAGTCGCCGGTCGTGCGGGAGCACGCCGGAATCCCCGACGATCAGGTGATCATGATCTGCGTCGCCATGGGATATCCCGACGAAACGTTCCCGGCGAACGCCGTGGTCTCGAGGCGTCGGCCCGTGGACGACGTCGTTCACTTCGTGGGATTTGCCGACAGTTAGACCGTCCGCGAGTCGCCCGCCCGACGTTTCGGCTAGCCTCTAGCGCCCGCATGCGCGGGCCACGCACATCTCAGGGCCACGCATCCACTGGAGACTCGACCCATGGCTAGGAGACCCCGCGAGGTTCGCGTCGCCTCCCGCGAGCACCTCACGCCGAACATCGTCGCTCTGACGCTCAGCGGCGAAGACCTGCACGACTTCCCGGAGGGCTTCGAAGGCGGCTACATCAAGCTGAGCCTGCCCCAGCCCGACGGCTCGAATCGCAATCGCTCCTTCTCGATCCGGCGTTTCGACGCGACGGCGCGCGAGCTGGAGATCCACATGGCATCGCACGGCGACAGCGGACCGGCGGGCGCTTGGCTGAGCCGCGTCGAGCTCGACGACACCGTGACCATCCAAGGCCCCGGATCGTGCCGACGCCTCACGCCGGAGGCTGACTGGTTCCTTCTGGCGGGCGATCTGACGGCGCTCGCCGCGATCCGCGTGAACCTGGAGCAGTTGCCCGAGGGCGCGGTCGGCCACGCCTTCGTCGAGGTGCCGGGTCCTGACGACGAGCTCGAGATCTCTCGTCCTTCCGGCATCGGCATCACCTGGATCCACAACGCCGACCCCACGCGGAACGCCGGTGGACTCGTGGAGGCGGTTCGAGGCTTCCCCTGGCTCCCGGGGCGGCCCTCGGTCTGGGTCGCCGGCGAGTACACCGCGGCGCGCGCCCTTCGCGAGTACTTTCGTGACGAGCGCGACGTCGATCTCAGCGATCTCTACGCGAGTTGCTACTGGAAAATCGGCGTTGGCGACGAGGGCATGAAGGCGGCGAAGAAGGCCGACTCCGGCGTCTGGTAGCCGCTGATCTCCGAAGCGTGCGACTCGCCACCCCGTTCGAGGTCGCGAAGATCTCGGCCATCGGCCGCCACGCTTCGGATGAGGCCTCGGCCGGACTGCTAGACTGTGGAATCCAGATCAAGAACCGCTTCGGAGGTCCCCACATGCCTCGCAAGTCTCTCCTGCTTCTCGTCGCCTTGCTCCTCGCCGTCGCTCCCGTCCTGGCTTCCGAGGACGAAGAGATCGTTCGTCGCCACGACGGCAAGCCCGATCTGACGGGCGTCTACGATGCCGGCACCGTCACTCCCGTCGACCGCCCGCTTCAGTTCGGCAACGAGTTGTATCTGTCCGCTGAAGAGGCCGAGAAGATGGAGAAGGCTGCCGCCGACCTCTGGGAGGCGGCCGAGGCCAACAAGAACGGTGACGGCCCTCGCACGGCTCCCAAGAAGGGCGGCGACGGTGACAACCGCTTTGGCGGCGGCGGCGTCGGCGGCTACAACGCCTTCTGGATCGACCCGGGCACCGAAGCGGTCATGGTCGACGGCAAGTTCCGTACGTCGATCATCTACGAGCCCGAGAACGGGCGTCGCCCGGCGATGACGCCGTACGGCATGAAGACGATGATCACCAACTTTGCCTCGTTCACCTACGTCAACGATGGCACGGCGTCCTGGCTCGACAAGGAAGGCCCCGGTCCGTTCGACGGCCCCGAGACGCTGGCCCTGGCCGAGCGCTGCCTGCTCGGCTTCAGCGGCGGCCCGCCCATGCTGCCCAGCCTCTATAACAACTACCTGCGCATCGTGCAGACCGACGACTACGTGATGATCATGGCCGAGATGGTTCACGACGCGCGTATCGTCAAGATCGACGGCGACTACAACGAGCACAGCGTCGACGAGTGGCTGGGCGATTCGATCGGCCGCTGGGACGGCGACACGCTGGTCGTCGAAACGAAGAACTTCCGTAACGAGACCGGTCTCTACGGCGGCAGCGACGAGCTCTACGTGGAGGAGCGCTTCTCGCGGGCCGAGAACGGCAACCTGAACTACCACTTCCGGGTCGTCGACGAGAAGTCCTGGACGGCGCCGTGGGCCGGTGAGTACGAGTGGCAGGACCGCACGGCCGACAGCAAGGTCTACGAGTACGCCTGCCACGAGGGCAACTACGCCATGACCAACGTGCTCAAGGGCGCGCGCCTGCTCGAGTCGGAGTACGACAACCCGCCCAAGACGCGCGACTGAGAGGACGCGCGGCCGAGCCGGCGGCGGGATCGCCGCGTTCGGCCTGCGTGTTCGCGACGGTCTTTCTGCTGGGCATCTGCCTGCTCGAGCTACTCGCGGGCCGGCGCGAACGAGCCGGCTTCGACCCTGACCGCTGGCTCGATCGACGCCCTCTTCGGAGAGGGTGAGCGATGGGGCTGCCTGTGATGAACAAGCGCGCAGCGCTCGACGAGGCCGCTCTGGGGCATCTGCTGCTGGCCCACGACGAGTGCGGGCAACACCTCGAAGATCCCGGTCAAGGTCGGGCCTGCACGTCCTCCTCGGAACGCTGATTCCCATGGGGTCCTCGCCGGCCGTGAGGGCCGCCGGAAACGTCGAGGCGATGGCCGGTCAGAGGTCCTCGCCTTCACTGGGACGATCGTCGGTCTCGCCTGCGGCACATTGGCCTTCGTCCCCCTCTGCGGGGCTCGTGCTCCCAGGACCTGCGCGAGCGCCGCTTTCTCGCCGAGCGTCTCGCACAGGCTTCGGGTCGTTTGTCGTTGGCTGGTCGATTGAGTAACTTCAAGGCGTGACGGCTCAGAAGGGAACGGCGCGGCAACGGCAGCGGGAAGCGACTCGCGAACGCATCGCGGAGGCGGCGGTCGAGGTGTTCGCGGAGAAGGGTTTCGCCGGAGCCAGCACCCGCGAGATCGCTCGCCGCGCCGGGGCCAACCAAGGCCTGATCACGTACCACTTCCAGAGCAAGGAAGCTCTTTGGCGGGCTGCGGCCGCCGGCATCTTCGATCGCTTGGGCGGGCAGCTCGAGGAGCGCCTGAAAGCTCTCGATTTCTCGGACCCGAAGGAGCGAGCTCGCGAGGGCATTCGAGAGTACGTGCGCTTCGCCGCTGCGCATCCGGAGTTCTTCCGCATCATGGTGGACGAAGGCCGCGTGGCCGACGATCGCATGAAGTGGCTCGTGGACACCCACCTGCGGCCGAGATTCGAGACGATCACTCACGAACTCCTGGACGTGGCCGAGGTCGACGCGGCACTCAGACCGCATGTCTTCTATGCGCTGGCCGGTGCTGCGTCTCTCCTGTTCGCGGTGGCGCCCGAGTGCCGTCGCCTGACCGGCCTCGATCCGCAGAACGCTCAGGTCATCGAACGGCACGCGGACTACGTCGCACGTCTGATCGTGCCTTGATGCCCGTCCCGCCCGTTTCGGCGCACGCCGTTCGCTGACGCCGTTCTCGCTGCGTGCGAGCGCGGTGCCCTCGCGTGTCTTTTCGTCGACTCTCTGAGGCGGTCGGCGAGAAAGCGATCCTCTTTGGTTATTCGATTGACAAACGAATCATCCCCGCCGAATATTAGCTGGTCAAACGAATAACCAAAAAGGAACGCGAGATGGAACGCATTGAAACGGACGTCCTGGTGGTGGGTGCGGGACCCGCGGGCCTGACCGCGTCGTCTCTCTTGGCACGACTCGGAGTGAACGCCCTGACCTTCACGAAGTACGGGACGGCCAATGCCCCGCGCGCCCACATCACGAACCAGCGCGCCGTGGAGGTCTTCCGCGACCTCGGCATCGAGGAGCAGGTCATGGAACGCGCTCTGCCGAACCAGATGATGGGGAAACAGGTGTTTGCGACCTCCTTCGCCGGACGCGAGCTCTCGCGGCTGATGACCTGGGGCACGGGCGACGACCGCTTGGGGGAGTACCGAGCCGCGAGTCCGTGCGAGATGTGTAACGCACCACAGCACGTCCTCGAGCCGATCCTGCTGGCGCGCGCTCGCGAGCTCGGCGCCGACGTTCGCCTCTGGCACGAGGTTCTGTCGGTCCGACAGACGGACAGCTCCGTCGTCGCAAGAGTGCGCCGGCGCGAGGACGACTCGGAGTTCGAGGTCGTCGCCCGCTACGCCGTCGGCTGTGACGGTGCGCATACGGTGGTCGGTCGAGACGGGGAGTTCGACTACGAGGGCGAGACCGGTCTCGGCGATGCGATCACGGTCTGGATCGAAGCCGATCTCACGAAGTACACGTCTCACCGATCCGGGGCGCTCTTCTTCACCGTCACGCCGTCGAGCCGCGACATGGTCAGCATCTGGACGTGCGTGGAGCCCTGGACCGAGTGGAGCACCATCTTTCTGCGTCCCGATCTGTCGCCGAACGACCTCGACGAGTCGTCCGTGATCGACAGCGTGCGCGCCGCGATCGGTGACGACGACGTGCCGTTCCGGATCAAGAAGGTCAGCCCGTGGCAGTTCAACCACATCGTGGCTTCCGGCTATCGACGCGGGCGTCTGTTCCTCGCTGGCGATGCTGCTCACCGGCACCCGCCGGCCAACGGGCTGGGAAGCAACACATCGATCCAGGACGCCTACAACCTGGCCTGGAAGATCGGTCTCGTCGTCAACGGGCAGGCCGCCGAGACGCTCCTCGATTCTTACGACGAAGAGCGCCAGCCGGTCGGACGCCGCGTCGTCGACCGCGCGCAGCAGAGTGTCGGTGAGATGGGCGCGTGGCTGCTGGCCCTCGGCCTCATGCCCGGAATGTCGTCGGAGGAAGTGGAAGCGAGACTGGACTACGTCTACGGTCCCGAGGGTGGCAGTGAGCGAGCGGCAATGTTGGACGGCCTCGAGTTGATGCACGGGCAGTTCAACGCCCACGGGGTCGAGCTCGGTCAGCACTATCGTTCCAAAGCCGTCGTCAGCGACGGTCGCCCCGCGCAGGAGGCGCAGGGCGACGACCTTCGCTTCACTCCGTCGACGTCCCCGGGCCGTCCGATTCCGCACGCGTGGCTCGCCTCGGGCGATCGGGATCTGTCGACTCTCGATCTCTGTTCTTACGATCGCTTCACCGTCGTGACCGGCGCCGCAGGGGCGGCGTGGCACGAGGCGGCCGAGACGATCGCTGCTGAGCTCGGGGTTTCGATCTTTGCGGTCTCCGTCTCCCTGGGCCTCGACCTCAACGACGTCTACGGCGACTGGACGCGCCGCCGCGAAGTCGACGACAGCGGATGTCTTCTGGTTCGGCCGGATCGAATCGTCGCGTGGCGTGCGTTCGAGCTTCCCGAGGATCCGACGGCTGCCCTGAGACGCGCGATGTCACAGGTGCTGTGCCGGCCGGCCTCGAACTGACCTGTCGGGCTCTTGCGCGAGGGTACGAGCCAAACCCGGGGAACGGTTCGTCTCAGGGCGGGTCTCTCGAGTGGTCCCTTTCCAAAATGCCTCTGGCACGGTGATACCTTCGGCCGGACGTCGCGTCCTGATCTTCCCGAGTCCCCGTCTCCTCAGGGAGTCCCCTTGAACCGCTCGCTCCGCCGTCTCCTCAGCCCCATCGCGCTCGTTTCGTTGGCCCCTGTGTTCCCCGTCGGCTGCGCGGCAGCGCCGTTCTCCGCCGGGACGCCGCCGCTCGGGGCGTCGACGGAGTCCACCGGCCCTGGAGACGAAGCCAACGTCGCCCCGGCGATCAAGGAGGGCTTCAAGAGCGCCGACCTCGACGTCGAAGGTTGGTCTGGGCGCTTCGCCGGCCGGGAGGTCCACAGCGCGCTCCACTTCAACGGCCGTCTCTTCGTCCCCGATTCCCAGCGCGTCGAAGGCGTCAGTAGCGACTTCGCTCGGAATCACGTCCGCATCGGCAGCGCCGAGGTGATCGGCGAGATCGAGAGCTCAGGTTCCGAACGGGTGCGTCGTCACGAACTCGAAGGGCTCACCGAGAACGAGCTGCTCGAGTTCAATCCCTCCGCCGCCGCCGAGTAGCAATCGGGCCGTGGCCGATCGCTCCCCGCCCGCCGGTACTCCGCACCGCTTCGGTCTGCGGACTCTGATCGCGCTGGTCATCGGCAACGCCATCGGCGCCGGCGTCTTCACGACGTCGGGCTTCGCCCTTGCCGACCTTGGCTCGCGCTCTCTGGTTCTCTGGGCGTGGGCCGTGGGCGGGCTCGTCGCGCTCCTCGGAGCCACCAGCTACGGTCTGCTCGCGCAGCGCTTGACCGAATCGGGTGGCGAGTACCTCTATCTGTCGCGATCGATTCATCCGCTGGCGGGCTTCATCGGTGGCTACGTCTCCCTCCTCGCCGGCTTCACGGGCGCCATCGCTCTGGCGGCCTCGACGTTCGAGGCCTACGCCCGCGCAGCGCTGCCGGACTCCGACTTCCTTGCCTCCCTGCCGGTGGGATCTCTGGCGATCGGCGCCATCGTGCTCGGCGGCGCGGTTCAGCTCGTGCGGTCGGACCTCGGCGGCTCCTTCCACGACCTGGTCGTGGCGTTGATGCTCGGCGGACTCCTTCTCTTCAGCGCCGGTGCCCTGGCAGGGCTCGTGACCGGGCGATGGGCGGTCGGTGCTCCGCCGAGCGAACGGACGTCCTTCGACCTCGCCGCATTTGCCGGCTCGCTGGTCTGGATTTCGCTCAGCTACTCGGGCTTCAACGCCGCAGTGTACGTCGCCGGAGAAGCCCGGGACGCCCGGCGCAACGTGCCGCGCGCCATGATCCTGGGCACGACGATCACGATGATCTTCTATCTCGTCCTCAACGCCGTCTTCGTCTTCGCACCCGACGCGACGCAGATTACCGGTCGGCCGGAAGTCGCGGCCATCGCTGCGGAGGCGATCGGCGGCAGCTTCCTGCGCCACGCGGTCGAGCTGCTGATCGCGGCCTCTTTGCTGACTTCGGTGACCGCGATGACGATCGCCGGGCCGCGGGTCTACGCCAAGATGGCGGAGGACGGAGCGCTGCCGCGCTGGCTCCGCGCCCGAGAGGGTGCTCCACCGCGCTCGTCGATCGCCCTGCAGGTCGTTCTCGCTCTGCTCGTCGTAACGATCGCCGGCCTGCGCGATCTCCTCTCGTATCTCGGCTTCACGCTGTCGCTCTGTCTAGCCCTCGCAGTCGGCTCCCTGTTCGTCCGGCACGTGCGGCGCGGCGAGCGCCCGGCCAGTTGGACGTACCCCTGGGCACCGGCGCTCTTCCTGCTCTCCACCCTCGGTTTTGCCGGCCTGTCGGCTTCGCGGCAGCCAGTGCAGCTGGTGGCGCTCGCGATGGTCGTCGGCGTCGGAACGTTGGCTTGGTTCCTTTCCCTCTCGGGCGCGGCCGCTACTGCACCCGACCTGAGCGAGGAGGGTGATGGATGACGAGAGCTGGCACTCGTCGCCAGGACGCGACATCCCGTCGACCTTCGGCCTGCCGAGTCCGTGCGTGCCGAAGCGCTGAGCTCAGTTCTCGTCTTGCAACAGAAAGGGGAGCGCCTTGGCGACCAAGGATCTGACGACCGGCTCCGTGCCGAAAGCCCTGGCCGCCATGACCGGCCCCATGACCCTCGGCGTGCTCGCCGTCATCTCCGTGGGCCTCGCCGACGCCTACTTCGTCGGTCGCCTCGGCGAAGCGCCGCTGGCCGCCATCGGCTTCGTCTTCCCCGTCACGATCGCACTGACGAGTCTGGGCATCGGACTCTCGGCCGGCGCCAACGCGACGATCTCGCAGGCGCTCGGGCGACGTGACGAGGAAGCCGCTCAACGCATCGCTGCCCACGTCACTGTCGTCACGCTCGTCCTCGGTCTGGTCGTCATGCTGCTGGGTTGGTGGTCGGTCGGCCCTCTCTTCCGTGCTCTCGGAGCCGAGCCTGAGCTGCTGTCCCTGATCGAGGAGTACATGGTCGTTTGGTACGCCGGCTTCCCGCTGTTGGCGGGAGCGCTCGTCGTCAATGCGGCCATCCGCGCTCACGGCAATACGGCACTACCTGCAGCGCTCATGTCGCTGAATGCCGTCTTCAACGTTGGTCTCGACCCGGTACTCATCTGGGGATGGGGCCCGATCGAGCCCCAGGGCGTGGCCGGCGCCGCTCAGGCGACCGTGATCGCTTTCGCGGTCTCACTGCTCGTCAGCCTGTGGCCAGTCCTGAACCGACTCGAGGTCACCCGACCGGGCGCCTTCCTCGAGCCCGGCTACGGACAGTCGCTGGCCGACGTCGGTGCCGTCGGCGCTCCCGCGGCGCTCGCCAACGCCATCAACCCGGCGGGGCTGGCGGTGCTCACGGCGATCGTCGCCCAGTTCGGTTCCGCGGCCGTCGCAGGATTCGGTGCGGCCGGGCGCATCGAGTCCTTTGCCATGGTTCCGCTGCTCGGGCTCTCCGGCTCGATCGGTCCGGTCATTGGGCAGAACTGGGGCGCGAAGAAGATCGAGCGCGCAGGGCGAGCCGTGCGAGTATCCAGCATCTTCTGCGTCGCCTACGGTTTAGGCGTCGCCGTCCTTCTCTGGTTCGTCGCCGGTCCGCTGGCGGAGCGCTTCTCGCCCGCGCCCGAGGTCCAGGCCCAGACGGCTCTCTACCTGCGCATCGTCTCCTGGTCCTTCTTCGGATACGGACTGGTCATCGTCGTCAACGCCAGCCTCAACGCCCGCTCGCAAGCGCTGCAGTCGATGCTCCTCAGTCTCGGCCGGGTCGCCCTGCTGCTTCTGCCGCTCGCCTGGCTCGGCGCAGAACTCTCCGGGCTCTCGGCGGTCTACGCAGCGGCGGCGGCGGCCAACATCCTGGCCGCCGTTGCAGCGCTGCTTCTCGCCAAGCGATCCGGGCTCTGGGCCTGAGTCCCTTTCGACCCGCAGCGCTTCGGCGGATGCAACAATAGAGGGACACTCTCTCGCTCCAGGAGGTCCGCCATGTTGAGGAAGCCGGCAGCGGCTCTGTCGCCGATCGTTCTGTGTTTGATTCTGCTCGCCGCAGCGGCCTGCAGCCCTTCCGCTTCCAGCGACGGCTACGACGTCGAGCTGCGGTGGACGAGCTACGGCGTGCCGCACGTCAAGGCCGACGACTGGGGCAGTCTCGGTTACGGCTTCGCCTACGCCATGGCTGAAGACGCGGTCTGCGTGCTGGCCAAGGACATCGTCATGGTGAACGGGCGCATGGCCGAGTTCTTCGGCGCCGAAGAAGGCCGTCTGGAGAGCGACGTCTTCCATCGCTCGGTACTGACGCCGGAGAAGCTGTCGAGCTACTCGGCCGCACAGAGTGAGCGCTCCAACGAGTTTTCCGCTGGCTACGTCGACGGCTACAACCGCTTCCTGGCGGATCGTGCGGAGGAGCTGCCCGCGAGCTGTGCAGGGGAAGCCTGGGTGGCACCGATCACCCTGGACGACGTCTCGCGCCTGGCGATCGGCGTTGGCATTCGCTACGGCCTGGGGCGCTTTCAGAGGGAGATCGCCGGCGCCTCTCCCGAAGAGGAAGAGCTCAAGGTGGCGCAGACGCAGTGGGACCTTCCCGAAGGCATCGGCAGTAACGCGGTCGCCGTCGGACGTGGCCTCAGCGCCTCCGGACGCGGCATCCTGCTGGGCAACCCGCACTACCCGTGGCACGGCTCGTCGCGCTTCCATCTCGTGCATACGACGATCCCCGGCGAGGTCGACGTCATGGGGACCAGCCTGCTGAGTACGAACCGCGTCAGCATCGGCTTCAACAAGGACATCGCCTGGACGCACACGGTGTCGACCGCGCTGCGCTCGACGCTCTACCGCCTCGATCTCGATCCGGAGAACCCCTACAACTATCTCTACGACGGTGAGTCCAAGCCGCTCGACGCACGCACCGTGACCGTGCAGTCTCTCGGCGAAGACGGCACCGCCGTGCCGGTCGAGCGCACGGTGTACTTCAGTCACTTCGGGCCGGTGATCGAGAACGAAGCGCTGCCCTGGACGGCCGAGCACGCCTACTCCCTGCGCGACGCGGTACTCGACAACTACTACTCCGCAGACACCTACGACGCGCTGAACAAGGCGACATCGACGGCGGAGATCGAGGCCGCGATCAGCCAGCAGGGCGTTTTCTGGGTCAACACCGTCGCTGCGGATCGCGAGGGCAACGCCTTCTACGCCGACATCTCCGGCACGCCGAACGTCGACGCCGAACTGCTCGAGCGTTGCCGCGTCGAAGTACCCGGCGTGCCGGGACGCATCTTCGTGCTGCAGGGCGGCACCAGCGACTGCGAGTGGCGTCAGGACGAGCGCAGTCGCGTCGCCGGTGCTCTGCCGCCGCAGGAGATGCCGCGCGTCACCCGCGACGACTACGTCACCAACTCCAATGACAGCTACTGGCTCTCGAATCCGTCGGCACCGCTCGAAGGCTACTCGCCGATCATCGGCGCCGAGCGTACGGCGCGCTCGCTGCGCACGCGCGCCGGTCTCGTCTTCATGCAGGAGCTCATCGATCGCGGCGACAAGGTCACACCGGACGACGTTCAGGAGATGCTCTTCAGCCACCGCAACTACGGCGCCGAGCTACTGCTCGACGACGTGCTCAAGCTGTGCGGTCCGGCAAACCTCGCGGCCGTCTGCGACGCCCTCGCGTCGTGGGATCGCACGATGACCAACGAGTCGCGCGGCGGTCACTTCTGGCGTGAGTTCTGGGGCCGTGCGCGCGGCATCGACGATCTGTGGACCGTTCCCTTCGACGCCGAGAAGCCGGTCGAGACGCCGCGCGGCCTTGCCGTCGGCAACGCGGCGGTCGCCGAGCAGCTGCGCGGAGCTCTGCTCGAAGCGGAGAAAGTGCTCACCGAGGCCGGGCTGGCACTCGACGCTCCCCTCGGTGACGTTCAGTACGCCGAGCGCAACGGCGAGCGAATTCCAATCCCCGGTGGCGAAGGCTGGGCCGGCATGTTCAGCATGATCGTGACTCAACTCGATCCTGAGAAGGGCTACACGCCGATCGTGCACGGCAACAGCTACATTCAGGTCGTCAGTTGGGACGAGGAAGGCAATCTCGATCCTCGAGCGATCCTGACGTACTCGCAGTCGCCGGAGCCGGAGTCGAGCCACTACAGTGACCAGACCAAGATCTACTCTGAGGGCGGTTGGATCACTCTGCCGTTCACCGACGAAGAGATCGAAGCTGATCCGAATCTGCGCAGGCTGCGTCTCGAGTCACCTCGTTCGTAGTGCAGGCGCGTGTCGTTCGAACGTCGAGCCAAGGCACGTTGACGTTGGCGACTTTCGGCACGAAAAAGGCGGCGCGATATACCGTACCGCTGTGGTACAGTTTCGGGTCTGCTAGGACGAACCCCGACTGAGGTCATCACACCATGAAGAGCTTCCTCGCACCCGTCGCACTCTCTCTGGCTGCTCTCGCCCCGGCGAGCGCTGCCGTCAACAACGACAGCGATACGCTGAGCTGGACGAAGAGCTACGACGAGGCGCTCCAAGAAGCGAAAGAGACCGGCAAGCCGCTCTTTTTGGAGTTTCGCTGCGCCCCTTGAGTCAGCGGTAGACGCTTTGACGCACAGGTTGTGCTGTCACCGCCAGACTCGGCTCGGGGCAAGCTGCTTCAGCAGTACGTCCGAGCGCGGGTGACCGAGCTCAAGGGCATCAATATCGGTCTCTTCGATTACGATCGCCACAACGCTCTGTATTTCTTCATTCTCAATGGAGATGAGGAGATCTATCTGCGTTACGGCGGCCGTGATTCCGTCTCGCCCGATTCCTACCTGAGTCTCGACAGCCTCGAGCTGGCCCTCCAAAGGGGGCTCGAGTTGCATGACCAGTGGAAAGAAGGAAACGGGCCCGCCTGGGAAGCTCCAGAGCCCTTCTACCCCGAACAGATGCCACTCTTGCAGGAGAAGGAAGTCAGCCGAGGTCGCTGTGTCGAGTGCCACATGATCGGCGACTACCAGGCGGCCCAGCTCGAGCTCGACGGCAATCTCGACAAAGCCAAGTTGATGTTCCCCTCGCCCGACCTCAAGAAACTCGGCATCGAGCTGGACGTGCCCAAAGGTCTTCTCGTCGATGCGGTCAGCGGAATGGCTGAGGCGGCCGGTCTGCAGCCCGGCGACACGATCGCGGGCTTCGAAGAGCACAAGGTCTACACCTTCGGCGATCTGCAGCATCGCTTCGGCAAGCACGCGCGCGATGCGACGTCGGCCCGCCTCGTCGTCGACCGACCGGGAAGCGACGAGCCGATCGAACTGACGATGCAGCTGGAGCCTCTCTGGTGGGTGACGGACATCGACTACCGGTACTGGAGCGTCGACCCGCAGGCCTACTTCGGGGACGAACCCCTCAGTGCGGAGCGCAAGGCGGAACTCGAGCTGCCCGAAGACGCGCTGGCCTGCAAGGTCACGAGCGTCAACCCGCGCGCGGCGATCGTCGAGTCTCACGCTCTGCAGGTGGGCGACGAGATCGTTGCCGTCGGCGGAGAGACCCGTCACGGAGGTCTCGGGTCCTGCGGCCTCTACATCAAGATCAACGTCAAGTCGGGCGAGACGGTGACACTCGACGTGCTGCGCGCCGGCGAGAAAATCTCCATGCCTCTCAAGACTCACCGCCAGTACTACAGGAAGAACAAGTGATGCGCCTGAACCGGCTCTCCGCAGCTTCTCTCACCTTGGCCATGAGCCTTTCTGCCGCTGCTGGTGCGAGCGTCTCGAACGACACGCTCCAGGCGGACGCCCGAGCGACGACCGTCGATCATCGCGACGAGACGGTCGTCGCTTACACGGCGCTCGAGAAGGACGGTTGGATCTTCGTCAAGGTCGAGCACCGGCCGACGTGGCACACCTACGCCATGGACAACCTGCTCCGAGCTCAGGAACGCTCCGGCAACGAGGAGCCCGAGGCCGAGCTGCCCACGGTGATCCATCTCGACGGCGCCGCGTCGTCGGAGGGGTGGCTGCAGTCGGAGCCGAAGGATCTGTCGCAGCCCGAGCTGCGCTGGTACACCTGGGGCTTCGAGGACACGTCCTGGTTCGCGCGCCGCGCCGAAGGCGACGTCGAGCAGCTGGTCATCGACGCGCAGGCCTGTACCGCAGATCGCTGCGCGATGGTCGAAGAGCTGGCCGTTCCTGTGCTTCCCGCCGAGTCCGGTGACCTTCCCGACATCGAGGGTCTCGAGCCCGTCCGCAGCGCCGCAGGCGAGAGCGCAGCGGAAGAGTCCGCTGCTCTGCCCGTTCTCGAGGGAGAGGCGCTCCTCGATAAAGAGGGCAAGCGCTTCAACGACGACGACATCTTCGACGTGGTTACCTACCGCCAGCTCGACGGCGACTGCGACGGCAAGGTCTCGATGGCGGAGCTGGTCAAGGTCACACGCTCTTCCTC
>JBCCLJ010000126.1:0-20637 GCA_039026915.1 Acidobacteriota bacterium
AGGCGGTTCCTCAAGGCGGAGCTCGAGCGGATCTCGGAAGACTGCGGCGGCTGCCTCGAGGTGAGCTTTCAGCGCTACGTGCAGAAGGCGGGCGAGATCGCACGCGTGCCGAGCGACACGGAGATCGTCAACGTCGTCGCGATCCTGCGCGGCACGGTGCATCCGAACCGTCACGTCATCATGAGCGGCGACATCGACTCGCGCGTCTCGGACGCCAACGACGGCACGAGCGATTCTCCCGGCGCCAACGACAACGCCTCCGGTATGGCGGGCGTCGTCGAAGCCGCCCGCGTGCTGAGCCGCCACGAGTTCCCCTCGACGATCGTGCTCGCGGGCCTCTCCGGCGAGGAGCAGGGGCTGCTCGGCGGTCGGCACATGGCCGAGGTGGCCAAGGACGAAGAATGGCAGATCGTCGGTGTCTTGAACAACGACATGATCGGCAACATCCACGGCATCGACGGCGTCATCGCCAACGACACGTTCCGCGTCTTCTCCGAGCCGACGTCTGTGACCGAGACGGTCGCTGAACGTCGACGGCGACGCTTCACGGGCGGCGAGGTCGACGGGCCGTCACGCCAGCTCGCGCGCTACGTCGAGAGCATGACGAGCCGCTACTTCACCAATCTGCGTGCTCTGATGATCTACCGTCTCGATCGCTTCGGCCGCGGCGGCCACCATCGCCCGTTCAACGACGCCGGCTTCGCGGGCGTGCGCATCATGGAGACGCACGAGAACTACAACCGGCAGCACCAGGACCTGCGCACGGAGAACGGCATCGACTACGGCGACACGATCGACGGCGTCGACTTCGACTACGCTCGCCGGCTCACCGGCGTGAACGTAGCGACGCTCGCCGCGCTCGCTTGGGCGCCGCCGGCTGTCGAAGAACTCGCCCTCTCCGGCGCGGTGCAACCGTCGACGACGCTGCGCTGGCCGCGCGTCGACTCACCGCTCGTTGCCGGCTACAAAGTCGTCTGGCGTGACACGACGGCGCCGCAGTGGCAGTACTCGCGCTGGGTCGGCGACGGCAAGGACTGCGGCGTCGAGACGCCCGCCGGCGACGACTGCCGTGAGTTCACGCTCGAAGGCGTCGTCATCGACAACTTCTTCTTCGGCCTCGCCACCGTCGGCAAGGACGGGCACGAGAGCCTGGTGAAGTTCCCCGGCCCGGCGCCGATCGTCACACCGGAGAGACGTCGGCGCTAGCTCATCGGCCGATCGCAAACACCGTTCAGGGCGTGAGGAACCGTCGAGGCTCGAGCGCGCACTCGGTGTCGAGGTTCTCATGGGATCCTTCGGCGAGAAAACGATCGACCGACGGCGCCAGACAACCGAAGCCCGCATCGTGGCCGGCGGAGCGCACCACGACGTGCCGGCTGTTCGACAGGCGCTTCATCACGCTCTCGGCGGCGAGGTCCGGGGTCGAAGGATCGAAGTATCCGGAGACGAGCAGCACCGGAACATCGCTGGCCACGGGTTCACGCCACGCTGCCGCCACCGGCTCCACCGGCCACTCGCCGCACGCTGCGGAGTACTCGTCCACGAGGTAGCGACCGAGGAGCGTCCCGCGCACGGCCCCGTCGACGAGCGCCGGCTCGATCCACGGCACGTCCTCCGAGCAGTAGACGGAGAGGTGGACGCCCAAGGCGACGGCACCTCCGAAGAGGGATCGGGAGCGCGAGAAGTGAAGCAGAGCAAACGTCGACAGATCGCCGGTCCGTGCCGCCCGCGTGACCAGCCCCGGCAGGCGCGCGATGGTCCGAGATCCGTAGAGCATGCCGCGCAGTGCGTAGGCGAAGTCAGCGAGGCTCATCTCGGCGGTCACGCTCGAGCCGGCCAGGTCCTGGAACTCGACGGGCACGCTTTGCTCTTCGAGTCGACGGCGGACCCTGTCGAGACTCGCATCCAGATTGGGGTAGGCCTCCCGGCACGAAGACTGAGCACCGCACTCGTCGACCACGCGCTGCCAGGCACGGTCGACGAAGCCGGCGAAGGGCAGGGGCATCGCGAAGTCCAGCGGGGACACTCCGAGAAGCGCTGCGGCCACGACGCGATCCGGTTGGGCTCGCAGGAACGCCAGCGCCGTCCGCGTGCCCCCCGAACCTCCCCAGAGGACGACCCTTCGATAGTTCAGAAGGTCGAGCACGTCCGCAAGGTCTTCGACGTACTGCGGAGTGCCGTAGAGGTTCGGGTCGCTGTGCTGCACCGTCTCGCGGTAGCAGCGACCGATCTCGCGAGCGTCGAACAGACGCCCGAAGAAACGCGTCGCCTCGGTGGAGAGGCTCCTGCAGTGCAGCGGGTTGGGGTAGTCCGTACCGCGCTGGCCGATGTAGACCGCATCGCGGCGCGCCAGGGCTTCGCGGTAGGACCGAAGCGACGAGCCCATGAGAGCCTTCGTCGCCTGTCCCGGACCTCCCGGAAAAAAGAGGACGGGTTCGGCCGACGCACCGGACCTCGCCGGAACGATGACCACCCAGAGATCGATCGTCCGCGAGTCCGGATCGGCACGGTCTTCGGGAACCGTCGCCCAGAAGCACTTCGCCTCGAGCGGTGCCCCTCGACACGGCGTCGAGCGCAGCCGCGAGGGAGTCTCGAGCGGGCTCGAGGCACTCGTCGCGGCTGCGCCGAGGATCACCAGGAGGAGAACGAAGTATCGCGAGAAGACGGGCATGGCGTCGATAGGACCACGACGGCGGCCTCGAGGTTCCGTCGAAGGGGCGAATCGCGGCGAGGTGCGTGCGGCGCGGCGGACTCAGTGACCTGCGGCAGAGAGGGCGACCAGATCCCGGCGCAGATGTTCGACGCCCAACGTCTCCCGTGCCTTCACGTAGCTCTCGTCCGATTCGGTCCGCCCAAGGACCAGGTCGGCCGCGAGAACGCCGTACGCCAGAGCGCCTTTTGCGCCGACGCCGGAGAGACCTGCAACGATGACGAGGCTCGGATCCTCCGCACCGTCTTTCCCGATCCAGGGTGTGACGTACGGGACCTCATCGCTCGTCAGCGAGTAGACGCAGGAGTAGCCGTCGACGAGAGGGACCGCCTCGGCATCGAGATCTTCACCGAGCAGCGCGAGGTGCCGCAGCAGCGCCGACCGCGCCCAGTCCACTTCGCTGGCGCTGAGCTCCTGCTGCCAGATTGAATCGAGGTCTTTGATGTCGGAGCGCTGGAAGTGGCCGCCGATCTTGATCACGGGGCGGCCGTCCTCGGTGCGGCTCTCGATCATCGAGAAAGCGCTCTCGACACGTACCGGCACGACGCTGTTGATTGCCGGGAAGAGGTCTACGAGACGCTGCCTCTCTTCTGCGGACCAGGCGCCCCAGAGTGCTTCGTCGACCTCGAAGAACGCGAGGAAGACGCGCTCGGGCTTCACCAGACGGTCGACGGCCGGCGCCACTTCGGCGAGCAGACGACCCGTGTAGGGACCAGCGGCGCTGACGACTCGCACCGCGCGCAGCGTTTCCATCGACGTGCCGTCGCTGACGGACAGCTCGTAGCCGCCGTCCACCTTCGTCAGGCGCTCGACCTCGCGACCGTATTCGACGCGCCCGCCCGCGGCGAGGATCCCGCGATGAAGCAGACCGATCAGGGCCGAAGGATCGATCGTGCCCGAGTGCTCCTCGAGCTCGCGCACGAGGAAGACGTCCTCGGGCATCGCCAGACCGAAGAGCTCTGCAGCCTCGCTCGGCGTGGTCGCGAGCTCGTAGCGATCCGACTGCTCGGGCAGATAGGCGTAGCCGGGCCAGCGGCTCTCGTGGCGAACATAGTTGACGGGCGATGTCGTATAGACGTCCGTCATCTCCACGGAGTCGCCACGCTCCTTCAGGAAGGCAACGAGCTCTTCGACTTCGGCGACCGTGCGGTTGTGCAGATAGGACCAGACGTCGCCGGGCGGTCCTAGGCTGCGAGCGATGCGTGCCGCGCCGAGACTCGAGCCTTCGGTGTAAACGCTTCCCTGCTTCTCGAGCAAGAGGACCTTCTCGCCCGCTCGCGCCAGTTGCCAGGCGGTGCTGCTGCCCATCAATCCACCGCCGACGACAACGACGTCCGGAGCGTCGGTGGAGTCGTCGCGCAGGGTCTCCTGCGCCGGAGCGCAGCTCAGGGCAACGAAGAGAAGCGGGCCCGTGAGGGTGCGAAGCGGCAGAGACATCTCGCACAGTCTCTCAGACGCGAAAGCTCTCTCGGAAACTACGGGCTCTCGCTCAGGGCGTACAGATGCTCCTCACCGCGCAGATAGATCGTGTCCCCGACGATCGCCGCCGAAGCGTTGAAGACGTCGTCGAGAGCGTTCAGCCCCAGCGGTTTCGGGTCGTCGTGACTGACGACGAGCGTCTGTCCCCAACGATCCGTGACGTAGAGCCGTCCAGCCGCGGCGACCGGCGACGCGTAGATGTCGCGCAGGCCGCCGAGGCGAAAGGGCCCGAGCTCTTCCTTGCCCGTCGGCCCGTCGACGCGCGACAGGATCCCCTGGTAGTGCCGCAGGAAGTAGAGGGTGTCGCGGTAGAGCAGGGGCGACGGTACGTAGGGCGTTCCGCGCGTGCGCGTCCACAGCACGTTCTCTGTGCCGGTGATGTCACCCACCGCGCCCTCAAGTCGAATGGCGAGGAGAGCGCGCTTCTCGTAGCTGCTCCCCGCGTAGACGATGCCGCCCGCACTCACCGGCGAAGCGACGATGTTGGCCGACAGACCGCCGCACTCCCAAATGACTTCGCCGGTTCCTAGGTCGTAGCCACGCACGCGGCCCGTGCCGGAGACGATGAGCTGCTTCCGACCCGCGTGTTCGACGACGATCGGCGTCGCCCACGAGGTCACCTCGTTGCGGACCGCGCGCCACCGGTCCTTGCCCGTCGTGGCGTCGAGAGCGACGACGAAGGACTCACCCTCGTGGTCCCAGTTGACGACGAGTGTGTCGCCGTCGAGGACCGGCGAGCTGCCTTCGCCGTGACCGTGCTTGGAGCGCATGCGCCCAAAGTCACGGCTCCACCGGACCTCGCCGTCGAGAGTCAGCGCGTAGAGGCCGTACGACCCGAAGAAGGCGAAGAGCAGCTCGCCGCCGGTCGCCGGCGACGCCGAAGCGAGGCTCGCGGTGTAGTGACCGCCTTCGTGCGGCAGCGCGGTCTTCACCGTCCGGCGCCAGAGCTCCTTACCGGTCTTCCGGTCGAGCGCCAGGACGACGAAGTCGAAGCGCGAGCTCACCGGAAGGTTGTCGTGCGCTCCCGGCGAGTCGCTCGGTCGCGGGGCAAAGGGCTCGCCGGCGGCGATCGCCGTGGTCAGGAAGAGGCGGTCACCCCACACCACCGGCGTCGAGTGACCGCGCCCGGGCAGGGGCACCTTGAAGCGAACGTTCTCCGTCTCACTCCACGTCACCGGCGGCGTTGCCCGGGGCGCTTCGCCCGTAGCCAGCGGACCGCGCCACTGCGGCCAGTTCTCGACGGGCGAGGTCGCTGCAGCTCGGGCCGCAAAGGCCACCACCCAGAGCACAGGCACGGTCAGTGCGCAGAGGATCGTCGTTTGGAGAAAGCGCATCAACCTTTGAGACCGCCTCGGAAGGCCGAGGTTTCACTCTTCCCGAAATGGAGAGGCGTACGGCTCGCGGCAAGGCCCCGAGGGCCTCAGCTCGGCTCACGCGGGGATCGAGCCTTCAGGTTCCAGTGCTAAGTTGGCCCCCTCGCTTTCGCGACAGACGCTACAAGATGACGAGCCTCACCTTCGCGGTCTTGACCGCTGCCGTCCTCGCCAACGCCGTCGGCGACGTCTTCATGTTGTGGGGCGTTCGCTTCGCCGGCGAGCCCGGGGTCGAGGCGATGCGCAAGACTCCCGACAGCTACCTGCGCTGGGGCGCGCTCTCCGGCCTCGTGACCGTCAATGCTTGGTTTCTACTGGTACCGGCCGCGGCACAGCTCACCGACACCGTCGGCTGGTCGATCGCCCTCAGCCACTGCACCTACGTGGCGGTGACGCTCTCTTTCCACGTCGCCTACGTCTTCGTCGGACTCGGTGTGAAGAAGAGCGAGACTCTCGAAGGGCCCTTCTCGCAGCTTCTTGGGCTGCTCGCAGCGGCCAGCTTTCTCTGCGCCCTGGCGATCAGCGTTTCCTGGGGGCTCGACGTCGCCCGCCGCTCGGGCGACTGGCGTTATCTGGCCGGCACACCGACGGTCACCATTCTCTTCTTCCAGATGTGCCTGGGTGCCGTGCTTCGACGCGTTCCCTACTACCAGGTCGTCGCGGGCCCGCTCGCCATGCTCGTCTACTTCGGCGCTTTCTTCAGCTACGTCGAGAGTGCGACGGGATGGGTGCCGATCTGAGAGCTTGCGTGTCCCGGGCGCCGCAGCGCCTTGTCCTCGGGCTGGCCACAGGCGCCTCAAAAAATTCTCGTGTTTCGCGGACGAAACCTCTCAGTCCGAAGATCGAATCGCCTTAGAAGGGCTCTCAAACTACATTTTCTCTTGCATCAGTTGTTACGATGCGCGTCTTCGAAGCCTTCAGCGGTGCGCTGCATCACCGGTCGCCGAAGGCCGTCCGAGCGCCGCTACCGTGTCCACACCCAAGACCCTCGCCCACTACGAGCTGAACGAGCTGCTCGGCGAGGGCGGAATGGGCTCAGTCTACGGCGCCGTCGATACCAAGCTCGGTCGCAGGATCGCCGTCAAGATCCTTCGCGAGGAGGAGGCGGCCCTTCCCGAACGTCTCGACCGCTTCCGTCGAGAGGCGATCGCGGCCGCGGCGATCACGCATCCGAACATCATCACCCTCCACTCGGTGGAAGAGCAGGACGGCGTGCACTTCCTGACGATGGAGCTGGCGCAAGGCGAGCCGCTCTCCGACGCCATCCCCGCTTCCGGCATGCGTCCCCTGCAGCTGCTGCACGTCGCGATCCAGCTCTGCGACGCGCTCGGCGCGGCACACGATCGGGGCGTCGTGCACCGCGACCTCAAGCCGGCCAACATTCTCATCGACGCCGAGGGGGCGCCCAAGGTGCTCGACTTCGGCATCGCCAAGCTCTCGGCTTCGATCGAGCGTGACGGCGAAGGTACGAACCTCACGACTTTCGCCGAGACGCGCGCTGGCGCCGTCTTCGGGACGCTGCCCTACATGTCCCCAGAGCAGATTCTGGCGAAGCCCGTGGATCACCGAACGGATCTCTTCTCACTCGGCGTCGTGCTCCACGAGATGGCGACGGGCAAGCGGCCCTTCCAGGGGGACACCTCGGCCGAGCTGACCGCGGCCATTCTTCGCGACGCGCCGCCGGCGCTGACCGAGAGCCGCGGCGATCTTCCGGTGGAGATCTCCGATCTCATCGACCGCTGTCTCGAAAAGGAGCCCGCGGATCGACCGCAGAGCGCGCGCGAGCTGCGCTCCGCCCTGGACGATTTGCGGCGGCGGCTGGAGTCGCGCGAGTACACCGCGCCGGAACCGTCTGCCCCCGAGCCGCGCAAGCCCGGGCCTCCGTACGCCGAACGGGTCGCGCCCGGTGCCCAGCCGGCCGTCGCTCGGTCGAGCTCGCGGCTGCTGTGGGCCGGCCTCGCCGTCGCAGCGCTCGCGGCCGCCGCGTGGCTCGGTCTCCGAGGGGCAAGTGAGACCACGACCCTCGACTCGATCGCCGTTCTGCCGCTTCGACTCGTCGGCGAAGTCGACGACGGTGACTACCTCTCGTCAGGACTGAGCGAGGGTGTGAGCAATCACCTGTCGGCCCTGCGCGGCCTGCGCGTCATGTCCCAGGACTCGCTCCGGCGCTTCGAAGGCCGAGGCGTGGACGCTCAGACGATCGGTCGCCAGCTCGGAGTCGCCGCTGTCGTCTCGGGCTCGCTCGCAGCGCGCGACGACACTCTGCGAGTGCAGATGGAACTGATCGAGGTGCGCGGCGGGGCGAAGCTGTGGGGCCAGCAGCTGACGCGCCAGCGCGCCGAGCTTCTCGATCTGCAGGACGAGATCACTCGCGAGATCGCCGAGCAGCTGACGCCCGAGCTCAGCGCCCAAGAGCGCGAGGAGATCAGCCGGCAGGAGACCACCGAGAGCGAGGCCTACCAGCTCTACCTCAGGGGGCGGCACCAATGGAACCAGCGCACCGAGACGGGCTACCTCGAGGCGATCCGCTACTTTCGCCAAGCGATCGCTCTGGACCCCGGCTACGCGCGCGCCTACGTCGGTCTCGCCGACGCCCAGGCTTTCCTGTCGACTGCCGGAGAGACGACCGCAGAGCGCTACGACCGGGCCCAGGAGATCTCACGGCGCGCTCTGGAGCTCGACGGCACCCTCGGCGAGGCGCACACCACTCTGGCGCTCGTGCTGCAGAACCGGGACTGGAATCTCGAGGGCGCTGAGCGCGAATACCGGCGCGCTCTCGCGCTGAGTCCCGAGTACGGCTCAGCCCATCACTGGTACGCCGAGCTGCTCGTTCAGCGGGGACGCATGGACGAAGCCGTCGCGCAATACCGTCGCGCTCTCACCGCCGATCCTCTGTCGTCCGCCATCGCCTCCGACCTCGGTCTGACTCTCTTCTTCGCCGGACGTAGCGACGAAGCCGTCGCGCGGCTCCAAGACACGGCGCGGGCCGACCCTCAGTTCGCTCGTACGTATGAGTACCTCGCGCGAGTGCACCTGCACTCGGGAAGGACGGCCGAAGCGCTGGACGCGCTCAGCGAGGCAGCGAGGTCGAGCGCCGACCGCGCCTGGATCGACGAGCTTCGCGCCGCGGCGCAGGGAGAAGGAGACGAACTTCCACGACGTCTGCTCGAACGCGTTCTCGAGCGGGAACGGGAAGACGACGATTACGCAGTCGCCCTCGCCCACGCACGCCTCGGCGACGTCGAAGCAACCTTCGAGGCGCTCGAGCGAGCCGTGGCCGAGCGGCAGTTCGACGTTCTCTTCTTCGAGGTGACGCCGGAGTTCGAACGCTTTCGCGACGATCCGCGCTACGCCAGCCTCACCGAGGCGCTCAACGAAAGGAAGACGGGTTGAGCCCTAGTCGACCTCGAGAAAGACCGTGGCCCGATCCCAGTTGTCGCTGCCCCGCAGCGTAACGCGCAGAAGATAGGCGCCGGGCGGAAGCTCGTTGCTCTGCAGCTCGAGCCGCTGCGTGACGGCGGCTTGCCCACCGATACGAACGGAGTTCGTCGTACCGAGTTTCTGCTCGACCTCCAGGGAAACCTGCTGGAGCGGCACGACGGCGACTTCAGAACATACGTTGCCGCCAAACCAGGACTCGCCGCCGGGAGTCACGGAGGGAATGACTTCGAGAGCACCCGTGACGGCGCCCGGGATCCGCATCGAAGCGTCGTCGACGTACGAAGACGCCTTCTCGTAGCGCCTTAGCTCCCTGCGTTCCTTCTTCTTCATCGCTACGGCGGCCGTACCGTTGACCGTCACGCTCACGCAGTTGCCCTCGCGCGGAAAGCACTTGGACTTTGCGGAAGCGAGACTTGGAAGCAGAGCGGCGAGCAGAAGGGCGGGCAGCAGGAAACCGCGTGCTGTGCGGAACGAACCGGCAGGGACTTGCCGTCTCACGAGACACCTCCGAGGGGTGGATGCGAGCAACTCTCGCTCCCAAAAGACCAACTCATCGTATCTACGGTCCGCGTCGTACTACGTGCGACGTAGTAGCCCTGACCATGAAACGACGACGCAAACCTCTCGACGACTTCGGCCGGCTCGCCGAGACCGCTCTGTTGATTCTCATCAGCCTCCTCGACGGGCCCAACCAAAACCACGCAATCACGTCGGAGATCGAGGAGATCGCCGGGCACCGGACCGGACCGGGCACTCTCTATGGCGCCCTTGCCCGTCTCGAGAAGGCGGAGTTCGTGCAGGCTCTCGCCGGAGAGGGTCGCCGAGTTCCCTACGCACTGACCGACGTCGGGCGGCAGGCGCTCGAACGACGCCTCGAAGCTCTCGAGACCGTTTCGCGCGCAGCACGCCTCCGACTCGCCGCGTCATGAGGCCGACGCTCTCAGAAAAGCTTCTGAAGCTCTACCCAGCGGCTTGGCGCGATCGCTACGGCGCCGAACGGAAGAGCTGCTGGCACCGCAGCCGGCGCGCTGGACTCTTCCCTTCGATCTGCTGCGCGGTGCCGTCGACGCGCATCTCAATCCACACCTCTCCTCACGGCCCGCCCCGGCGATGGCGAAGAAAGGACAACCCGTGCTCAGAATCTCTGCCTGCGAGCCGCCGCGCTCGACCCAGACCCTCCTCGGCGCTTCGCTGGTCCTCGCCTGCGCGGGCCTCCTGGCCACTTGGTGGCCGGGAAGCTCGGGAGACGTCGGCTCGCTGATTCTCCTCAGCGCCTTTCCGTGGGCGCTGCTGCTCGCCGAGATTCCCGAGGTCTGGACGGAGAGCCGCCGTCGGCAGCGTCTCCTCTCGATCGGCGCTCGCGCGGTCCTGGTCACGACGATGATGCTCGCCGCGCTGGCGCTAGGTCGCCTCCTCTGACGCTCAGTTCAGCTCGACGAGCAGGCTCTCCGGCCGACGAAACTCGTGACCGACGGGCGGACTGGGCGAAGCCAGGTGCACTGCGGGCCACCGCTCGAGAAGCGCTTCGATCGCGCTCTTCGCCTCGAGACGGGCCAGCTGCGCGCCCAGACAGAAGTGCGTGCCCAGGCCGAAGGCCAGATGCTTGCGCGGCGCGCTCGTTCCTTCGCCGCCGAAGCGACCGAGATCGAAGCGGTCGGGGTCGTCGAAAGCGCGCGGATCGCGGTGAGCGCTGCTGACCATGCACTGCACCGTCTGACCTTGACGGACCCGCGCACCGAGCAGCTCGACGTCGCCGGTAGCGTGCCGAGTCAGCGTCTGCACCGCCGGCTCGAAGCGCAGCGACTCTTCGATCAGAGCTTCCACACGGCCGTCGAATGCCTCGATCTGCGTGAACAGGCACCAGAGCGCGTTGCCGATCATCGACTCCGTCGTCTCGATGCCGCCGAAGAGCACGATGAGCAGGTTGGCGAGCTTCCTCGAGCGCTCCAATTCGTCCGACTGCGCCAAATGAGCGAGGAGCGTCGACGGAGACAGCTCGCCCGCCTCGGCGGCTCGAAGCCGCTCGTCGAGATAGGAGCGCATCGCGCCCGCAGCGAGGCGTCCCGCCTCGGCCGCGTCGGGATCTCCTCCAAAGTTGGCCAGCGCTTCGGCGAATGCTGCGTACCAGCGGTACACGCGGTCGAGGTCGTCCTCTCCGAGGCCGATGATCAAGCCCATCGTGCGCAGCGCGATCGGCCCGGCGTAACCGGCCATGAGGTCGGGCGTTTCACCTCGCTGAGCAGCATGCTCGAGCTCCTCCAGCAGCGCGGCGCAGAGCGACTCGACGCCCGGCTGCCAGACGTCGCGCACCGCCGCTCCGCGAAAGGGTGCGAGACAGGTCTGCTTGGCTCGCCGATGCTCCTCTCCCTCGATCGACAGCATCTGACGACCGAACGTCGCCTGAATCAGCGAGTGCTCGGAGTCGTTGGAGAAGACCTTGGGCTGCCGCAGCACCGAAACGACGTCGTCGTAGCGCGTGACGAGCCACATCTCGAGTTGCGGCGCCCAGAAGGTGCCGCCGCGTTCCCGCAGGGGAGCGAGGGCGGCGTAGGGATCCGCCGACAGCGCGGCGAGGTCGATGTCGTCGGCCCTGCTCATCGAGCCCCCCTCGGGGGAGCCTGCGGGTCGTGTGCGAGCTGTTGCATGGAGCTTCGCGAAGCTAGCACGCAGTCCTTCAGCGGCGATCCACCGACGCCGGCCCACTGCTCGGCCGCCCCGCGCACGCCTTTGATCCCACCCTGGCGGAGACGCGGCATGCACCGGATAGGGTGGCTCCATGAACCGAATCCACGCCTCTCGCTCTCACCGGTTTCTCAGAACTCTGTCGGCGGTGCTGGCCGCATCGACACTTGTCGCCGTCTTGACCTCGGCCGCGGCAGCCTCCGACAGCTGGCCCTCGTTCCGCGGGCCGTTCGCGGCCGGAGTGGCCGACGGACAGCGGCTGCCGACGACCTGGAACCCGTCGAGCGGCGAGAACGTCGCCTGGAGCGTCGACCTTCCCGGTACCGGTCACGGAAGCCTGGCGATTCATAGCGGCCGCATCTACGCGGTCACCGCCGTCACGAACGCGGAGACCGAGCTCGTGCTCGGTGACGACGGCGGGCCGGTCACGGACCTCGAGCGCGAGTTCTCCTGGCGCCTCTACTGCCTCGACCAGAAAACCGGCGAGACGCTGTGGATGCGCGAAACCTTCGCTGGCCCGCCGCGCACCTCGCGCCATGCCAAGTCGAGCCAGGCCAACGCCACACCGGCAACCGACGGTAAGCGGGTCGTTGCGCTCTTCGGCTCCGAAGGCATGGTCGCTTTCGACGACGCCGGCGAAGAGCTCTGGCGCAAAGACCTCGGGGTTCTCGACCCCGGCCTCTTCGGCAGCCCGCAGGTGCACTGGGGCCACGCCAGCTCGCCGGTGATCTACGAAGACCGCGTCTTCGTACAGGTCGACCGACACGCCAATTCGTTCATCGTCGCTTTCGATCTCGCCACCGGACGCGAGCTGTGGAAGCTCGAGCGCCAGGAGAAGCCGGTCTGGGCGACACCGACGATTCACGTCGGCGCGAACCGCACCCAGCTGCTCGTCATCGGCGGCGACTTCGACCGTGGCCTCGACCCGGCGACGGGCGAAGAGCTCTGGCGCTTCGCCCGTGACCTCCAGGTGAAGACGCCGACGCCTTTCGTTGCCGGCGACCTCGTCATCCTCGCCGGCGGCTATCGCGGTCGCGAGCTTTACGCCCTGCCGGCGAACGCCCAGGGGCTCATCAGCGAGCCGACATGGACCTCCGACAACGGTGGCCCGTACACGTCGACCCCGGTGGCGTATCGCGACCGCATCTACTTCGTGCGCGACACCGGCATCTTCAACGTGCTCGACCTGAAGACCGGCGAGACGCTGCACCGCCGACGCCTCGACGGCACCTACTCGGCATCGCTGCTCGCCAGCGACGGCCACATCCTGCTGACCAGCGAAGACGGCGTCGTGCGCACGCTCTCCGCCGAGCCGCCCTTCGAGGAGCTCGGCGCGGTCGACATGGACGAGCCCTGCATGGCAACGCCGGCGATCGTCGATCAGACGCTCTTCGTTCGCTGTCGGTCGAAGGTGTGGGCGATCTCCGGGAGCGACGGCTGACTCCCGCCGAACCCTCTACTGCAGCAGCGCTGCGCGACCCGTGACGACTGTCTCACCGACGCCCGTCTCGACCGCCGCAGCGACTTCCTCTTCGCTCGCCGCGCTCAGCGACAGAACCTTCGAGGCGGCACGTCGATTCATGATGACGTCGACGAGAAACGTCGTGTTCGGCACGATGAAGTTGGGGTTCTCGCCCCTCGCTTTGGCGCCGTCGTAGACGACGAAGAGTCCCTGCTGGTAGTGCACGTTGGGTAGCGGCGGCTTGGCCGTGATGTCGAAGACGAGCTTGGCTCCGGCCTGTCGCAGCTCGCGAACGAAGCCGTCGATGTTCGTCATGTTCAACATGAGCACGCGGCACGATGCGTCGTCCGAGTGACGGTAGAACTTCTGCTCGAAGTCGCTGTCGAAGCGTTCGGTCAGCTTGCGGTGCGGCCTTCCCGCAGAGTCCGTGACGTAGAAGTCGACGAAGTAGTCATCCACCTTCAGATCGACGTCGTCGCGTACGCGGAAGAAGTACTGCTGATAGCGCGCCTGGCGCTTGCCCGTGAGCTCCTCGAAGTTGGCCTGGTCGGCCGTACGGAAACGCTTCGCCATCTCTTCGTATTTGGCGAACGACGTCACCTTGAGTGCCTCCAGGGCAAGCCTGCCCGGACCGTGGCGGGCGACGAACGCCTCGCTCAACTTGGCGCTCTTCTCCGGATGCACGAGGGTGCCGTGATTGAAGCCGGCAAAGACGGCGAAGGGAATGTCCTCGTACTTGTGCTCCGCCTCCCAGGAGAAGACCGACCCGTCCGCACGCAGCGACAGCCGGCAGCGCCGCGCGTTGAGCGAGGTGCCCGCGATGCGAACCGTGCCATCGGTGCCGGGCTTCTTGCGCTTCTTGATCAGCTTGGCCTGCAGGCCGCCGTAGGCATCGCCGGCGGCGAAGACGAACGGGTAGCAGCGCTCTTTCGCCGGCGCCTTCGCAGCGAAGTAACTGTCTGCGCTGCCCAGGTCGACGGTCGACAGATCCCACTGGAACGGACTCGCCGGCTCGAGACCCTGCAGCACCCGCTTCCCCGACTCCAGGAAGTCCTCCCGCTTGTGCGAGTGAGGATTGAAGAAGGTCGTGCGGAACTTGCCGAGGAACGACTGCCCCATGCCGGCCAGATCCGAGCCGAAGTTCGCGGGGGCGAACATCAACAAACGCTTGACCGGGCAGGTCAGGTCCTGACGGCGAGCCTTGCGGCGTAGATAGCGGACCGCGAGCCAGGCCCGCACGACGAGAGCCCCCGTGCTGTGGCAGGCGACGTCGATGCGCTCGCCCGGGAAGAGCCGCTGGTAGTCCTCGTCGAGCTTGTCGCCGAAGTCCCGGAAGGTCGCCTCGTCGTCCATGCTGGCGTAGTCCGCGTAGACGATGTCGCGCCGGGCGTAACCGGCGTTCTCGACGAAGAAGTCGCCAAGCCCGTCGAAGCTCTCCGACCCGTCCGAGTAGCCGTGAACGATCAGCATCTTCTTTCCCATGACACACCCTCTCGTTGCTGTTCGACGATCTCGACGCGTTCGCCTCATGTTCCACCACAGAGCCCGACGCAACAAACTATTATGATTTTTCGTACAGTTGCCATGAGCTTCGACGCCAACCCTCATCTGCCGGTCAAGCCCGTCGATTTCCACGTTCTCCTGGCCCTCGCCGGTGAGGAGCTGCATGGCTACGGCCTCGTACAACGCATCGAGGAACAGTCCGAAGGCAAAGTCCGTCTCGTCCCCAGCAACCTCTACGCGGTCCTGAGACGACTCGAATCCCGCGGACTCGTGGCTCGGAGCGATCGCCGCCCGGTACCGGATCTCGAGGACCAGAGGCGCCGCTACTTCCGCCTGACGACCCTCGGCCTCCGCGTCCTTCGGGCCGAAGCGGAGCGACTCCGGCGTCTACTGCTCCGCGGAGCCGAAGACCGGCTTCTGGAACGTCCAGAGATGGACCGCGGCACGGGCGGGAGTACCTAGATCGTGCCGTTCACGAAATGGGTCCGTGCATACCGCAGGCTGTTGGACCTCTATCCGCCCAGTGTCGACGCCGCCGAGCGCGACGAGATGGCGGAGTGCCTCGACGACCTGCTGAACGCGGCACGAGGTCGAGCGCCTGGAGCGTCGACCGTGCTCTTTGCGCGGGCGCTCGCGCATCTGCCGCTCGACGCCGTCCGAGCTCGTGTCGACGGCCCCCCGACGAACCGCCTTCACTCCAAGGAGAGCACCATGAACAGCGTCTTGCAGGACATCAAGTTGGGCGTTCGCGGCCTGGGGAGAAGCCCGGGATTCGCCTTTCTCGCGGCGGCGTCGCTGGCCCTCGGCGTGGGCGCCAACACGACGATCCTCGGCATGGTCAGCTCGGCCCTGTGGACCCAGCTTCCAGTGCCTGACTCCGAGCGCATCGTGCGTCTCTTCGAGACGAACTCTCTGGGCCACGGCCAGTCTTCGTACGCGAACTACCGCGATGTGCTCGAGCTCTCACGCGACGATCTCGACGGCCTCTTCCTGCATCGGCTGGAGCCGTTCGGTCTGCAGTCCCAGCACGGAACGAGCGTGATCTTCGGAGAGCTCGTGTCGGGCACCTACTTCGACACGCTGCGAATGACCCCCGAGAGGGGCCGCTTCTTCACGGCCAAGGAGGTCGACCATACCGGCGCGGCACCGCGCGCCGTCGTCTCCTTCGACCTCTGGAAACGCGCCTTCGGCGGTCGAGAAGAAATCGTCGGAGAGACGGTGCGCCTCAACGATCGGGAGTTCGAGGTGGTCGCCGTGGCCCCCCGGGACTTCGACGGCACGAAGTACGGCTTGGCCATGGACCTCTGGGTGCCGATCTGGGCCTGGGCCGACACTCAGGAGTGGACCGCGGGCTGGGACACTCGACGAGCCAGCAGCTCGTGGCGCGCCGTTGCACGCCTGCGCAGGGGCGAGACGATGGACAGCACGGCGCGCGCGCTCGAAGGCACGGCGGCACGTCTCGAAGAACTCGATCCGGAGACGAATCGCGATCTTCGTCTCACGGTCTTCAGCGACCTCGACGGCTCCATCTCACCGCACGTCGCCGGCATACCAAGGCTCATCGGCTGGGTCGCGATCGCCGGCTCGATGCTGGTGCTGCTCGTCGCCTGCGCCAACGTCGCCAGCCTGCTGTTTGCTCGCGCTATCGGTCGGCGCCAGGAAGTCGGCATCCGCTTCGCGCTGGGATCGGGCCGCTTGCGACTGATTCGGCAGCTCCTCACGGAAAGCCTGCTCCTCGCCCTTCTCGGAGGAGCCGGAGGCATCGTGATGGCGGCGCTCACGTCACACTGGCTGATGCCGCTCATGCCCGAGCTGCCGTACCGCTTCGCCATCGACCCCGCACCGGACCTGCGCGTGGTGGCGATGGCGAGTGCTGTGGCGCTGCTGTCGGCCCTCCTCTTCGGCCTGGCTCCCGCCCTCCAGGCCTCGGCCACGAAACCTCTCAGCGCTCTGCGAGGCGTGCCGAACAGCCAAGGAGCACGTCCCCATCGAGGGCTCTCCGTCGTCGTCGTTGCGATGGTGTCGTTCTCGCTGGTGACAGTTGTCATGACCGGGCTCTTTCTGCGCAGCCTCGACGAAGTGCGGGGAGTCGCGCCCGGCTTCTCCCCCGAAGGACGCGTCTTCGCCGACTACGACGTCTCGCTCGCCGGCGACTCCCAGCTGCAGCCGACTCCCTTTGCGCAGGACCTCCTGGCGCTGGCAGAAGACTGGCCCGGCGTGCGCAGCGCGGCCGTTTCGAGCGCCCTGCCCCTAGCCGACTGGTCGGAGAGAGACACGGTCTTCGCAGACGACCGCGTGTACGACGACGAAGAGCTCGGCGTCGCTGCCTGGCGCTCGTCCGTGACGTCGACTTACTTCCAGACCCTGGGAACCAACCTCGTCTCGGGAAGGGCCTTTCACCGTCTCGACACCGCCGAGACTGAGCCTGTCGTCATCGTCAACGAGACGCTCGCCGGCAAACTCTGGCCCGACGGCGAGGCGCTCGGCCGATCGATCCGTCTCGAGCGCCTGCCCGGAAGCGGCTCGGTCCGCGTCGTCGGCGTCGTCGCGGACGGCAAGTACAACTTCCTCAACGAAAAGCAGCAGGCGGCGATGTTCCGCCCGTGGGCTCAGAGCCCGCGGGACCGGGGCGTGGTCGTCGTCGACGCCAGCTCGCAGGTCGCCACGCTCCTGCCGAAGCTGCCGGAGCTACTCGAACAGCTCGACCCGCGCGTCCCCATCCTCTCGACCCGCACGCTGGAAGATCACGTGAGCGGCTCCCTCTGGCTCTTCCGCCTGGCGGCCACGCTCGCCGGCGTCCTCGGCCTGCTCGCTCTCGGCCTGTCGGCCGCGGGACTCTACGGCGTCATGGCCTACGCGGTCTCACAGCGCAAGTTCGAGCTCGGAGTGCGCACGGCGATCGGCGCTTCGCAAGGGAAGATCCTCACGCTCATCCTCGGGCGCGGACTGCGTCTCGCTGGAGCGGGACTCGTGCTCGGAGTCCTGCTCTCTCTGGGCCTGGGATCGGTCATGGCGAACATGCTCTTCGGCGTCTCACCGCGCGATCCACTGACGCTGCTGCTCGCCGTCGCCACGCTCTTGTCCGTCTCGGTGCTGGCGTCACTCCTGCCGGCTCTCAGAGTCTCTTCCCGCAGCCCCGTCGAGGCGCTGAGGCCCTCCGACTGAAGAGACGGTCGGTGGAGGCTCGAGAGCCTCAGGCCGAGGCCTGCAGCACGCGATTGCGCCCCGAACGCTTGCCCTCGTAGAGGGCTTGATCGGCGACGGACAGGGCGTGCTCGATGTCCTCCTTCGTTCCGACGGTGCTCACGCCCACGGTAATGCTGAGGTCGAAGGTGTCTTCGTGCCAGCGAAGCTCGAGCGCTTCCACCGCCCGGCGCAGCTTCTCCGCTACCGCGAAGGCGCCGTCGAGGTCGGTTTCCGGAAAGAGAAACGCGAACTCCTCGCCGCCCCAGCGCGCCACGAGGTCGCGCTCCCGCAGGGATCCGACGAAAGCTACAGCGACCCGGCGCAGCACCTCGTCACCGCAGTCGTGACCGAACCGGTCGTTGACTCGCTTGAAGTAGTCGATGTCCGCCAGTGCGACCGTGAGCGGTCGCTGCTCTCGGCGTCGCGCGATCTGCTCGATCTCGGCACGCTCGAGAAAGGCCGCACGGTTGGCGAGCCCGGTCAGATGGTCCTTGCGCGCCGCTTCCTGCAGACGATAGTTGGCCTGCGCGAGCTCTCGCGTCCGCTCGTGCACGCGGGACTCGAGGAGGCGCTTCTGCCGTTCGGCGCGGCGCGCCCAGAGAAGCGGACCCGAGACGACGATCGCCGCGAAGGCCAGGAGCGCCGTTGCCTGCGCCCAGGAGGTCTCCCACCAGAACGGCAGGACCTCCATCTCGACGGAGGCCTCGCTCGCTCCCCAGTCTCCGGAGGGCCTGCGCGACTGCACCCGAAAGGTGAACTCGCCCGCCGGCAGGCCGCTGTAGATCGCGCGGCGCTCGTCGGCCTCGCGCAGGACCCAGTCGTCCTGGTACCCGTCGAGCCGGTAGCGGTACTCGATCGACGCGGGATCCCGGTAGGTGGGAGCTGCGAACGCAAACGTCACCGAACGCTGCTCGGCGCCGAGCGTGATCTTTCCTTCCCGCGACAGCACCCTGTTCAGAACGGAGTCCGCGCCCGGCGTCACCTGCTCGTTGTTCACCTGCAGGTCGGTCAGAACGACCTCCGGAGATCCTCGGCCCGCGTCCCACTGATCGAAGGGGACGTGCAGGAGCTCACCACCGGCGACGATCAACGCACCCGCGCCGGAGTCGGCGACGAAATCGACGTCGTCCGAGCCGAGACCGTCGCGCTCACCGAGGACGCGCATCTGCGAGTCCGCCAGGATCACGAGGCCCAAGGGCGTCGCCACCCAGAGGCGGTTCTCTGGATCGGAGGCGATCGACTGGACGTTGCTGCTCGGCAGTCCCTCGGCCAAAGAGATCGTCTCGAAGCGCAGGTCCTCGGTCACTCGGGACAGCCCGCCGCCCAGCGTGCCGACCCAGAGTGTGCCCTCGCGGTCGACGTGGAGCGCACTCACGAACTCGTGCGGCAGAGCATCGTCCCGCTCGGGATCCGGCAGGAAGCGATCGAACGACGCGCCGTCGGGGTGCAGTCGATGGAGTCCGTTGTAGCTCCCCATCCACAGAGCTCCGTCGGGAGTCTGCGCGAGCCGAGCCACGGCACTGCCTCCCAGACTCGACGGGTCCTCGAGATCGGAGAGCCAGGGCGTCAGCTCCTGTGGCCCGCCGTCCTCGCCGCGCCGGATCCGCTGGAGACCTCGGTACATTCCCATCCAGAGATCCCCGCCACGATCTTCGAAGAGGCTGAGGACCGCCTGGCTCAGCAAACCCTCGGTCCTGCTCTTCACCGATCGCCGGTCGCGACCGAGGTAGTGCAGGCCCTGGAAGGTCTCGATCCACAGAGTGCCGTCACGGGTCTGGTAGACACCGCGAACGTCCTTGGCCGGCAGCGCACGCTCCGGCGAGTCGACGGCGTAGGTCTCGACCTCGAAGTCGCCGTACCGGTCCGTCGGCAGAGTCACGCGGTCCAGGCCGACGCCGGTCGCGACCCACAGCTCTCCCCGTGCGTCGATCACGGCGTCTCGAGCGCGGCCGCTGAGACCGCCTTCCGGACCGGGCGTCAGCCGCGGGAGCCGTCCGGAGTCGTGGTCCAGCTTGGCGACGCCGGCCGCAAGCCCGATCCAGAGGTTGCCCTCCGGGTCGTCCGCGAAAGAGCTGATGCTGTGATGAGCGAGAGCATGGTGGCGACCGCTCGTGGGAAGGTGCCGGATGAAGCGCGGAGACTCCTGGTCGAGCTCCCCCGCGGGGACTTCGTTGAGTCCGCCGAGAGTTGCGATCCACAGCGTTCCCTGGGTGTCCTGGTGGAAGGCCATGACGCGGTTGTCGCTCGGGCTGAAAGAGTCGTCGGAGCGACGGAAGACGTCGAAAGCGGCGTCCACGAGAGGAGCCGATCGCCGATCCGGCCGCAGCCGCACGGTTCCGCCACCGTAGGTCCCGGCCCAGATCGCGCCGCGGTCGTCTTCGAAGACCGACCAGACTTCGTTGTCGGGCAGGGCGTCGGCTCGCTCCGGCCGCATCTGCGCATGCTCGAAGCGTCCACGGCCGACGCGGCGGCTGAGACCGCCCATCGAGGCGACCCAGAGCGTGCCTTCGCGATCGAAGAGCAGGGCGCGGGTGCGATCGCTCGGCAGGCTCTGCGGGTCTGCGGGGTCGTGTCGCAGCCTGCGAAACCGACCCTCGCTCGTCGACGGATCGGCGAGCACGCTGAGTCCGCCGCGCGATGTCGCAATCCAGAGGGCACCGTCGGCGTCTTCCGCGAGCGCCAGTACGTCGCCGGAGCCGAGGCTCTGCGGATCGTTCGGATCGTTCCGGAAGAAGGTGAAAGACTCCGTCTCGGGGTCGAGGCGCGCAAGTCCGCCACCGTCCATCCCGATCCAGAGGGCG
>JBCCLJ010000127.1:0-20536 GCA_039026915.1 Acidobacteriota bacterium
GCGTCAGCTATGTGACGCCCACGGGTGTTCATGGCCTCTCCCACTTGAGGGCGGGGGGCGAGCGGCCCTTCCCGGCGATCAACGTCCACGACTCGGTCACCAAGAGCAAGTTCGACAACATCTACGGCTGCCGTCACTCCCTGATCGACGGTCTCAACCGCGCGACCGACGTCATGCTCAGCGGCAAGAAGGCGATCGTCTGCGGCTACGGCGAAGTCGGCAAGGGCTGCGCTCAGGCGCTCAAGGGCCAGGGCTGCCGCGTCATCGTCACCGAGATCGACCCGATCTGCGCTCTGCAGGCGGCGATGGAGGGCTACGAGGTCTCCACGGTGGAGAAGCACGTCGGCACTGCTGACATCTTCGTCACGACCACCGGCAACAAGGACATCATCACCGCCGATCACATGGCGCGGATGAAGGACAAGGCGATCGTCGGCAACATCGGCCACTTCGACAACGAGATCGACATGGCCGGCCTCAAGAAGATCCCGGGCGTCGAGCAGATCGAGATCAAGCCACAGTACGACATGTTCACCTTCGAGGACGGCCACAGCGTGCTGATCCTCGCCGAGGGTCGTCTGCTGAACCTCGGTTGCGCCACCGGCCACCCGAGCTTCGTCATGTCGACGTCGTTCGCCAACCAGGTCCTCGCGCAGCTCGAGCTGCAGAAGGCCGGCGACAAGTACGAGAACCGTGTCTACCTGCTGCCGCGCCACCTCGACGAAGAGGTCGCACGTCTGCACCTCGACCACCTGGGCGTCGAGCTCACCGAGCTCACTCAGGAGCAGGCGGAATACATCGCCGTGCCGGTCGAGGGTCCTTACAAGCGCGACGACTACCGCTACTGATCGACGCGCTCTGAAGAGAGCTTCGAGGCCGGAGATCCTCTTCAGGGTCTCCGGCCTTTTTCATGCGGAGGTTCGAATCGGAATCTACGAGCGAGCGGCTGAGTTAGGATAGATGACGTTGATGTTGTCTTTTCTTTCGATGCCTGCTCACTCGCGCACTCATTACGGTACGGACAGACCGCTCTCGAACCTCCTGACGAGGCTCGTGGCGAGCGTGTGTCTCGTCGTGGCGGTGACGGGCTCGGCAGCGAGTCAGCAGACGGTTCCTTCGGCCGACTTTCCGTTGCCGGCGAGCCTCGAGCCGGCGGTGGAGTTCTGGAAGCTCGTCTTTGCCGGCCACACGAGCGACGAGGTCATTCTCCACGACGACCGGCACCTCGACGTCGTCTACGGCACCGTCAGCGCTCTCGATCTTCGGGCCGGCGGAGCCAGCGACGTCAAGGTCGAGGTGGCGCGACGCAAGCGCGCCGAGAAGGCCCTGCTCGGGATCCGACGCGCCCTGCAAGGAGACCGCAGGGCCTCTGCCGAGCACCGAGAAATGGTGGAGAAGGCCTGGGCGGCCGCCGGAAAGACGCCCGACTCGGGCGCTCGTCATCGCGTACGCTCGCAGCTCGGGCTCAAGAACCGTTTCGCCGAGGCCATCGAGATCTCGGGCATGTTCATCCCGGAGATCAAGGAGATTCTAGAGCGCAACGGCGTCCCGACAGAGGTCGCGTACCTGCCCTTCGTCGAGTCGATGTTCAACTACAAGGCGCGCTCGAAGGTCGGTGCTTCAGGCGCCTGGCAGTTCACGCGGGCAACGGGACGCCTCTTTCTTCGCATCGACGAAGCCGTCGACGAGCGCTCCGACGTCTTGCACGCAGCCGACGGTGCGGCGCGCATGCTGCGCAAAGACTACGAGCGCATCGAAGCGTGGCCCCTGGCCCTCACGGGCTACAACCACGGCGCCGCCGGCATGCGGCGCGCTGCCCGCAGGCTCGGTACGAAAGACATCGGCGTCATCGTGCGCAAGTACCGTTCCCGCACCTTCGGCTTCGCTTCGCGCAACTTCTACGCCGAGTTCCTGGCGGTCGTGCAGATCTACCAGAACCGGGAGCGCTACTTCCCGGGCGTGGAGCCTCGGCCGCGCCTGCGCTACGACGAGTTCACCGGCGATCGCTACTACTCGCTGCTCGACCTGGCTCTGCTCCTCGATGTTCCTTCCGAGACGCTGGCCGACCTCAACCCGGGTCTCTCACGGCTCGTGGCCAACGGTACGCTGCTGGTCCCCAAGGGCTACACGATCCGGGTACCGCAAGGAGCTCGCCAGGCCTCTTTGGCGGCGTACGGCAAGATCCCGACGCAGCGAAAGCTCTCGCGACAGCTGGCGTTCGAGTACCGAGTTCGCTCCGGCGATACGCTCGGCAAGATCGCCGCACGCCACCGTACGTCGGTGCGCGCGCTGCAATCGGCGAACAACCTCCCGCGGGCCGATCGCATCTACATCGGTCAGCGACTGCGAATCCCGAGTTCCAGCGGTTTTGGCAAACGCATGGAGACGCTGACCCTCGCCGACCTGGAGAAGGCCGCGGCGGCGGAAAGCGCCCCGACGCTTGCCGAAGACAAGACATATCGCGTGCGCAGCGGCGACACGCTCGGTCGAATCGCGGAGCGGGAAGGCACGACGGTCCGAGCTCTGATGGCGGCCAATCGACTCGGCAACACGATCATCCGGGTCGGACAGGTCCTGCGGATCCCGTCCTCCTGAGCCGATGGCCCCAGCGACCGTGAAACACACCGGTCCCTCGCTGACGAGTATCCGTTCGCGCCTCGGCGCCTTCCAGCGCCTCTCGAGCGAGGAGCTGCGCGCTCGAGTGACCCACGCAGCACCGTCACTGCGCCGGGCCGCTGTCACCATTGCCCTGGTCCGAGACGAAGTCGGTCAGCTGTGCTTCGTGTTGACGCGGCGAGCTTCGTCTCTCAGGAGCCACGGCGGGCAGTGGGCCCTTCCCGGAGGACGCCTCGAAGAAGGAGAGTCGCCGGAGCAGGCCGCCCTGCGGGAGACGGCCGAAGAGGTCGGGTTGCAACTGGGACCGGACGCCATTCTCGGCAAGCTCGACGACTACATCAGTCGCTCCGGCTTTCTGATCACACCGATCGTTCTGGGATCGGATCGCGCCGAGCGGCTCATCGCCGATCCGACCGAGGTGGCGCGTATCTATCGGGTGCCTCTGGACGCGCTCGACGTGGAGGAGGCGCCGATTCTCTATTCGATCGAGGAGAGTGATCGGCCGGTTCTCTGCCTGCCCCTGCTGGGCGACCGTGTGCACGCTCCGACGGCCGCCCTGCTCTATCAGTTCCTCGAGGTCTGCCTGCGGGGACAGGTGGAAGCTCGTGTCGCTCACTACGAGCAGCCGGTGTTCGCATGGCGTTGATGCGCACCGTCTTGGTCTTGGCCGCGGTCCTCGTCTGTCCTGTCGCTTCGACGGCACAGCAGGACTCTCGCTCTTTTCGCATCGTCGAGCTGCTGCGGATGAGCTGCTCGAACTCACTCGGCCTGCGGGAGGTGACCCTCTTCGGCAATGGCACGTTGAGGCTTCGGGACGGACTCGGCGACGACATCAAGATGTGGCTCCACGAGCTCGAGCCGCAAGAACGCGACGCCTTCGTCCAAAGGCTGCTCGAAGACACTTGGGACGAGACGCAAGACGAGTACCGGTCAATCGACGGCGATTGGATCGAAAACTGCGAGCTGATCCTCGACCTTCCAGGCCAAGTCGCTCATCGCCACAGCTTTGGGCGCTACGATTCGCTCTCTTTGACGCTGCAGCGCGCCGTTTCGATCGCGCAGGAGATGATCGTCCTGGTCGATCAGACGCGACGCCCAGAGGGCGAGAGCGAAATCCCTCGCGACTACGAGCCCCGCGTGGGCGATCTTCTGATCAACGAGCAGGGACACCGCTATCGGCTCATCGCTTTTACGTGGGAGGGGGAAGGGGTCGAACTGCAGGGACTCGATCAGCCGCTGACGATGTACCTGTCCTTCGACGGTTTGCGCCAGGAGTTCGTTCAGGTCCGGCGCAAGGGGCGACAGTGAGCGCGGCTCGGCTGCGGATCATTGCGGGGCACCTCGGCGGACGGAGGATCCAGGCCTCCGAAGTGAGTCGTCCGACGCAGGAGCGTGTCCGTGAGGCACTGTTCTCGAGCTGGTCCTCTCTCGTACCGGGAGGCGTCTTCGCGGACCTTTTCTGCGGCAGCGGCGCCATGGGTCTCGAGGCCCTGAGTCGGGGAGCGGAGCGTGCGTTCTTCGTCGATGCCGATGTGGGAAGCCTCGAGACGGCGCGCACGAACGCCCGCGGGCTCGGGGTCGAGGAGCACTGCGTCTTCCTTCGGTCTTTGCTGCCGCGCCAGTGGCAGCGCGTCGCGACGAAGCTCGAATCCGCGACCCTCGTCTTCGCCGATCCTCCTTACGACTTCGAGGACTACGAGTCCCTGGCTGAGGGCATGAGTGAGCTGCCGGGGGTCGAATCGATGGCCATCGAACACTCGGCTCGAAGTCGCTGGCGCTCTTCCTGGCAGGGCGCCACGATCAAGAGCTACGGCGAATCGGCGTTGACGCTTCGTGCTCTCGCGGGCTGACGCCGAACTAACGTTCGCTGTCGTTGTCGTCGGCGCCGAGGAAGAAGGCCATCTCCTCGAGATGAATCCTCATGTCGACGTTCTTGACGCGCACACCCTCGATGTCCGGCAGCTGCACCGGCGCGAAGTTGAGCACCGAGCGCACGCCACCGTCGACCAGCGCCTCGTACGCCTGTACGGCCGCATCGCCCGGAACGGTGATCACCCCGATGTCCGCGTCGGTCTCGCCGACGAGGGTGGCAATCTCGTCAAAGGCGCGGACGACGAACGAGCCGACCTCTTTGCCGATGCGCTGCTCGTTGCTGTCGACTCCAGCAACGACTTGAAAGTGGAGATCGTTGCCATCGAAGTAGCGAGCAAGCGCACTGCCGAGGTTGCCGACGCCGACGATCATCAGTCGGTGGGTCCGGTCCAGACCGAGCAGCTGCTGCAGCCTGTCGGCGAGGAGGGATACGTCGTAGCCGACTCCCCGTACACCGAACTCTCCGAAGTAGGTGAGGTCCTTGCGAATCTGCGACGAAGAGAGGTGGAAGCGCTGGGCCAGCTGCTGCGAAGACACTCTCTCGACCCCCTCATCCCGAAGCAGGCGAAGGCACCGCAGATAGACCGAAAGACGGTTCAGAGTGAGAGGCGAGATGTCCTGGCGTTCGGGCATGGTCAGTGGGACCGGGAGGGCGGACTGCCCTGCGTTCCATCGGCAGGGAGCGCGGGAAAGGGGCTGCCGCGTCGCCACTCGGGTCTATCGAACGGCCTCCAGGTGCGGTTGAGTG
Source organism: Acidobacteriota bacterium (assembly GCA_039026915.1). Taxonomy (GTDB): domain Bacteria; phylum Acidobacteriota; class Thermoanaerobaculia; order Multivoradales; family Multivoraceae; genus JBCCLJ01. The sequence goes on from JBCCLJ010000127.1 coordinate 5,237, forward strand.
AGTGGGAGCCGGATCCGACCTTGTGCCGAAAGCCGAAGACCGCTGGGGCGGCGAAGCCGGCCGGTCCTGAGGACCCGAGGATGGTGCGAAAGGGGGGACTCGAACCCCCACGACCTTGCGGCCACAAGAACCTGAATCTTGCGCGTCTACCAATTCCGCCACTTTCGCGTGATGTACCCTCCGGGCCGGCGAAGTGTATCAGCGCTCCTCTCGCGCGGGAAGCAACGATCGCGACTGAATCGAAGACCTTCGGAGCCCCGTCATGACACCCAACACCCTTCGCGACCGACTCCGGGACGCTGGTCCCGACGGCCTGCCCGACTCGCAGTTCGAGGCCATGGAAACGGCGCAACTCGAGCGCCTGGAACAGCGTGGCGAAGTCGTCCTTTGGCGCGGTCGCTGGCGCCAGCTCGCGTCCACGCGCTTCGTCACGGCGCATGTCACCCAACGCCGAAAGGACCACCTCCAAGCGACCTCTCGATGGCGAGGTGAGGTGCGGCACTGGCGGGTCGCCCTCCGCGAAGGAGAAGGTGCGGGGCTCGGTGACTTCGTACTCCTACGGCCGCAGAGGCAGGGAAAGGGACGTTCGAGAGGGACCCAGGACGTCCGTCGCGCATCTGTGGTGAAGATCCTTCTACCGGCGCCGCAGCGCTTCGTTGCGCGTGTCGCTCGGAATGCTGGGCGGGCTTCCTGGCGCAGTTTCGATCCTCAGCAGATCGAGCTGACGCGCAGCCTTTCCGTGCCGACCGCACTGGCTCAGCGGCGCGGTGAGTACTTCCTGCTCGAGATCGTCGAGGGAGCGGTCGAAGTGGTGGAGGAGTTCGGCGATCCGTGGAAAGAGCCGGGCGCCGACATCCGCGTTCTCCTTGCGGCTCGCTCGATCCCCGAGCGCTTCGACGAAGGGGTGAGCGAGGAGGCTCGCCGCGTCGCCTCAGATCGCGACATAAGTCCATCGCGCAAGGATTTCCGCGGCCGCTCGGCGGTCACCATCGACGGTGAAACGGCCAAGGACTTCGACGACGCCGTCTGGGTCGAGGAAACGCCCAAGGGCTTCCGAGTGGACGTGCACATCGCCGACGTGGCTCACTACGTTCGCCCGCAGACGGCTCTCGACGATTCCGCAAAGCGACGGGGCACCAGCGTCTACTTCCCTGGACGCGCCGTGCCCATGCTGCCACCCGAGCTCTCGGAAGATGCCTGCTCTCTCATGCCGGATCAGGAGCGCCTGACCCTCTCGGTGACGCTGTGGTTCGATCGAAGGGGCGAAGTTCAGCGCAGCCGCTGCCATGAGAGCGTGATCCGCAGCCGAGCTCGTCTGACGTACCAGCAGGTGACCGAATTCCTGGAGCGCGACGAGACGCAGGAACTCGAGGAGTCAGTGCAGGAGATGCTGCGCACCGCAGACCGTCTCCTCGGAGTCATGCTCGAGCGCAAAGAGGAGCGTCGAGCTCTCGATCTCGACCTGCCGACGCTGATCGTCCAACTGGACGAGCGCGGACACCCCGAAGCGATCGAGCCGACGCAGCGCCTACGTGCCCATCTCCTCATCGAAGAACTCATGGTCGCCGCCAACTCGGCGGTGGCGCACAGACTCCGTCGCGCGTTCGACGATCACGCCGCATCGGTCGGACCTTTGGCCCTCTACCGGAACCATGCGGAGCCGGACGCCGAGCGTTTCGAGGAACTGGCAACGGCGGTCGAGGGTCTATTGGGTGAAGAGGCGGCCGCTCGGATCCGTGATTCCGAGGGGCCTGCGAAGCTCGGCGAGCTCTTGGATCTCGCCAGTGACGTCACCGAGAAGGAGACCTTATCCACCCTGATCCTTCGTTCCCTGGGGCGCGCGCTCTACGAGCCGACGCCGAAAGGCCATTTCGCCCTCGGCTTGGAGGACTACTGCCACTTCACGTCGCCGATCCGTCGCTACCCCGATCTCATCATTCATCGGCTGCTCAAGCAGGTGCTCCGCGGCGAACAACCGCCGTCCCTGCCAGCCGCCGAGAGGGCCGCCATCGGGGCCGACATGAGCCGGCTCGAGCGGCGCGCCGAGCAGGCAGAAAGAGAGCTGCGACAGTGGCAGAAGATCCGCGTGCTCTCCAAGAGGCTGGGCGAGACCGCCGACGGGCGGATCACTGGGATCGGTACCAGAGGAGCCTTCGTGCAGCTGGTCGAGTCGGGAGCCGACGGGTTTCTGAGCTTCGATGTCGAGGCGCTGGTGCCCCTCGAGGTCGACGTCGCCGCGCAGACGGCGACGACCGCCGCGGGGAAGCTCGTCCTCGGCCAACGGATCGCCGTCCGGCTCGAACGCATCGACGAGGATCGTCGCAGCATCGACTTCGCTCTCGTTCGAGGCGGGGCACCGATTGGAGATCGCCGCGGCAGCTCCTCGCGTCGACGCTCGCCCGGTCGTTCCGAGCGCGTACGCAGAGCCCAGAACCGCAGTAAGAAGCGTCGACGCGACCGCCGCTGATCCATCAGCTGAAGATAGACTCACACTCCCAACGAACCTGCCCCCGCTCATGATCCGCCTGGAACACTCCGTCGCACCCTCGCGCCGCTCTGCAGCTCTCTACGCGCTGCTCGCGTGCCTGCTTCTCTTGCTCGGGGGCTGTGCAGGCGACGTTGCTGAGATCTCGCCGGAGGATCGGCAGGCGATTCGCACGCTTCTGGAGTCGTATCTTCCCCTGATGGCGGAGTCCTACGGAAGCGGTCGCTTCGAGAAGCTCGAGGATTTCGCAGTCGAGAAGGAGATCGCTTCGGTTCGCAAGCGGGTCAACGACCTGGCACTGGGCGGCCGAGACCTCAGGCCGGAGCTCGTCAGTGTCGAGGTCGAAGACATCACCGTCTGGAACCACAGCAACGCGTTCGTCACCACTCTCGAGATCTGGAACCTGCACATCTATGCCACGGGCACGGAGACCGTGCTTTCCGAAGAGTTGGGCCAGCGTAATCGGGTCAAGTACCAGATCAAGCGGCGGGAAGAGGGCTGGCAGGTGCTCTATCGCACGCTCGACACGACCTTCGACGGCTGAGCGATGAGCGTTGTCGCCATCGTCGGCCGGCCGAACGTCGGCAAATCGACGCTGTTCAACCGCCTCGTCGGTCGTCGGCAGTCGATCGTTCACAACACCCCGGGTGTCACACGGGACCGCGTTGCCGGCACCGTGCGCACCGACGACGGGACCTTCGAGCTCATCGACACTGGAGGGCTGGTCCCGGGTGACGACCCGTTGGGGCTGAACGACCAGGTGCACTTCGCCGTTCTCGAGTCGGATTTGCTGATTCTGGTCGTCGACGGACGGCAGGGGCTCGTCCCGGCGGATGAGGAGGTCTGGGACGAGCTGCGTTCTCACGGCCGACCGGTGGTCGTCGCCGTCAACAAGGGAGACACCAAGGCCGCAGGCGAGAACTTCGACGAGTTCTACGCTCTGGGCGCAGGTGCTCAGGTCCTGATCTCGGCCGAGCACGGTCTCGGGATCGAAGAGCTGATCGACGAGCTTCAGGAGACCGTGCCCCTCTTCGGTACCGACGAGGAGGTACCGGAGTCGGCGATTGCGGTCGTCGGTCGTCCCAACGTTGGCAAGTCCTCGTTGATCAACCGCCTCACCGGGGGGCCGAGGTCCCTCGTCTCTCCCGTCGCCGGCACGACGAGGGATCCGGTCGACACGCCGATCGTCCGCGAAGACGGAGAGGATCTGCTGCTCGTCGACACCGCGGGGATCCGCCGCCGGAGCCAGGTGAGCGACGAGCCGGAGGAGCTCGCCGTGATGATGGCAAGGCGCCAGATCGAGAAGGCGCAGCTCGCGGTTCTGGTGATCGACGCGAGCGTCGGCGTCACCAGCGGAGACCTCGCAATCGCCGGCACGATCTGGGAGTTGGGACGCACGGTGGTCATCGCGGTCAACAAGTGGGATCTGCTCGACGAGGAGTCACGTGAGCACCTCGACGAGAGCTGGGAGCGTCTCGACCAGATCCTCTATCGACCGCTGAGGGTGAACATCTCCTGCGAGACGGGCCGAGGCATCGATCGTCTCCTGCCCGCGATCGACGAAGCTCTGGAGCGCTTTCGGACCAGCCTCGCGACGAGTGACGCGAACCGGCTCTTCGAAGTGGCCACTCGCCGGCACCAGGCGCCGGCTCCCGGCGGACGCCCTTGGAACCTGCTGTACGCCACGCAGGTTTCGAGCGGGCCTCCAACCTTCATGCTCTTTGCGAACCGCACGCTTCCGCGCCAGGACAGCTACCGGCGCTATCTGGAGAACTTTGCGCGCGACCAGCTGGACTTGTGGGGAGTTCCGCTGCGCTTGGTCATTCGGCAGCGGAGGGAGTAACGTAGGGCATCTTTACGATCCCCACGGGAGGTTCACTCTTTGCCGAAGAAGAGTCAGTACAAGATCGGCGAAGCGTGCCGCGAGCTGGACATCCAGCCCTACGTGCTGCGCTATTGGGAAACGGAGTTCGTTCAGCTTCGGGAGGGCGCGAGCGGTGGTGGCCAGCGTACGTACTCCGCTGAGGAGCTGGGAATCATCCGTCGCATCAAAGAGCTCCTCTACGAAGAGGGCTACACGATTGCGGGCGCAAAGAAGAAGCTCGATTCCGAGGTTGCGGACGGCGTCCTTGCAGCGTCGGGCGAGGAGCCTTCCGAAGCTCCGCCGGAGGCAGAACTTGCCAAACCCAAAGCCAAGAAGAAGGCCAAGAAGGTTGCAGCCGCATCGCCTCCCGCTGAGACCGAGGCGAGGGACGACTCCGTTGCGCAGCGCCTCGAGCTGCTGAGGAGCGATCTCGAGGTCCTCAGAGACGAAGCCCGCGCGGTCGCGAGCGAGCTTCGTGGCGAAAGCGAAGCCTGATTCCCGTCTCCTCGAGAGCGTTCACAAACCCCTTCGCTCCAGACAGATCCCAGAGTAGGATGTGGCGGTTGCGCGGTTCTCCGCGCAACACTCTCAGCGAGACTCGGTCGGGACGTGGCGCAGCCTGGTAGCGCACCTGAATGGGGTTCAGGGGGTCGGAGGTTCGAATCCTCTCGTCCCGACCAACTCTCGGAGTTGAGCACCCAAGGCGAACCGCACCAAGACCGCTCCTCGAGAGCAGTCCCTCAAGAGCAGAGCCTCAGTAGCGCGGCACGCTCTGATCGATCTGCTCGCTCCAGGCGTCGATACCGCCGGCCAGGTTGAACGCCATGGGGTACCCGTGTTCGCGCAGCCAGGCGGTGGCACGCGTCGACCGGGGCCCGTGATGACAGTGGACGACGACCCGCTGCCCGGGATCGAGCTCCTGGAACCGGGATTCCAGGTCTGCCATGGGGATCCACCGGGCTTCGGCAATCCGGCAGATCTCGCGCTCCTGCTCAGTGCGCACGTCGACCAGCTGGACACCTTCGTCGCTTGCGAGCCAGCTCCGCAACTCCTGGGGCGAGGCGTCCAGTTCGGGGTCCAGACCCTTTGACGCGGCCGGTTCGAGGCCGCAGAAAGCGTCGTAGTCGATCAACTCGGTGAGCGTGGGATTTTCGGAGCAGATCGGGCAATCCGGATTCTTGCGCAGCCTCAGCTCGCGGAAGCTCATCTTGAGAGCGTCGAAGAGCAGCAGGCGACCGATCAGAGGATCGCCGGCGCCGAGGATGAGCTTGATCGCCTCGTTCGCCTGCAGCGATCCGATGATGCCCGGGAGGACTCCGAGAACGCCACCTTCCGCGCACGACGGCACGAGTCCCGGCGGCGGCGGCTCCGCGAAGAGACATCGGTAGCAGGGGCCCTTCTCACCCCAGAAGACCGAGACCTGCCCTTCGAAGCGAAAGATCGAGCCGTAGACGTTCGGCTTCCCGAGCAGCACGCAAGCGTCGTTGACCAGGTAGCGCGTGGGGAAGTTGTCGGTTCCGTCGACGACGATGTCGTAGCTGGAGAGAATCTCGAGCGCGTTCGAGGAATCGAGGCGTGCCGGGTGCGGTACGTAGCGAACGTGAGGATTGACCTGCTGCAGACGATCGACAGCGGCCTCCAGCTTGGGCCGTCCGACGTCGCGCTCTCCAAAGAGTACCTGCCGGTGCAGGTTCGAGTCGTCGACGACGTCGAAGTCGACCAAGCCCAACGTACCCACTCCAGCGGCCGCGAGGTAGAGGCTACTGGGCGAGCCCAGGCCTCCGGTCCCGACGATCAACACCTTCGCCGCTTTCAGCTTCTGCTGTCCCTCTTTCGACACCTCCGGCATGATCAGGTGCCGGCTGTAGCGCTTGATCTCTTCGGGCTCGAGCTCTGGCAGGGGCGGAGCGGTGCTGTCGATCATTCGTGCTTCTCCTCGAGAGTCCTTCCATCCTGCACCGGACCTGCCGGAATGCTCAAGCTCTCTTCCGTAAAGCGAGCGTCGCCGGTCCGGAGGCGCCAGCTCCGCTCTGCGGTGACGCGACCACCCTCGACCGAGAAGATCAGGTAGCTGGTCGCGGGCCATGCCTCTTGCAGGTCGCTCGCGCTCGGACGAGAACTCCCTTGCGGGTGCGAATGGTAGAAGCCGAGCAGCGACAGGCCCTCCCGGGAAGCCTGGCGCAACGCTCTCGCGAGGGTCTCAGGCCCGATCTCGTACCGACGGTTTCTGGCCGCAGCGACGTTCTCGGCTGCCACCAGTCTCACGACCCGTGGTTTCGAGGCTTCGAACGTTCCCAGCAGAACGCCGCAGCACTCTTCGGGAAAGCAGTCCTCCGCGTGCTTCCGACCGGCGGCGACAAGCTCCGGTGGGATTTCCAGGACAAGAGCCGCGGTGCTCACCGTCGAGCCTCAGTCTGCACTCGCATCGCGCTCGACCATCCTCCGTGCCACCCACGGAAACTGTATCCAGAACGAGAAGTAGAAAAACGTCAGGTACCAGTAAGGCACGACGAAGCCGATGCCGAGACCTTTGTACAGAGCGAGGAGCAGGTAGTCGTAGACGAAGAGCGGCAGGGTGAGGTAGAACGCCAGCCAGTACGAGTTCCGCACGTGGTGCCCGTCGTTCCAGAAGCGATCGAGCGTGTACCGAGTCGCGGGAAAGTACAGGAGATTCACTCCCACGACGACCGCGATCTTGGCCCAGAGCGGCCACTGCTGGTAGTACTCAGGCAGGCCGACGAGATAGAAGGTGAGCCAGGTGACGAAGCTGTAGACCAGCAGCTTGAGGTGTTTCACGAGCGTCATGACGAATAGCCTCCTTCCGCTCACCGCCCGCGTCAAGACCCCAGCGAACGTCCCCAGCCATCGGAGAGAAGCATGCGCATCGCCACTTGGAACATCAACGGACTGCGTGCCCGGCTCGACTTCGTCCTGCACTGGCTCGACTCGCGTCAGCCCGACGTCGTCGGTCTGCAGGAGCTCAAGCTCGAAGACAAGGACTTCCCGAACGAGGCGTTCGGTGAGGCGGGTTACACCTGCCTCACCCACGGGCAGAAGAGTTGGAACGGTGTCGCCACGCTGACCCGCGATTCGGCTGAGGTGGTGCAGAAGGGACTTCCTGGACAGGAAGAGTTTGGCTCTCGCATGCTCGAGGTCTCCGTCTCCGGCCTGAACTACGCGACGCTCTACTGCCCGAACGGGAAGAACATCGAGCACGAGGACTACCCCCGCAAACTCGCCTGGTTCGACTCGCTCATCGCTTACGTACAGGAGAACCACGATCCGGAGAGTGCGCTGCTTCTCGGCGGCGACTTCAACATCTGCCCGGAGCCTCTCGACAGCTGGAGCGAAGACAAGCTCCTCGGCGGGATCTTTCACACCGACGCCGAGCGCGAGCGGATGCGCGCGTTGGCGGACTGGGGCCTCGTCGACCTCTACCGAAAGCTCTACCCGGAGGACCAGACCTTTTCTTGGTGGGACTACCGCGGAGGTGCTTTCCACCGTGGCATGGGACTCCGGATCGACCTGCTGCTCGGTACACCCGCGGTCGCGGACAGGGTCATCGATACCGTCATCGACCGCGACTACCGCAAGAAGAAGGACGGCATGACCGCCTCTGATCACGCCCCAGTCTGGGTCGATCTGGAGGCGTAGGCCGACCCGGAGGGCTGAGCGCCCGTGCCGAGGCGCGAGGAGGTCTCCTGAACGCAGAAACGCCGACGGGCAAGCCCGTCGGCGTCACTTTGACGAGCGCGGAGCTGTCGATCAGCCGAGCAGGCTCTCGATCGCCGCTCGCTCCTCGCGCAGCTCGGTCTCGGTGGCGTCCATTCGACCGCGACTGAATTCCGAGACGTCGAGGCCCTGAACGATCTCGTAGTCGCCGTCCTTGCAGACGACGGGGTAGGAGTAGACCACGCCCTCTTCGATGCCGTAGCTGCCGTCAGCGGGGATCGCCATGCTGACCCAGTCGCCGTCGTCGGTTCCGTGCACCCAGGTACGAATGTGGTCGATCGCGGCGGCCCCGGCGGAGGCGGCCGACGAGGCGCCCCGTGCCTGAATGATCTCGGCGCCCCGCTTCTGTACCTTCGGGATGAACTCGTCGCGATACCAGGACTCCTCGACGAGTTCGGAGGCGGTCTTGCCGTCGACCGTGCACTGCGAGATGTCGGGGTACTGGGTCGCCGAGTGGTTACCCCAGATCGTCATCTTGCGAATGTCGGTGGTGTGGGAACCGGTCTTCTCTGCAAGCTGGCTCAGCGCACGATTGTGATCGAGACGAGTCATCGCCGTGAACTGCCGACGGTCGAGGCTCGGAGCCACGCTCGAGGCGATCAGCGCGTTCGTGTTGGCGGGGTTGCCGACGACCAGGACGCGCACGTCCTTGGACGCCGCCGCGTCGAGCGCCTTGCCCTGGGCGGTGAAGATCTGTGCGTTCGCCTCGAGGAGATCCTTGCGCTCCATTCCTGGCCCGCGAGGGCGGGCGCCGACGAGAAGGGCGACGTCGACACCGTCGAAGGCCTCCTCGGCGTTGTCGCTCGCGACGATGTCGTGCAGCAGCGGATAGGCGGCGTCCCGCAGTTCCATGACGGTTCCTCGCAGGGCGTCCATGGCCGGCGGGATCTCGAGCAGATGAAGGCTGACGGGCTGATCGAGACCGAGCATCTCGCCAGCGGCGATACGAAAGATGAGCGAGTAGCCGATCTGACCGGCGGCGCCGGTCACAGCAACGCGGACGGGTTTCGTCATCGTTGACTCCAGGAGAAGGTCAGAGATCTAGGAAGTTCGGAGAAAGAAGGGCTCGTCGGAGGCGTCCCGCCTCGAATCAGGAGCGATACTTCTTCTTGAACTTCTCGATCCGACCGGCGGTGTCGACGAAGTGCTGTTTGCCGGTGAAGAACGGATGCGAAGCCGACGAGATCTCGAGGCGGATCTCGTAGTGCTCGACACCGTCGATCTCGCGTGTGGAATCGGACGTCATAGTCGAACGAGAGACGAACTCGAAATCGGCAGCCGAGTCGATGAAAACGACCGGATGGAGTTCGGGATGGAATTCTTTCTTCATGAGACTTTCCTGAAGTAGCGGGTCTTGGACCTTGTTGAAGCGTTGTCTGAGCTTTCGCCGAGGAGCGCGAACCAGCTCTTCAGTTCCGCCCGGTGAGGCTCGATCGGCAGCGGTCGTCAGAGCTTGGATCTTCGCCGTTGCGCTGGCGCTGATCGGTCGCTGCAGGCGGCAGAAGAATACCACGCAAAACGCGACCGGGACAGGCCGAACGCCTGCAGATTCAGAGACCTACGGTACTAGTGGATTGCAGCCCGGCCCTGGGGCTCTTCGTCGTCATCGAGTCCGTGCGTCATGACGAAAAAGTACGCGGGGTAGCGCTCGTTCTGATTCTCGGCGATCAGCTCGAAGATCCACTCGCCCTGGCGATCGCTCTCCTGAACCTGGACGTAAGAGACCGGGTCCGGCTCGATCATGATCTCTCCGATGAGCCGTTTTCCACGAATCGCCTGGACGTAGTAGGCCTCGTCCTCGGTCGAGAACTGCCAGTGCAGGTCGTCGTCGTCACACAGGATCGCGGTCAGCGTGCCGGCGCGCAGAATGCAGTTCGGATGGAGGAGAAGCCAATCCCAGAAGGTCTCGAACTCCAGCGTGTGTGCGATCGTGTTCATCGTGAGAGCCCCCCTCGGAGACATCGGCGAACTCTACAACGCTGTTGGCGCGAGGACGTAGGCCTTTCTGTCTTCGCCTCGCCGGAGTCTCTACCGTCTTGAACACCTTCCGCCCGCTTCGCGTGAGCTTCCTCGTCGATGGTGGAGTCGAGCGACTCTGCGCCGAGCCGGTGCGCGGCTGGCCCTCATCCGGACAGCTCAGGATCCTCAACGCGCCCTTCTTCGCGTACGGCGTCAGTTGGGGAGATGTGGTCAGCGTCGGCGCCCGCGACGAGGCCGGGTCGTTCCCGTTTCTCGAAGTCGTCCGGCACTCCGGGCACTCGACCTACCGCATCTTCTCCGAGCTCGACGCCGAGGAGTCACGCTTGCGCGAGGCCTGGGCCCCTCTGGAGCGCCAAGGCTGCACCTTCGAGGCGGCCGGCCCCTCCCTGCAGGGGCTCCTGGCAGTCGACGTGCCCTCGGAAGCCGACATCTTCACGGTGGAACGGCTGCTGCGTGCCGGATCCAGCACGCGCCTCTGGGAGTTCGAGGAGGGGCACTGCGCTCATCACAGGGAGAACTGAACGCCCTCGGGGCGAAATCCGCGGCGTCCCCAGGGCAGAGCAGCGCAGGACCTGCGGGAGGTGTATCCTCAGCGGCGCTGCGCTCGACGCTCGAGTCAGCCAACCGCCGCTCGTGACGAGCTGCGAGAGGAGCCTTCGATGAGTTCAGACGGTGCACCCGAGAGCCTCCATGGCCTCGACGGCAAGGGTTTGCGCTTCGGTATCGTCGCCGCTCGATTTCATCAGGAGATCGTCGACCGACTTCTCGAGGGATCTCTGACGACGTTCCAACAGCACGGAGTCGCTGCGGAAGACATCCTCTCGGTTCGGGTCCCCGGGGCATGGGAGATCCCTCTCGCTGTGCAAGCGATGATGTCCCGCGGCGATCTCGACGGAGTCGTGGCTCTCGGCGTCGTCATCCGGGGCGAAACTCCGCATTTCGACTTCATCTGCGCGGAGTGCAGTGCGCAGTGCGCCGAGATCGCGGTGCGCTCGGGGCGGCCCGTCGGCTTTGGTCTCCTCACCTGCGAAACCCGGGGCCAGGCCGACGCACGCTCCGGCGGAGCGGCGGGCAACAAGGGTGAGGAAGCGGCGCTCGCCTGCCTCGAGATGACCGCCGCCCTTCGCTCCATCTCGAAATCCTGATCGTTCGTCGCAGTCGAGCAGGTCTGCCCATCGGGCACAGCGGCCGGCTCCAGCGGCTAGACTTGACGCTCGCGCGAGGCGCTTGGAGCTCGCGCACCTGAGAGGAAGAACTTGCACGCTGACGAAACATCCTCCGACAAGACGTCCGTCGAGAGCCCGCTCGGCAAACGCCGCGCCGCGCGCGAGATGGCCCTGCAGATGCTCTATCAGTTGGAGGTGGGGGATTCGCCGCCGCGCACGGTCGTCGACGAGTTCGACCTTCGCTCTTTCGCTTCCGATCACGCTCCGGGAACGGACCTGCAGAAGCTCCGCGAGGCCTTCGGCTACGCCAAGAAGCTCGTCGATGGTTCGGTCACGGATCAGCAGCGCATCGACTCGCTGCTCGAAGAGCAGACGGAGAACTGGCGGGTCGAGCGGATGCCGATCGTCGACCGCAACGTGCTGCGGATCGCTGTTTACGAGCTCCTGGAGCAGCGCGACGTGCCGCCTCTGGCCGTCGTCGACGAAGCGATCGAGCTGGCCAAGAAGTACGGCTCGGAGAAGTCGGGGCGGTTCGTCAACGGACTGCTCGACGGGCTACTCAAGCGCGAGATCCAGTGAAGCTCGACGCCCTTTACAGAGCGGCGCTGGTGCTGCTGTGCCTGGCCCCGCTCGGCGCTGCGTCCTTCGCTCAGGGCCCGGCCGTCGAGGGCGTCGATGAAGTTCAGGCCCTGGCACCGCCGGCGGCGAGGATCTCGGCGTATCAGAACGATGGCTACCGCCTCTGGCTCGAAGATGGACTCGTTCGGGTCCGCGTCGACAACTCGCACCTCGGCAGTGATTTTCCCTTCCAGCCTCCGGCTCGAGAGGCCACGGAGATCGGCGTGCTCGCCGGAACCCTTACGGCGCATGCCGAGACGGTCTACGAGGCCACGTCCAAAGTTCTCGGCTGGGTCGCGCGCAACGTGCGCTACGACCTCGACCGGCAGGCTTCCCAGGAGGCCATCGACGTCCTGACGCGACGCTCAGGCTACTGCACGGGCATCGCACGCCTCACCGTCGAGCTCCTGCGCGCCGTCGGTATCGAAGCGCGCGAGGTCGCCGGCTACGTTGTCAGCTCGCAGCCGGCCGACGCGGGACAGCCCGGCCCGCGGGGCTACCATCGCTGGATCGAGGTCTACTACCCGGACAAGGGATGGGCCTTCTCCGATCCGAGCACGAGCCATCACTTCGTTCCGGCAACGTACCTGCGTCTCGCGAGCAACGAACTCGACCTGAGCCGCTCGACGGAGGGGCTTCTGCTGTCTCGTCGGGAGGGACTGAGAGCTCGCGACGTGGTTGCCGCGGCTCCTCGGCACGTCTCTTCCCGGCGCAACGACGACCGCCAGACGGCGGCTGCTCTTCATCTCAGTGTCGAAGGGGCTGAAGGTGGGCGAGCGGAGCTTCGAGGCGATCACGCTCACTACACGGCCTCCCTTCGCCGCGGCAGTGCCACCTTTTTGGGGCTGCGTCCGGGGGACTACTCTCTGGCGGTGGACCTGCCCGGAGGAAGAAGTCTCCGTCGACGCCTGCGACTCCTGAAGCCGATCCGGGCGGACATCTCGATGGTCGCCCCTTTGCTCCCGGCCCCTTCCGACCGTTAGGATCCCGCCGATGCTGAACTACCGCGCGCGCCTCGCGCTCCTCGCTCTGCTCGTCGTGCAGCTCGGCTGCGGCTACGCCCTCGTCGGTCGCGGCTCGAACATCCCTGAAGACGTCAAGACGATGGTCCTCCGCCCGATGGAAAACGAAACTCCGCGCTCGGAGCTGGAGCAGTTCCTGACCCAGGCGATCGCTCAGGAGCTGCTGGCACGCCAACGCTTCCAGCTGATCGACGACGAGGAAGATGCGGACGCGGTGCTCAAAGGGACCGTCCTGAACTTCCGCGTCACGCCGGTGACCTTCGACGATGAGGGACGAGGGCAGGAGTACGAGATCACGATCGTGGCTCGCATGTCGTTCACCCGCACGGATGAGGACGAGACCGTCCTGTGGGCCAACGAGCGCTACCTGTTCCGCGAGAACTACGAGCTCGAGATCAGCGAAGGGGACTTCTTCGATCGCGAGAACCTCGCGATTGAGCAGAGCTCGACCCGCTTCGCCGAGACCGTCGTCACCGATCTGCTCGAAGGATTCTGATCCTCGGCTCTCGCCTGCGGCGTCCCAGCGTACGGTGCGACCGCCGAGTTCGGAGAGCGGTTCGGCACTGAACGCCGTCGCGCGTCCGGGTTTAGCGGCCGCCGGCCGGCTCGAGATCGCCAAGCTGCATCCCAGAAGGCAAAACACCCTCGGGCCCCAGAACGCAAAAAAGCCTCTTGCCACCGTGGCAAGAGGCTCGTCTTGACTGCTGGAGCTCGTCTCAGGCGTCGAGAGTGTTCACCAGTCGAGTCAGGCGCGACTTCCGGCGTGCGGCGGAGTTCCGGTGGATGACACCGCGGGAGCGCGTGCTGTCGATCATGGCGAGCGTGCCGGGGAGAAGAGACTTGGCGGTCTCGCTGTCGCCGTTCTCGGCCGCGCTGCGAACGCGCTTGATGGCGCTGCGAAGAGCCGACATGTGAGCGCGATTGCGGTCGCGACGCTTGGTGTTCTGACGGGCTCGCTTGCGAGCGGAGGGGCTGTTGGCCATGGGTCTGGTTCTCTCTTGCAGGTATTTTCGTAGATTGGATGCGAAGAAGCGGGGAGCGCTCGGACGGGGCGGTCTTTCGCCGCGTGGCGCTCACTGGCTCTCTTAGGCGCCGACCCGGCGGTCGGAGGCCTCGTCTTTTCGAGAGCGCGAGGCGGAACTCTATGGCAGAGAAGCGCTTCGAGCAACCATGGAGCGGTTCAGAGCTCTAGGAGCCGTTCTCGAGCCCGGCGAGCTGCTGGCGAGCAAGTAACGCCTCGTCGCTGCGCGGAAAGCGCCGGATGACATCGCTGAGCAGCTGCATCGCTTCCGAAGACTCGCCCAGCTGCAGATGAGCAGAGCCCTTGCGCAGGAGGACCGAAGCCATGCGCTCGCTCGCGGGGTAGAGATTCTCGACCTGGCCGAATTCGGCAATCGCCCGCCGGTACTCGCCCTGCGAGTAGTGACACTCGCCGATCCAGTAGAGAGCGTTGTCGGCGAGCGTCGTATCGGGGTTGTCCTCGACGTACTGGCGAAACGCCCTCAGCGCCGAACCGTAGGCACCCTGCTGGTAGTCGTCGTAGGCCGCTTGGTAGAGCTCTTCGGGAGATTCGAGACCGAGCAGGCGATCCGGAGGCATCACAGGAGGCGCCGGCTGGACCGACGCTCGAAGCGCAGCGATCTCTTCGTTCGTGGCGGCGAGGCCGTCGGCGAGCTGCTGCACGCCGACGTTGGATTCGTCGATCTGCGCACCGAGGCGACGAACTTCCGTCATGAGGCGAGCAATCTCGGCCCTCGCTTCGTCCGCCGACTGTGCGGCGCTCTCGGTGGAGCCAGTGACTGCCGTGCTCACCGCCTCGACGTCCTCCTTGACCGCAGCCGTCTCCTGCAGGTCGTTCACCTGACGGCGCAGTTCGACGAGCTGGGCATGGATCGCCTGGAGCTCGGCGGTCGAGCTGCACCCCGTCAGAAACATCAACAGAGCGCTGCCGAGGGCGACGCCCCCGAACCGCGCTCCCAGACGCACGAACGCCCCTCCGGCCTTTGCCTCGGGCCTCCGTACCGACGTCGAGTCGGTCAAAGGATCGCTCCTCGGGTCGAGGAGATGGCGCCGTGTCGGAAGGGCGTTGGGCAACGTCGAGCGGTCGTCAGCGACGGCCGGTGATGCGGAAGTAGGCGCGACGGTTCTGGCGCCAGCAGCTCTCGCTCTGCTCGGAGCACACACCGCGCTCCTCGCCGTAGCTGATCGTCTTCAGACGATCGCCCGTGACGCCCTTGCCGGCGACGTAGTTCATCGCAGCCGAAGCGCGACGCTCGCCGAGGGCCAGGTTGTACTCGTTGGTGCCGCGATCGTCGCAGTGGCCTTCGATGGAGAAAGTGAACTCCGGGTGCTCGGCCATGAAGGAAGCGTTCTTGGCGAGGCGATCCTCCGCCGAGCTGCTCAGCTCGTAGCTGTCGAAGTCGTAGTAGACGA
>JBCCLJ010000128.1:0-20490 GCA_039026915.1 Acidobacteriota bacterium
AGTCACGGTGGTCCAGTTCGAGCTCTTCCAGCTCCCAGACCGGCCGGTCGAGCTCGATCGGCTGGTTCAGCTTGCGCACCGAGGTGAAGACGACCGGCGACACGTGCTCGTTGCTTCGAATGCTCTTCGCGTCGAAGGCGTTGAAGCCCTGGACGCCGCCGAAGTACAGGCGCCCGCTCGGGCCGCGATGTGCGGCACCGAAGTTGAACTCCGCCGACTGGAGGCCGCGCGACTCGTCGTAGGTCCGGATCGCGCCGGTTTCAGCGTCGATGCGCGCGATGCCGCGGTTCGTGCTGACCCAGAGCATTCCTGCGTCGTCTTCGAGAATGCCCCAGACTCGCTGGTTGGGGAGCCCCTGGCCCTCGCTGTAGATGCGGAACTCGGTGCGTCCGGCTTGGCGGTCGTCGAGGCTCCACTCGTGCAGGCCCTCTTCAGTGCCGATCCACAGTCGTCCCTTCGAGTCGACGTGCAGACTGGTGACGACGTCGCTGGCCAACGAGCGCGGATCCTCGGGGTCGTGACGATAGGACTGCACCGGTCCGGTGCCGCGCTCGAAGCGGTTGAGTCCGCCGAATCGAGTGCCGATCCACAGAGTGCCGTCGACGTCTTCCTCGATGACGGTGATGAGGTCGTCGGAGAGCTCGGAGGTCTCTGATGTGTAGCTCATGATCGAGCCGTCGACGTCGCGACGGTTGAGGCCTCCGCCGAAGGTACCGATCCACAGCACGCCCTCACCGTCCTGGTAGAGCGACATGACCCCGGCGGCGCTCAACGCCCCTGCACCTTCGCCTTGAGCCGTGTTGATCACCTCGTCGGTCTCGGGATCGAGATGGTCGAGTCCGCCGCCGAAGGTGCCGATCCACAGGCCGCCCCGACCGTCGCTCTCGAGCGCCATGATGCGGTCGTCGGCGAGGCGAGCTGCTGCGGTCGAGGTGCCGTAGTTGCGCACGCTGCGGGTCTCGAGATCGACGCGGTCGAGACCGCCGCCGACGCTACCGACCCACACCTCTTCGTTCTCCGTCTCGAGGAAGGAGGCCGTCGTATCGCTCGACAGCGCGAGGTCGGTCGCGATGCGGTAGCGCGGAAAGTAGCCGATCTTGGGGTTGAACCAGCTGGCTCCGCCCGACTGTGTCCCGATCCAGATGACGCCGCCGCGATCTTGGTAGACGGCGCGGGTTCGGTTGCTGCTGAGCGAGTAGCGATCCAACGGATCGTTGCGCAGGACACGGAACGTAGCGTCGGTCTCGGAGCCGAGCAGATTGAGGCCGTCGTCGGTTGCGATCCAGAGCGTTCCCTGATCGTCCTCGAAGAGCGCGTGGACGACGCCGCTGCTCAGCGACCCACGCGAGCTCTTGGCGGAGTAACGCGTGAAGTTCTGATTCTGTTCGTCGAAGCACGCGATGCCGCCGCCGTAGGTGCCGACCCACAGGTTGCCGTCGGCGCGGCGAAGGATCGAGCGCACGTCGTCGAAGGGCAGGGATGTGTCGTCCGCGGCGTCGTGCTCGAAGACAACGAAGCTGTCGGACTCGGGGACCCAGCGGCTCAGCCCCGAGCGTGTCCCCACCCAGACGACGCCGCCGTCTTCGGCGAAGATCGTGTTGACGCGGCTCCCCGCCAGCCCGCTCTCTTCGTCCAGCGCCAGGATCTCACCCGCCGGACTGCGGCGGTACAGACCGTTCTCCGTGCCGATCCAGAGGTTGCCGTCCGTGTCCTCCGCAAGCGCACGAACGCGCGGGTCGATCGCCTCCGAGGGCGGCAGAAGCCGCTCGAAGTCGTTGGTCGCGGGCTTCCAACGATCGACGCCGCCGCCGTTTGTGCCGACGAGGATCGAGCCATCGGAGCTTTCCAGCAGCGCGCCGACCCAGGAGTTCTCCAGAGAAGAAGGATCCTGTGAATCGTGCTTGTAGACGACGACCGAACGACCGTCGTAGCGATTCAGACCGTCCTCCGTCGCGAGCCAGATGAAGCCACGATTGTCCTGCAGAAAGGAGCTGACGTGCGCCTGCGAGAGACCGTCTTCCAGACCCAGGCGCGAGAAGCGCGCGTGCTCATGTCGCTGCGCCACGAGAGGCGCGACGAGAAAAGCAAGGAGCGCAGCGAGGAGAATCGCCGGCCGGGAAAGAGAGATGACGGCTTTCAAGGTGATTCCAAAGGAAAGCGAGAAGAATCGGCTCCGCTGCCTATTCTACTGCTTCAATGCGTTGAGGAGGGCTTCAGGTCGGCGAGAGGAAGCGGCTGAGCGACCTCATTGGGCCAGTCGGCCTTCGGGAAGGTGCAGGTGGGAGGTGACCTTCGAGGTCTTCGGGGCTCATGGGTCGAGCCAGAAGGAAGCCTTGAGTCTCGTCGCAGCCCGCACCGTGGAGAAAGGCGAGCTGCGCCTCCTCTTCGACACCTTCCGCGACGACGCGGAGATTCAGCTTCTGAGCGAGCGCGATGATGCCGGAGACGATCGCGGATCCGCGCATCCCCTGACCGATCTTCTGAATGAAGGAGCGATCGATCTTGAGCCCGTCCAGTGGGAAGTTGGCGAGATAGGCGAAGTTGGCGTTGCCCGTGCCGAAGTCATCGACGGAAAGGCTGACGCCGAGGCTCTTCAGCTGATGCAGTACGACGACGATGCTCGGATCGTGCATGAGTGCTCCGCGCTCCGTCAGCTCGAGTTCCAGATTCGCCGCCGGAAAGCCGACCTCGTGCAGCACGCTCTGAATACGCCGTACGAACGAGGGGTCGTGAAACTGGGCCTCGCTGACGTTGACGCAGACCCGCAGCTTCGGTTGGCGGTCGAGCCAGGGCAGCGCCCTCGTGCACGCTTCGCGGAGAATCCACTCGCCGATGTCGACGATCAAGCCACTCTCCTCGGCGATTGGAACGAACTCGCCTGGTGAGACCTGGCCGAATTCGGGGTGATGCCAGCGAAGGAGCGCTTCGACGGCGACGACCTGGCGCGTGCCGGGCTCGAAGATCGGCTGGAAGGCTGCCGTGAACTGCTCGAGGCTGAGAGCGGAGCGGAGCTGAGCTTCGAGGAGTAGCGTGCGTCGGACTTTGGTGTCCATCGCGTCCGAGAAGAAGCGGTAGGCGCGCACGCGGTGCTGGCTGTCGCGCTCGTCGCGCGCGTGAAAGAGCGCGATCTCGGCCTGACGCATGAGATCTTCGGCGACGCTCTTGCCTTCCTCTTCTTCGATCGCGATTCCCATGCTGGGTTCGACGACGAGTTCCTGGCCGGCGACGGAGAAGGGCGGCTCGAGCGCACCGAGAAGTCTCGTCGCCACGCTGGCGGCGCCGTCTTCAGACTCGAGGTCTGTCAGCAGGATGGTGAACCGATCGCCGCTGTCGCGCAGTAGAGCGCTGCCGAAGGAAGACTGCTCCTCGTGTGAGAGGTAGTCGCGGTTACGAAGGCAGTCCTGCATCCGCTTGGCGATCTTGCCTAGAAGTCGGTCGCCGGTGTGGGCACCGAGCGTCGCCGTGATGCGGTCGAAGCGATTCAGCTGGACGCAGAGAACGGCGACGCGCGAGCGCCTCCGGTCGGCGAGAGCTTCTTCGAGCAGCCGATGGAAGAGGACCCGATTCGGCAGCCCGGCCAGCGGATCCGTCGCGCCCCGTTGAGCCTTGGACCAGCCTTCGATGGCGGGCGAGCCGAGCATGACGCGAGGGGGCCGTGCGGGCATCACGACGACCTCCGGCCTGGAAGGTCGTTGGCCGCAGCGGCAACGGGGAAGAGATCGGGAGTGAGCAGCATCGTTCTGAAGGAAGGCGAACTTCGTCCGCATGTCAGCAAAAAGCAACTCGCGTGCCGGATCGCTGCCTTTGTCGCCCGCGCTGGTAAGTCTGCGCTGCTGCGACGGTTCAACGGTGCGGAATCGCTCCGGCCGTCAGGCATCATCTCTCTTGTTTTCAATGGCTTAGGAGCAGTCGTGGCCAGCGCTGCTCGGTCATCGGGAGTCTGCGCCAGTTCGGGCCGTGGGGCGAGACGCGACGTGCAAGAAGTGGAGCGCTTTGCTCCAGAACGTCTCTCGGTCGAAAATTCGGCGGGCTAGGGGACCGAATTTTTCCGGGCGGAAAGACTGGCCAATCGCTGGCGATAGGTCGGCATGCTGACGCCGAGAACCGCGGCGCCCGTGCGGGGAGTTTCCGGAAGGTGCTCTGCGATCGATTGCAGCAAGAGGGACTGCAGATGCTCCGGTAGGGCCGCCGAGGGTGGGTCGGCGACGAGCCGTTCGATGAGCTTCGCGACCTGGCTCCAGCCGTCGGTCCGAGCGACGAGTCCGACAGCGTTGTTGCCCAGAATCCGGTCGCGCTGCCGGCGGAAGGTCGTATCGGCCATGCCGAGTCGGCGCGCGGCGCGGGTCGCGATTCCCTGTGAACGACGGTCGGCTTCCAGAATCAGGTCTTCGGTCAGCCACTTGCCGAGGGGCGCCGCCGGGCGCTCGGAGCGAGCGATCTGGGTCACCATCTGGTCGAGGATCCTGCCGAGTGCGGTCGACGGATCGGAGGTCGCGTGCTCCGCTTCGGGGTCCTGTGTCGCATCGGGCTCGGCCTCGAAGGTGAGGCCGATCGTCTCGGGACGGATCTCCGTCCCTTCCGAGAGGATCACCGCTTGTTGCAGCTTGTTCTGCAGCTCGCGCACGTTGCCGGGCCAGGAGTAGCGGTTGAGGTCGTGGGCGGCCTCCGCCGAGAGCGTCAGACGCTTCTCGTAGAGGCGGTTGTACGTTTCGAGGAACGACTCCGAGAGGAGCTGCACGTCTTCCTGCCGCTCCCTGAGAGGGGGCACGTCCAGTTTGACGACGTTGAGTCGGTAGTAGAGATCTTCTCGGAAACGTCCGGCCGCCACTTCTTCGCCCAGGTCGCGATTCGTCGCCGCAATGACGCGGGCGTCGACGCTGCGCGAGAGGGTCGATCCGACGCGCGTCAGCTGCTTCTCCTGGACGAAGCGGAGCAGCTTGCTCTGCACCTCGAGCGGCAGCTCGCCGATCTCGTCGAGCAGCACCGTGCCGCCATCTGCTTCCTCGAGCCGTCCAATGCGGCGTGCCTGGGCTCCGGTATAAGCGCCGCGCTCGTGTCCGAAGAGCTCGCTCTCGATGAGTGTCGGCGGGATCGCGGCACAGTCGACGACGATCAGTGGCTTCTCGACACGGCGGCTGAGCTGATGCACGGTTCGTGAGATCAGCTCCTTACCGGTGCCGCTCTCGCCAATCACCAGAACCGTGGCGTCGGTCGGCGCGACGCGCCGGATGAGGCCGACGAGGTTGGTCATCGCCGGCGAGCGGAAGAGCAGCTGAGTCTGCTGCACCGCTTTGCGCAGGCGGTCGACCTCCATCTGCTTGATCCTCCGGTCCGTCTCCTCGAGACGCACGCGATCGAGGGCGACGGCCAGCTGGGTCGTGAGCGGGCGCAGAAGGCTGATGTCGGTGGCATCGACGAGCTCTGGCCGTGCCTCGATGAACAGACTTCCCACCGAGCGAGGCCCGACCAGCAGTGGAATGGCGATCTCGTGACTGCGGCCACCGTCGATCTCGGCGACCGCGATCTCCCGCGTCGAGCGAGCCTCCGAGAGGATCTGCTGCGCTCGGGGCGAAAGCCGGAGCTCGCGAATGTCGGGGAGGGCGCCCTCGCCGCGTTTGGCCCAAGCGAGCGTCTGATCGGTCTCGTCGTTCCAATCGATCAGCGCCGCGCGCTCGAGCGGCAGCGTGTTGACCAGCAGCTCGACCGTCTTGCTGGCGAGCGTTTCGGAGTCGCCGCAGGTGGCGACCAGAGAGACCGATTCGGCAAGCAGTCGCATGCTGCGGTAGTCGCGCGTCATGTCGCCGGTGAAGTAGCCGTCGAGTCGCTGCAGGGCGTCGCGCTGGTTGTCTTCCAGGTCGCCGTGCCACGAGACGATCGGCTGCTGCTCGACGCGGGCGGCGGCGAGCGCTCGCTCTGCCCGGCGCAGCAGATCGAGGGCGACGACGGCGTCGCCGTCGCGCGGGTCGTAGGTGACGGTGCCCGCATGGAACGTGAGGTTGCCACCAATCTCCTCGTACGGCTCTTTCGAGACGGTCGAGGTCACCTTGTGCGCAACCGCCTGCGCTCCTGACGCGTCGGATCCGCGCAGCACCGCCGCGAGGATGGCGCCGCCGTACTTGGCCGCCGGATCGTCGGCGCGCAGGGAGGCGGCGAACTTCGAGGCGATGCGTTGCATCAAGCGGTCGCCGACCGCGCGGCCGAACTGGTCGTTGATCAGCTCGAACCTCGCCGGGCTCAGCAGCAGAAGACTGATCGGCGTCTCGTCCGCGCGGCACTTCTCGAGACCAATCTCGAGCTCCGTCTGGAAGGCGACGCGCCCGGGCAAGCCGGTGACGGAGTCGTTGACGATCTGCGAGAGGCTCTGCGTTGCCCGCGCCAGGATGCCGATCTGCTCGAAGAGCTGGAGCCAGTGCTGGCCGGCCTGCTCGACATCACCGGAGGGCATTTCGGTTCCGTCCATCAGTCGGAAGCCGATGAGCAGCTTCAGTGAGGCGTCCCGCGCTCGCCGACGCTCTCCATCGGCCGCCGTCGACCCGAGCAGGACCAGCCGACAGTCCTCCTCGTGGCTGGACACGATCTGGCCGTGGCTCTCCGCTTCGTGACGTTCGGCGTAGTCCACTGCCAGCGGAACCGTGCTCAGCTCGGGCGGTGCGAGACCGTCACCGACGTGCACGAGGGGCCGCTGGGGCTCCTGCGGCAGAAAGACGGTGACGGACTCCAGGCGATGCAGAGCCAGGACGGTGCGCAGGTACGCGTGGAGAAAAGAAGTCGATTCGGGCATGGAGAGGCGTGTGCAGGCGCCGGTGGGGTGGGAGGCCTCGGACGAGGCCGAACGATGATTCTACTGTTTGTCATGGCTCGCCGCGCCGTTGTTGGGCGTCGAGCCGAACGCGCTTAGACTTTCCGGCCCAGGAGATTCGACGTGAACACAGCTGAACCTGCGACAGAAGACCGCGGCCTCGAGCCCGATGTTGACCACGCTTCGCGCAAGACAATCGTCGGTTGGCGCGAGCTCGTCGATCTGCCGGAATGGCAGCTGTTCCACATCGCCGCCAAGATCGACACCGGCGCGCGAACCAGTGCGCTGCACGTCGAGGAGCTCGAAGAACACGAAGGGCTCGCGCGCTTCTCGGTGCCCCTCGAAGGAGGGGGTGTGTTGAGGAGCGTGTCGATCGAAGCCGCGGTCACGCGTCGCTCTCTCGTCCGCCCGAGCACCGGCGAGCTACAGGAGCGCCTCGTCGTTTCGACCGCGCTACGGCTCGCCGGGATCGAGCAGGAAGTCGAGGTCTCTCTGGTCTCGCGCGCGGAGATGCTGGCGCCGATGCTCATCGGCCGGCGCTCGCTGGGCACGCGCTTTCTGGTGAATCCTCGGCGGCGCTACCTCCACGGGAGGCCCGAATGAAGGTCTACATCCTGTCGCGCAGCTCCAAGCTGTACAGCACGAGGCGGCTGATCGAAGCGTTGGAACAGCGGGGGCACGCGGTGCGCGTGATGGACACCGTCGACTTCGTCGTGTCGCTCGAGGAGGAGTCACCCGAGCTCTTCTACCGCGGAGAAGAGGTCGAAGTGCCCGACGCGGTCATCCCGCGAATCGGCGCCTCGGTCACCTACTTCGGCACGTCGGTCGTGCGCCAGTTCGAGCAGCTCGATGTCTTCTGCGCCAACTCGGCGCTGTCGATCTCGAACTCGCGGGACAAGCTGCGCAGCCTCCAGCTCCTCGCTCGCTACGACATCGGCATCCCGCCGACGGAGTTCGTCAGTCGGCGACGTGACGTGCTGCCGGCGATCGAGCGCCTCGGCGGCGCTCCGGTCATCATCAAGCTGCTCGAGGGAACGCAGGGCGTCGGCGTCATCCTCGCGGAGACCGCCAAGGTGGCCGAGGCGATCGTCGAGACGCTCCGCGGCGCCAAGCAGGACGTCCTCCTGCAGAAGTTCGTCGCCGAGAGCAAGGGGCGCGACGTGCGCGCGATCGTCGTGGGCGACCGCGTGGTCGCCGCGATGCGCAGAGTGGCCCAGGGCTCCGAGTTTCGCAGCAACGTGCATCGCGGCGGTCGCGCCGAGCCGGTCGAGCTCGACAAGGTGTACGCGCGCACGGCGGTGCGTGCGACGCAGATCCTCGGGTTGCGCGTCGCCGGCGTCGACATGCTGGAGGCGTCGACCGGTCCGCAGGTGATGGAGGTCAACTCCTCGCCCGGGCTGCAGGGCATCGAGACGGCGACCAAGATCGACGTCGCCGGAGCCATCGCCGACTACGTCATCGACCAGACGCGCTTTCCCGAGCTGGACATTCGCCAACGGCTGACGGTCTCCCACGGCTACGGTGTCGCCGAGTTCCCGATTCCGAGAAACTCGTCGCTCGTCGGCAAGACGGTGGCCGATTCGGGCCTTGCTGATCAGGACATCCGCATCCTCAACGTGACGCGGGACGGTGACGTGATCGCCGTACCGAAAGGACACCTCGAGCTGCGAATGGGGGACCGACTCCTGTGTTTCGGGCTGCTCAAGGCTCTCAAGGGACTGATGCCCGAGGAGCGCCAGGAACGCAAGCGTCGGCGTCGACGGGAGCTCCCTCTTGCCTGATCGCGACCTGCCCGAGCGCTTCGAATTCGAAGGCGTCGGCGTGCCCCTGGGCGCTTCGCGCGACTTTGCGGTGCCGATCACGCAGAGCTCGTCGGGAGGCACCGTCTCGCTCCCGGTGCGCGTCCTGCGCGGCGACGAAGAAGGCCCCTGCGTCTTCGTCACCGGCGCGGTGCACGGCGACGAGCTGAACGGGGTGGGGGTCGTGCGCGGCCTGCTGCGGGGCGACGAACTCGCCCTCCAGCGAGGCACGCTCATCCTGGTGCCGGTCGTGAACGTGCTCGGCTTCGAGCGCCGGAGCCGCTACCTGCCGGATCGCCGCGATCTCAATCGCAGCTTCCCTGGCCTGCGCGCAGGCAGCGGCGCTTCGCGGTTGGCGAACCGCATCTTCCGCACGATCGTCGATCGCTCCGACTTCGGGATCGATCTACATACGGGAGCGGCCCATCGCACGAACTTTCCGAACGTTCGCGGCGACCTGCGCAACCCGGGCGTGCGCCGCCTGGCTCTCGCCTTCGGTACCGAGGTCATCGTCAACAGCCGCGGTCCCAAGGGCTCGCTGCGCCAGGCGGCGACCAAGGCCGGCTGTCCGACGATCGTCCTCGAGGGCGGCGAGATCGGCAAGGCCGAGCCCGGCGTCGTGGCCGTCGGCATCCGCGGCATTCACAACGTCCTGGTCGAGCTCGGCATGAGCGCCGGCGAGATCGAGCGACCGGCGTTCCAGGTCCGCGTCAACGAGACGCGTTGGATGCGCTCGGACTACGGTGGCCTTTTGGAGTACCACATCGCTCCGGGCGAGGCGATCGAGAAGGGTCAGGAGGTCGCAACGTGTACCGATCTGCTCGGTCGGGAGGTGGGACAGGTTCTGTCGAAAGACTCGGGTATCGTCATCGGCCTGACGACGTCCCCGGCCGTGACCCCGGGCGATCCCGTCTGCCACATCGCCATCCCCGCCGGCGGAATCGAGGACATCGCCGCGACGATCGAGGACGACAACACGACCCTTCTCGACGAGGTACGGGAGCAGCTGGCGAGCAGCGTCACGATCGCGGAGACGGGGGACTCGGAAGGCGATTGAAGACGCCCCTTGCGTCGTTTGTTGCGCACTTCGCAATGTCTCTCTGTTAGGCTTTCGAGCCTCTCAAAACTCGCGAGCCGTCCGTCCCCACTCGAGGGCGGCGCTCTGCTTTCCTGGAGACAGGCAATGACTGCGTTCCGCGCGAATCGAATTCGCTTCCGCAGGGCTTCTGTGACCCTCTGCGGCCTTCTCGTTCTCGGACTCTTTCTGTCCGCCCTTCCGGTCTCCGCGCAGGCGCGCCTCGGGTCGCTGCGCAGCGAGGCACCCGCTACCTGCTCGGGTTCGCGAGACCTCGTGCTCGACGGCGTCGAGATCGTGTCGCGCGAAGATGCGGTGACCGTCGGCGGCAGCTGCAACGTCTTGATTCGGAACAGCCGACTGATCTCCGACGATGCGGCGATCCGCGTTTCGGGCAGCGCCGATGTGACGATCGAAAACAGCGTTCTCGAGGGTGCGACCGTGGCCATCTCCGCCTCCGGCAGCAGCAATGTCGTTTACGGCGGTTCCGAGATCTACGGCGGCATCCAGGCCTCGAGCCGGGCCGACGTTCGCGAGCAGGGCAACAACATCGTCGAGTCGAGCGCGCGCGTACGGGCTTCGGCGCCGGTTCAAGGGGGAGACGACTCGGTCGTTTCGATCGACGCCTCCGGCGTCAGCGTCGGTAACGTACGCGTCGATGCGAGCGGCGTTTCTGTGGGCGACGACGTCGCCGTGCGGGCGGGTGCGGGCGGCGCGACCGTCGTCGCCGGGGGCGTCAGCCTGCGCACCGTGGGCGACTACGTGCGCATCGACACGCCGGGCGAGACCGTGGAGATCGACGCCAACTGGCGGGTTGCCAATCGCGGCAGCTACGCCGCTGCCGACACCGACCGGCTGCTCGTCGAGCTCAACGCCGAGCAGAGCGGCAACCGCGTCAGCCTCGACCTCGCCGGCGACGTGCTCTTCGACTTCGACAGCGCGGCGATTCGCGCCGACGCCGCTGCGGAGCTCTCCAAAGTCGCTCACGTCATCCGTCAGAAGGCGGCGGACGAGGTAGTCCTCGTCGGTCACACCGACTCCGTCGGCAAGGACGACTACAACCAGCGTCTCTCTCTCGAGCGAGCGGCGTCTGTCATGAACTGGCTCTACGAGAAGGAAGGCATTCCCGCTCAGCTGATGGCAGCCAAAGGCATGGGCTCCAAGCAGCCCGTCGCTCACAACACCAAGCCGGACGGCAGCGACGATCCATCGGGCCGTGCCAAGAACCGCCGGGTCGAGATCGAGTTCAGCGTGCAGTAGTTCGGACGCGAGGCGGCTCGGCTACGGTCTTGCCGCCTCGCAGCGCGAGCCGTAGTCTCGTCGACCATGGCAGAAGCTTCGTCCAGCGCGCCCCGCGTCGTCGTCAAGTTCGGCTCCGGCATCCTCGCCGCGACCGACGGACTGTCGCTCGACCGTGACCAGATCGAGAACCTCACGGAGCAGGTCGCGACTCTCGTCGAGGCCGGCACGCGTTGCGTCCTCGTGTCGAGTGGAGCCGTCGCCGCCGGCCTGATGGAGCTCGGACTCGCTGAGAGACCGAGCCAACTGGCTGAGGTCCAGGCGCTGGCGGCCATCGGCCAGTCGCGGCTGATGGAGGTCTACGCGAGCTGCTTCGAGCGTCGCGGCCTGCGCGTCGCACAGCTGCTCCTGACGCATCAGGACCTCGACAGCCGCTTGCGGTACCGCAACGCCAAGAACACGCTCGACGAGCTCCTGCGCCACGAGGGCGTCGTGCCGATCGTCAACGAGAACGACTCGGTCGCCGTCGAAGAGCTGAAGTTCGGAGACAACGACGAATTGTCGGCCGAGGTGGCGAGGCTCTGCGGCGCGCAGCGCCTCGTGCTGTTGAGCACGGTGGACGGTCTGGCGGAGAACGAAGACGGCTCGGGCCGAGTATTGAGTGAGGTCGACGACGTAGCCGAGGTGAGTCACCTTGCCGGCGAGTCCGTCGGGCGTCTTTCGACCGGAGGCATGCGCAGCAAGCTCATGGCGGTCAAGACCGCCGTCGACGCCGGGATCGAGACCGTGATCGCCAACGGGCGCGCAGAGAACGTCGTGCTGCGCGCCGCGGAGCGGAGAGAGGGGGACTCTAGTCCCGGAACCCTTTTCACTGTTCCGAAACAGGCGGTGGTCCAATGAGCTCCACCGACTCGTTGAATCTCAAGGCCATGATTCACGGCTTCGGCACGGCGGCTAAGGCGGCTTCTCGGACTCTGCGTACGCTCGATCGCGGCGACAAGGACGCTGCGTTGCATCGCATGGCAGACGTGCTCTACGAGCGCCGTGAGACGATTCTCAAAGCGAATTCGTCCGACGTGCAGGCTGCCGAAGCCACCGATCAGGACGAGGCCTTGGTCGATCGCCTTCGCCTGGACGAAAGCCGCCTGCAAGGCGTCATCGAGGCGGTCCGTCAAGTGGCCGAACTAGACGACCCGGTGGGCGCCACCTTGCGGGAATGGAGCGCCGCACAGGGCGTGCGCTTGCAGAAAGTGCGGGTTCCCATTGGTGTCATTGGCATCATCTATGAGTCGCGCCCGAACGTGACGATCGACGCGGCGACACTCTGCTTCAAGGCGGGCAATGCCGTCATCTTGCGAGGCGGCTCCGAGGCAATTCACACGAATAGTGCGCTTGCCGTAGCGCTCGTCGATGCCCTCGTCGATCAAGGCTTGCACCCCGGTTGCATCAGCTTCGTGCCGTTCACCGATCGCGAAGGCGTGCGTCACATGGCCGAGATGGACGAGTGTCTGGACCTGATCATTCCGCGCGGCGGCCACAAGCTCATTGAAACGGTCGTGTCGCTGGCGCGCATGCCGGTGCTCAAGCACTACAACGGCGTCTGCCACGTCTACGTCGACGCCGCCGCCGACCTCGAGATGGCGGCGGCCATCTCGGAGAACGCCAAGGTGCAGCGGCCCGGCGTCTGCAACGCGATGGAGACGCTGCTCGTGCACCGCGACGTCGCGGCCGACTTCCTGCCGTTCCACGCGGCCCGGCTCCAGGAGCTGGGCGTCGAGATCCGAGGCGACGAAGCGGTGTGCGAGCTGGTGCCGAGCGCCACGCCCGCGACGGCCGCCGACTGGCCCGAGGAGTACCTCGATTTGATCCTCGCGGTGCGCGTCGTCGACTCGCTGGACCAGGCCACAGCTCACATCGCTCGCTACGGATCGAGTCACACCGAGGCGATCGTCACCGAAGACGAAGAGGCGGCCGAGCGCTTCCTCGCCGAGGTCGACTCGAGCACGGTGCTCTGGAATGCGTCGACGCGCTTTGCGGACGGCGGCGAGTTCGGCTTCGGCGCCGAGATCGGCATCTCCACCGACAAGCTGCACGCCCGCGGCCCGATGGCGCTCGAAGAGCTGACCATCTACAAGTACGTGGCGAGGGGCACGGGGCAGGTCAGGAGCTAGCCCGACCGGCGGAGAGCAAAGCCCGAGGTGGGCTGGGAGCGCCTGGCTCGAGGTGACGCTGACGTCAGTCGCAAGGAAAAGCCTCGGTGTCGGTGACTGCCAAGGCCGTGTCGCCCAAGCGGTTCTCGTACGTCCGTGTGGTGGAGGTCACGGTGTCGGTCACGCTCAGCCTGAAAGCGACGTCGGT
The DNA here is from genome assembly GCA_039026915.1 of Acidobacteriota bacterium. Classification (GTDB taxonomy): domain Bacteria; phylum Acidobacteriota; class Thermoanaerobaculia; order Multivoradales; family Multivoraceae; genus JBCCLJ01. The sequence continues at coordinate 13,271 of JBCCLJ010000128.1, forward strand.
TGCGGCCGAGGCGAAAACCCAGCAGTGCCCGTTGACGCCGCAGCCGTCGAGCGTCTTCACGAGCATCTCCCAGTTGTCTCGGTCAAAGAACCAGAAGGAGGCCGTGTCGTCTGAGCGCAAGGGGACTGGCGTTCCAGTGCCGGTTTTGCCCTCGAAGTCCTCCCAGTCGACACGGACGAGGAAGCGTCCGCTCAGGAGCGCTTCCTGCGGACCCGGCAGCACATTGAAGTCAACTCGAGCATAGGTCCACTGGGCGAGTCCGTCGTCCACCACGATGGCCAGCTGGTAGTCACCTGGTTCGAGCGAGCCCAGTTCAGCGCTGTAGGCAAAGATCTCGTTGCCGGCAGTGCAAGTGAAATCCATACTCCTGGCGAACAAGGTGATCTCGCGTCCCGTCGTGCTGACCGAATCAGGCCGTGGTACGCAGCTGTTGTCCCAGACACCCCACACTAGAAGCCGGGTGTTTTCGGTTTCGAGCGGCTGCTCGGGTTCTATGGTGAGACCCCGCACGACATCGTTCTGGCTCAAGACCTCGAAGCGGCTGCGCGCCGTCAAGAGAGGCTGCTCTGCAGCATCGAGGATGACGGCCTCCAAGTCGTAGTGACCTGGGTCTAAGGAGCCCACCCCGAACTCGGCCACGAAGGGAGTCTTCTCTTGGATGCAGTTCTGGCCCTGCTGCGGAGCGGTCTGAAGCTCAGCGACCAGCCGAGTGCCGTCGACGGTCACGACGGTCGGTTGAAACGGTGGGTTGCCAGACGCGAATCGCGGGACGCAGGTGTTCGTCCAGGTGCCTGAGACGACGATGACGATCGATTCCGGCGAGATGGGGACCGGCGGCCGCACTCTGGCATCAACGCTTTCGTGCGCCGGTGAAGCAGCCGCTGCACACAGAGCCAACGGTACGAGTACGACACTAAAACCCTTTCCTCGCTGCTTGAAGACCATGCTTCTGCAGCATACTCCAGGTGCCCAGTCCGCACGAAGCGTGCTGCGGGACGTCCGAAGGATCTGGAGGCCCTCGCCGAGTTGGAGGTTCTGTTCGAAGAGGCGGAGTAGAGTTCCCTGGAGCCCTATGAGGTCCGAGGTGCAAGGCCGCTTGAGCTGGTTCGCCGCCCCATAAATGAAAAGGGCCCCGATCGCTCGGGGCCCTGATTCGTTCCGCTGAGGCCTGGCCTCAGGCCTGCTGGAAGGTCTTTCCTTCGCTGGCGAGGCGCTCGATGAGCGGCGACAGCTCCCAGTGATCCCCGCCGAGGGTCTCGCTGTAGTGCTTGATCTTCTCGGCGACTTCGCCGAGGCCGACCGTGTCGCCCCAGAACATCGGGCCGCCGCGGTAGACCGGCCAGCCGTAGCCGTTGACCCAGACGACGTCGATGTCGCTCGAGCGAATGGCGATGCCCTCTTCGAGGATCTTGGCGCCTTCGTTGACCATCGGGTAGAGGCAGCGCTCGAGGATCTCCTGATCAGAGACCTCACGCTGCTCGACGCCCTGCTGGGCGGCGAAGTCGCGGATGATCTGCTCGACCTCCTCGTCCGGCGCCGAAGCGCGGGTCTCGGGGTCGTAGACGTAGTAGCCGCGACCGTTCTTCTGGCCGCGACGACCGCTCTCGCAGAGGATCTCGCGCACCGTCGAGCTGGTCGACGTCTCTTCCTTCCAGCCGATGTCGAGGCCGGCGAGATCGGACATGGCGAACGGACCCATGGGGAAGCCGAAGTCGTAGATGACCCGGTCGACCTGGGCGGGCGTCGCGCCCTCGAGGATGATGTTGTTCGCCTCGATGCCGCGCATGAAGAGCATGCGGTTGCCGACGAAGCCGTGGCAGACGCCGACGAGCACCGGGATCTTGCCGATCTTCTTGCCCATGCCCATCGCCGTGGCGATCGTCTTGGCCGAGCTCTTCTCACCGCGCACGACCTCGAGGAGGCGCATGATGTTGGCGGGGGAGAAGAAGTGCATGCCGATGACGTCCTCGGGGCGCGACGTCACCTCGGCGATCTCGTTGACGTCGAGAGCCGAGGTGTTCGTGGCGAGGATGGCTCCGGGCTTCGCGATCTTGTCGAGGTCGGTGAAGATCTGCTTCTTGAGCTCCATGTCCTCGAAGACGGCTTCGATGATCATGTCGCACTCGGCGAGAGCCTCACGCTCGGTGGCGCCGCTGAAGAGGTTCATCGCGCCGTCGACCTGCTCCATCGACATGCGACCCTTCTTGGCGGTGCGCTCGTAGTTCTTGCGCACGACGGCGAGACCGCGATCGAGCGAGTCCTGGTCGCGCTCGACGATGGTCACCGGGATGCCGCGGGTGGTGAAGTTCATCGAGATGCCGCCGCCCATCGTGCCGGCGCCGAGCACGCCGACCTTCTTGACGTCCACCGTCTCGGTGTCCTTCGGCACGTCGGGCACCTTGGCCGCTTCGCGCTCGGCGAAGAAGTAGTAGCGCTGCGCCGCCGACTGGGTGCCGGTCATCAGCTTCATGAAGTTCTCGCCCTCGACCTTGAGGCCCTCGTCGAAGGGCTTCGAGACCGCCGCCTCGATGCACTGGATGTTGAGCTCCGGGGCTTCGAAGCCGCGGGCGCGGCGGCCGATCTTGCGGCGGAACTCGTCGAAGATGCCGGGGTTGGCGCGGGCTTCGCCCAGTTTCTCGTCGAGGTCGCGGATGCGGTTCAGCGGACGACCTTCGGCGACGACCTTGCGAGCGAAGGCGATGGCGCCCTCTTCGAGGTCGTCGACGATCTCGTCGATCAGGCCGCACTCGAGAGCTGCCGGGCTGCCGATGGGGTTGCCGCTGGTCATCATCTCGAGGGCCTTCTGCACGCCGGTGACGCGGGGCAGGCGCTGGGTGCCGCCGGCGCCCGGGAGCAGGCCGAGCTTGACCTCGGGCAGACCGTACTTGGCCGAAGGCACGCCGACGCGGTAGTGCGCGCACATGGCGACCTCGAGACCACCACCGAGCGCCGTGCCGTGGATGCCGGCGACGACCGGCTTGGGGCAGTTCTCCATGGCGTCCTGAGGCTCTTTGAGGCCCGGGCTCTTGGGCGCCTGGCCGAACTCGGTGATGTCGGCGCCGGCGATGAAGGTGCGGCCCTTGCAGAGCAGGACGACGGCCTTGACGTCGTCGTCGGCTGCGGCCTGGGTCATGCCGTCGAGAATGCCCTGACGGACGTGATAGCTGAGCGCGTTGACGGGTGCGTTGTCGATCCAGACGATGGCGACGTCGTCGCGCTTCTCCAGGCTCACCGACTGTGTGAGTTCGGTCATGAAGTCTCCTTGGGGAGGTTGGTCCGCGGGTCGGGGGCTCGGGTCGCGGGCGGAGTGCGGCCGAGGTGCGGAGCAGTTTGTTTCGAGGCGGCTATCTTAGCTGCCTTCTCGGCCCTGTGCGTCGACCTTCTCGGGGCTACTGCAAGGCGACGTCGAGCACCGTCTCGGCGACGACCTGCGTCGTCCCGGTCCAGGTGCGCTCGCCGTCGCCGGACTCGACCTCGAGCGTCCAGACCCCCTCGGGCAGCGGAGGCGTCGTCGTCTGACCGTCGATGACGGCCCACTCGCGCGTCGGAGAGAAGAAGTTGGGTACGAGATAGGGCCTGCCCTCGGCATCGCGGATGCGCAGCTTTGCCGCGCTCGGAGCTCCCAGCAGCTCCGGTACGCTGACTCTCAGAGCACCGCTGCGCGGCAAGACGACCTCGAGACCCTCGCCGGGCACCGTCACGTCGACGGCCGCCGCCGCCGAGCCGGGAGCCAAGACGTGGAGACGCCACGTGCCGTTGGGGATCGACTCGATGTGGAAGCCGTCCTGCCCGGCTTCGTACGAACCCGTGCTGACGGGGTTGTCGTTCGCGTCGACGGCGATGGCAGAGACTGCTCGGACGGGGCTGCCTCCGAAAGTCGTCACGCGAAAACGGAGCCCGCCGCTCTGCTCGAGCACGATCTGGAGTCCGTCGACGTCGCTTTCGGTGACTGAGATGTCCGCGTGGCCCGTCCCCCAGACCTCGCGCTCCGCCTGCACGCGGTAGCTCCCCGGGGGCACCTGCTCGATGACGAAGTTGCCCTGGTCGTCGGAGGTTGGCTGGTCGACCATGAAGAAGGTGCCGGGAGCGTCCTCGCTGACCAGCGCTCTGACGCTCAAGGTCGCTGCGGGTACGGGCTCGCCAGCGCGGGTGAGAACGCGCCCCGAGATGCGCGAAGCGCTCATCTCGAGAAGGACCTCCCGATCGCTGTCGAGCTGAACCTCCTGACGGTTTCTCGCAGAATTGTTGCCGAAAGAGAGATCGTAGGTGTCCGCCTCGAGCCCCTCGAGCACGAAGCGTCCACCTTCGTCGGTCGTGGCTTGAGCGATGACGCCCTTCGACTTTCCCGAGGCCCAGAGCCTGACCCCTGCTTGGGGTCCACTCTGTCCGACGATCTGGCCGGTCAGCGTCAGGCCGCCGCCGAACTCGAGGTCGAGCACCATCTCCTGTACGCCCGGGTCGATCGTCACCGACTCGCGCAGCATGCGACCGCTGTCGCCGACCGAAGCCATGACGACCCAGTTGCCGGCGCTCAGGTTCTCGAGGCGGTAGTCGCCCTCGTAGGTCGCCTTGCCGATCACCGGCCGGCCCCTGTTACCGCCCGCCTGGGAGGCGAAGATCTGCACGGTCGAGAGCTGGTCGAAGTCGAGTCCGCGGATCGTGCCGATGAGGGCGGAACCGGTGCCCAGTTCGATTTCGATGCTGAAGGCGTCGCTGCCGTCGAGCCTGACGTCGTCGACGGAACCGGTTGCGAAACCGCTCTTGCTGGCCGTGACCCGATACACGCCGTTGCTCAGTCCGCGCAGCTCGAAGGAACCGTCTTCACGGGTCGCCGCCTTCGGGCTCCCTCGGCGAGTCCGAACGACGACCCCTCCTCTGGGCTGATCTGCCTGAATGCGAGCACCGCCGATCGGCAGTCCGTTCGGGCCGATGACACGGCCCCGAATGGAGAGCCCCTCTTCGAGCCGAAAGTCCAAGCGACTGCCGCCTGCGGCCAGCTCGACGTCGAGCGTCTGCTCCTGATAGTCGTCGTGACTGGCCCGGAAGGAACCGGCACCGGGCGGCAGCCCGTCCAGCTCGAACTCACCCGCGGCGTTGGTGGAGGTCGAGACGAGTCTCCTCATGCCGCGCAGATTCTGCCGCTTCTGGACCGGCTGCACGCTCGCGTCGGCCAGCGGTCGGCCGGAGGGGTCCGTGACCGTGCCGGTGAGCTTGGCGCCGCGCTCGAGCTGAATGCGCAGCGGCTCGGGCTCATTGCCCGCCCGGTACTCGAGGCTCTCGAGCACGCGCTGCTGGTACCCTTCGGCGTAGGCGCTGACGCGGTAGCGGCCGGGGATGACGTCGCTCAGCACGAAGCTGCCGTCCTCTTGCGAGTTCTCGTTCCGTCCGTAGCCGAAGGAGCTGCGCAGCTCCTCGCCTCCCTCGGGGCTCATCCATACCCGCGCCTGAGCGAGCCCCTCCCCGTTCTCGTCCACGACGACGCCGGTCACCTCCAGCGCGGGCTGAAGGACGAGCACCACGGGGTCGAGGTTCGGAGCCCTGGCGCCGCTGCGTTCGGCGTTGCCGTACCCCTCCGCTCGAACCTTGACCTTGACGCTGGAGCCGTCGGCGAGATCGAAGATGCGGAACATGCCGTCCGCGTCGGTGACGGCGGTCGGCTCCTCACCTTCGATGCCGAAGTTGACCGACATCAGCACCTCGGCCTCGACCTCAGCGTGAACCTCGGCTCCTTCGATCGGCCGACCGTCGGTGTCGACGACGCGCCCCAGCAACTCGACGCCGGGCGACAGCGCCAGCGTGCCGATCTCGTTGGACGCTGCAGTGCCTCCGATCTCGACGGCGTTGATGCGGGCCGGCGCGAAGCCCGAGGCGCTGGCTTCGAAGTCGTACTTGCCCGCCGAGAGATCCTCGATCGTGAACCTGCCTTCGCCGTCGGTGACGGCGCGCGGCACCTCCTCCTGGCCGAATTGGCGAGCGATGATGGTGTCGATGGAGTCGCCGGCAACCTGCTTGGCGAGGCTTACCTCGGCGCCCGCTATGGGGACGTCGTCTTCGTCGACGATCGTGCCCCAGGCCGAGCGTCCTGCGATCATCTCGACAACGATCTCTTTCGGATCCCGACCCTCCGCTGGTGCTGCGATGTCGACCGTGGCGGAGGCGAAACCCCGCTTCTTGGCGGTCAGCGTCAGTCCTTCGGCCGCATCGAGCGGCGAGAGCTCGAAACGGCCGTCGCGCTCCGTGCGGTCGAAGCGGATCCGGTCGCGTCGGAACCAGCCCGATCGTCCTCCCGGGCGCACGCTGATCTCGACGTCTTCGAGAAGTCCGCCCTGGAGGTCGACGACCCGACCGCGCACCGTCGAGCCTCTCTCGAGCAGGAGTGAGTTGCTGCCTCCAAGCTCGAAGCTCTCGTTGGCGTCGAAGTAGCCGGGCGCCTTCGCTTGAACGCGATGCGACGCGGCCTTTTCGTCCAGAACAGGGGGAGGAACGAGAATCTCACCTCGTCCTCGAGCATCGGTCGTCCCAAACTGAGTGGGATCGGACCCTTGAAGCCAGGCCCCGGACACAGGCTCCCTCGACGTCTCGTCGAGGACCGTCACAGCGAGCGATTGGAACGGGTCGAGCGTCACCTCGACCACGCCCTCCGGCTGGGCGTCGACGGAGGCCTCCGAAATCGCGCCGGCCAGGTCGTTGGCGCTGCGCGCGCCGATCCGTTCGGAGCCCTCCGAGAGAACGACACGCGCTCGTCCCTCCGGGTCGGTCAAGGCGCGAGGCATGTCGCTGCGCAGCGTCACGATGGCTTCGGAGATCGAGGTCCCGTTTCGGTCGACGACGCGAACTTCTCGCTCGACGCCTCTCTCCAAGCGCACGACGATCACATCGTCGAGCGCCGGCTCTTCGACGACCGCCGCGGCGAAGTCGGGATGCGCGACATCGAGACGCTGGATCTTGCCTTTCGCCGGCACGTCGACGACAGCCTCGCCGTTTTCGTCGGTTCGAGCCGAGATGACGTTGTTGCCGAAGTTCATCGTCCGTCGATCCATCGGCCCCCGTGCGCTCCCTCCCAGCAGGGCACCGACGGCCGGCAGACCCTCCGGATCCAGGACGCGAATCGTGACGGCCGTTGCCTCCTGTAGCCGAACGGAAGCGAGGCGCTGGCTGGAGAGGACGAGCGAGATCGAGGCGATCGGCTGCTCGACGAAGCCCGGGGCTTTGACCGTCAC
>JBCCLJ010000129.1:0-20483 GCA_039026915.1 Acidobacteriota bacterium
CGGCGAGCACGCCAAGCGACGCGTGCGCAGCACGCTTGGAGCGCGGAGGTCCCGAAGGGACCAGAGCTTCGAACAGGGCGAGCGCAGCCGTGGTAACACCACGGCGAGCACGCCAAGCGACGCGTGCGCAGCACGCTTGGAGCGCGCAGGCTTGGCGAACGCGTTACGTGCTCTTGAAAAAGACCGGATGTCGCCGCGTTCGCCTGGCCGGAGCATCCATATCGATCGCGAGGGACGTGGTACCACCACGTCCATCGCGATAGCCTCGCGGCCATGTCGACACAGGTTGAAACCCCGCTCCGCTTCGAGACCTCCGGAGGTCGCACGATCTATGCGATGTGCCTCGAGGTCTTTCCCGAGTTCTACGGCAACGTCTACCTGATCGACGACGGCGAGCGGCGCATTCTCGTCGACTGCGGATCGCCGCGCGAATCGTCGAACCGGAACCTGGTCGAGGCGTTTGCATCGCTCGAGACGAAGTTCGGCTACCGCTGCACCCTGGCCGACGTGGACTGCCTCCTGGTCACCCATGGCCACATGGATCACTTCGGAGGCCTTCGCTTCGTCCGTCAGCACACCGACGCGCCGATCGGAGTCCACGTCCTCGACCGGCGCATCCTCTCGCACTACGAAGAGCGGGTCGTCGTTGCTTCGAAGCAGCTCGCCGTCTATCTGAGGCGCTGCGGCCTCTCCGAAGGCAAGCGCGAGCAGCTGATGGCGATGTACAAGCACCCGAAGTCGCACTACCGCTCCACCGCCGTCGACTTCCTGCTGGAGGACGGTGCCTCGGTCGTGGCGCCGCTGGGTGCGGGATCCGAGGACCTCGAGATCGGCGTGACCCACGTTCCCGGGCACTGCCCGGGCCAGGTCTGCCTGCGCGTCGACGATCACCTGCTGACGGCCGATCACGTGCTCGGCCGCATCACGCCGCACCAGGCACCCGAGTCGATCACCCTGAACATGGGCCTCGCGCACTACCTCGAGTCGCTCGACAAGATCGCCGAGCAGCAAGGCGTGACCCAGTGCCTCGGAGGACACGAGCCGCCCTTCGACGATCTGCAAAAGCGAGTCGAGGAGATCAAGGACTCACACGACGAGCGACTGGGGCAGATCCTCGACTACTGTTCCGAGCCTCGCACCGTCGCCGACGTCTCGCGGTCGCTCTTCGACACGCTCAAGGGATACACCGTGCTGCTCGGCCTGGAGGAAGCGGGAGCTCACGTCGAGTACCTGCATCTCCGGGGCGAACTGGTGGCCGCGAACCTCGCAGAGCTCGACAGCGAGGACGACCCCGTCGTGCAGTACGTGCGCCCGTGACGCTCTGCACTCGCGGCCCTCAGGCACCGGGTGGCTCGAACCTCTGCTCGTCCACCGCGCCGTTGACCTCGGTTTCGGCGAGCACGATCGTCAGGTCGAAGACGTTCTCGATCGACTGCTCGATGCGCTGCGGCAGCCTCACGCTTCCACTCCCCGGGATCTCGACCGCGACGTAGTTCGAGTAGTCGTGCACTACGGCGGTCGAGCCCATCTCCGGAATCAACAAGGTCATCTGGATGCGGGTCACCTGAAAGCTCTCAGGGTGAACGAAAACACGGGTGCCGACGTCCGCTGAGAGGGCGCCCTCGGGAGCGACCTCGAGCACGTAGTGCACCTGGCCATCGATCTCCGCGTCAGCGGCGCGCCGGAGCGCCCCGAGCTTGCCCTCGCGCTCGAGCGCGGCGAGCAGGTGCACGTCCCAGTTGACGCGATTGATCGCCACCTCGGCCGGAGCCAGATCGCGAAGGCCCATCATGCTCTCCTCCCAGCCGCGGGCTCCGTTCCATCCGGTCGCCGTCGCTCCCTGGCCGAAGTCCGCCAGCTGGTAGCCCTTCGTTCCAGGGTTCGAAAGCACCGTCCAGGTGCCGCTGAGCTCGCCGAACATGGGGCTCGAAAGGTCGACGGCGCCCTCACGGCGCAGCGACGTCACCGCGAGGAGAGCATCTCCTCCGGCCACCTGCCGGGCAGACGCGGCGATCTCGGCAGCCGACAGGTCGGAGCCGTGTGCCCCCATCGACGCCTCGCCGGGTGCGGCGCCCGACAGCACGCCCCGGACGATGATGGCAACGACCAGGCAAGGTCCCACCTTGCGCGCCCAGCGTTCGACGCCCCCGTTCTCGAAGTTCCGTTTCTTCATCTCGACATCCTTTCTTTCCGTCATGTTGCGGGTGGTTCCTCGCATCGGCTTCAACGCCCCCTCGGCCCGCCGACGACTCGCCGAGCACAGAGACGCCGTCAGCGCTCGGCGCACACCGATTCCAGCGACCCGACGAGCCGCACCGCCGCGCGGGCGTAACTCCTCTCAGCGCGTCAGATCAGCGAACGACGTCTCGACTGCAGCGCAAAGGTCGCCGCGACGACGCCGATCGCGAAGACGATCTGTCCAGCGACGAGCCCGAGCACCGGCGGGTCCCACACCACCCGCCCGCTCGCCCAGTGCTCGAGAATGGATCGCGGCACGTAGCGCATCAGCGGAATGAAGGCGAAGACGAGCACGACGACGAGAAAGCCGGAGAAGAGCGTCGCCGTCAGCGACTCGAAGACCAGGGTCACGCCGGTCGTCAGGAGCAGCCAGACGAAGAAGACCCCCATCAAGAGGAGCGCCGGAACCGTCGCGCCGCGCGCGAGCGCGCCGTGGGATTCGACGACTCGAGGCATGACCGCCACGAACACGAGCCACGGTCCCAGAAAGACGAGGCTGGTGACGGCGAGCTTGGCGGCGGTGTATTCGACCGCGGACATCGGCAGGCTGAAGAGGAAGGCCTTTTGCTCCTTGCTCACCGTGGCGATCGGCAGAAAGAAGCCAAGCCAGATCATGGTGTTGCTCATCAGCACCATGCCGACGTGGCTCCAGTTCGTTCCGCCCCAGAGCGACAGGCTGAGGGCGACGGCCGGTACGGCAACGGCGAGGCCGAAGAGCGGCCAACGGTGCAGATAGAGGTCCTTGACGATCAGCTGGCGAACGAGCGGCAGGTTCATGCGGCACCTCGAGAAAGCAGCTGCGTGCGGGCCGCGGCAAAAGCGGCGGCACCGCGACGGCTGAGCTGTACGTTGGCAAGGAAGATCTCCTCCAGGGTCATCGGCTCCGCGGTTCGTACGGTGAGCCCGGCCGCCTGCAGAAGCTGGCGAAGCTCGTCGTCCCAGCGATTGGTCGTGGCGACGAGCACGCTGCCGCGGGGGCGATCGAAGATCACGCCGTCGATCTCCGGCAGCTGGCCCGCTCGGCTCACCTCCAGGCGCAGCCGCGACCAGGAGTCGACGAAGGACTCGCGGTCCTTGACGTCGAGGAGGCGCCCCTGATCGAGGAAGGCGATCGTGTCGGAGATCTGCTCGACGTCCTGCGTGTTGTGCGAAGAGAAGAGGACCGACCGGCTCTCGTCCTCCAAGACGTCCATGATCTCGGCGAGGACCTCGTGACGCACGACGGGATCGAGGCCCGTCGTCGGCTCGTCGAGAACCAGGAGCCTGGGGCGTCGCGCCAGCACGAGGAGGAGCGCCGCCTTGATGCGCTGACCGTGCGACATGCCCTTCACGCCGAGATCCGGTTCGAGATCGAAGCGGTCGAGCAGCCCCCGCGCGTAAGCGTCGTCCCAAGACGGAAAGACCCTCGCGACGAAGCGCATGTGCCAAGCGAGCGAAGCCTGGTCGTAGAGCCGAAGGTCCTCGGCCATATAGCCGACGTCCCGCTTCACTTCGACCTGACGATCCGGCATCGGCAGGCCGAGCACTTCGACCCTCCCCGCATCGGCTCGGACGAGTCCGAGCAGAATGCGCATCAGAGTGCTCTTCCCGGCGCCGTTGGGACCGATGAGCCCCAGGATGCCGCCGTGCTCCAATGTCAGCGTCAGCGGCTGCAGAGCAAAGCCGCGGTAGTTCTTCTCGACGCCTTCGAGACGGAGGGCCCATTCGTTCATGCTGTCTTCTCCTCGGTCTCGCCTTCGGCGTGACTCTCACGGTCCTGGTTCGTCGAGTCGGGCGCCATGACGGCGCGCAACCTGCCGATCACGCTTTCGACGGAGTCTCCGGTCTCGGCAGCCAGCCGCGCGACCCTTTCGAGCAGTGCGTCGAGCTCGCGCTGCTTGATCTGCAGGCCGAGCCCCGGGTTCTCCGCAACAACGCTGCCCTTACCCTGACGCGTCTGGATCACGCCCTCCCGATCCAGCTCGAGGTAGGCGCGCTTCACGGTGATGACGCTGACCCGCAGACCAATGGCGAGCTGACGGATGGAGGGCATCTCGGCACCGGGCGGCCAGTCCCCGGAAGCAACGAGCTCCCGCACGCGGTCCTGGATCTGTCGGTACATCGGGCGGGCATCGGCCTGCGAGAGCACGATGTCTTCGGCAAGCACCGTCCGGCTTTCTCGATCTGGCATATGCACAGTATACACAGTATACCCACTATGTCAACCAGATCGAACGCAGATCGCACAAGTCTGAGCGAGCCGGAGCGGGTCGAACCCACCGACCCGCACGTCGACGCCAAGCCTGGCCTGAGAACGCTCGGGCCTTCGATCACTCCTCGCCAGGCCTGACGGCGACCCGCCACGGCGGGACCCTGATTCGAGGGAGCCCCATCGGTGGAGCCCGGCCTTCGCTCCCGAAGATCCTCAGAGTCGCCAGAAGTCAGGGACACCAGGCTTCAAGGGTGCCTGTCCTCACGGCTGCCAGTCTTCCGGGTTCTCGAAGACCATGTACAGCGCGTCCTCCCAAGGCAGCATGCGCCCGAAGTACATGACGCCGATCCACAGAACCAGAGACACAGCGGCAATCACCTTCGCGGCGCGCGGCGTGTCTTCGCCAGGCGCCAGCTGCTCCACCTGCTTGCCGACGCCCGTGGCGTAGAAGAGAACCGCGTTGACGCCCGCCAGGGCGATGAGAAGCATCTTCAGCTGGTAGCTCAGATTGCGCATGTACCAGCTGGGCTCACGGAAAGGATCGCCCACCATGATCAGCATTCCGCTCACCAGGCAGACGCCAAAGCCGGCGATGCCCCACGGCACGAACCGGTGCAACGCCGCGATCGGCACGCTGGGTGCGACGCCGAGCAGCCGAAGATCGAGCAGTCCGACGGTTCCCAGCAGGAGTGCCAAACCGAGAAAGTGCGCCGTCTCGCAGGCCGGCTGAAAGAGATCGAAGCGAAGGATCAGGTCCTCGACCCAACCCTGCTTCATGACGTCCGAGATGCGGTCGATCATCGTTGGCTCCTTGCTTCGATCGCGGTCATTCGACGCCCAGCAGGCCCTTGACCAGATCGAGGTAAGCGGTCATCCGTCCAGCGATCATGGCGACCGTCCACAGGCCGATACAGGCGAGGGCGAGACGCTTCTGACCAGCGTCGGCCTCGCCCTTGGCAGTCTTCATGGCGCGCCCGAGGCGCGCAGTGATGACCACCGCCAAGACGACGAGGATCATCTTCGTCACGAAGATGGGGTTGACGCTGGTCGTCGTCGCGAAGGCCGCGAGCAAGAGGCCTCCCGAGAGCGTGTTCAGGCACAGCGCCACCCAGAACACGGGGAGAAAGCCGCGCATCGCCGGCAGCGGAACGGCGGAGGCGACACCCAGAACGCGCAGACTGATCGCGGTGCTCGTGCCGACGACGAACGCCAGACCGAAAGTGTGGAACGACAAGATGCCCGGATAGGCCCAGAGCGAAACGGACTCCCGGACCCACACGGCAACAGACGTACTCTCGATCCAAGCCAACACGTCCATACAGCCACTTCCTCTTCCGTTCGGGGTGAATCGGCCAAGGCTAGTGCGACGGCGGACGCCACGTGGATCGTGGAAGACCGAGACGCGGCAGGCGCCTGGACCCCGTCTGCGAACGAGCGCTGATGACCTTCATCTCGGCTTCCAGAAGCTGAACTTCACTGTGGTAGAAACATCTAGACTTCCCATCAGCGCCTCCTTGGTGACCCAAGTGCCTGCCTCCTCCAGCAGGAACTTGCACAGCGACGCCAAAGTCGGGCCGGCGCGAACTGAACGAAGGCATCGGATGAAACTCGCTGGCGACTACATTCTCGACGCTCCCCGTGAACTCGTCTGGCGGGCGCTGCTCGACCCCAACGTTCTTTCGAAGACGTTGCCGGGCTGCGAGGACCTTCGCGAGGTCGGTGAAAACCAGTACGAAGGCCGGCTCAAGATGAAGGTCGGTCCGGTACAGGGCGTCTTCGAGGGCGAGGTGCAGCTCAGCAACATCGATGCACCCAACAGCTACGACCTGACGATCGAAGGCAAGGGAGCGCCGGGCTTCATGAACGGCAACGGCACCCTGACCCTCGCGGACGACCCCGGCGGTACCAAGCTCACCTACGAGATCGACGCCCAGGTCGGCGGTCGCATTGCGAGCGTCGGCCAGCGCCTCGTCGAGAGCTCCGCCAAGGTCATCACCAAGCAGGGCCTCAAGGGGCTCGACCAACAGATTCGAGGCCTCAAGGAGTCGGAGCCCGTTGCCGAGGAGTCCGTGACCGAGACCGCCGTCGAGGCTGCACCGTCGGAGACGGAGACGCCTGAACCCGCGACGGCCTCGGCGACGCCAGAGCCTGTCGAGCCGGTCGCAGCCCTTGCCGCAACGCCCGCGGGCGAGGGCGCCAACCGCGTGGCCCCGCTTCTTCTCGGCCTCGCCCTTCTGGCGATCGCCGCCTTCTTCATCATCCAACGCGGCTGCGCCTGACGGGAGAGCCGTAACCGACACAACCGCCACAGCAACAGCACGAGAGGACGAACGCTATGGGTCTGAGCATCAAACTCGAGGTCAACGGCAAGGAGATCGAGCGCGAGGTCGAACCGCGCACGCTGCTGGTGCACTTCCTGCGCGAAGAGCTGAAGCTGACTGGGACCAACGTCGGTTGTGAAACGAGCCTGTGCGGTGCCTGCACCGTGCACGTCGACGGCGAGGCCGTGAAGAGCTGCACGCAGCTGGCGGTCATGGCCGACGGCGCCAAGGTCACGACGATCGAAGGTCTCGCCAACGGCGAGCAGCTCCATCCCCTGCAGACAGGCTTCTGGGAAGAGCACGGCCTGCAGTGCGGCTACTGCACTCCCGGCATGATCATGAGCGCCGCCTACCTGCTCGAGCAGAACCCCCAGCCGAGCGAAGCTGAGATTCGCGAGGGCCTGAAGGGCAACATCTGCCGCTGCACCGGCTACCAGAACATCGTCAAGGCCGTACAGCACGCGGCCGACAACAGCTGAGCGGGAGTTCGAGCATGGGCAAGATTCTCGGAACCGCCATCAAGCGTCGCGAAGATCCCGCTCTGATCACCGGTCGCGGCAAGTACACCGACGACTTCAAGCTCGACGACATGCTGCACTGCGCCATGGTGCGCAGTCCCTACGCGAACGCCAAGGTGACGGGTATCGATGCCTCGGCCGCTCTCGCCACCGAGGGCGTCGTCGCGGTCTTCACCGCCGAAGACGCCGACCGCGCCGGCATGCCGGGCCTCATCCCGACGGGCTGGCTCGTTCCCGGCCTCATTACGCCCGAGCACCACATGCTCGCGCGCGGCCAGGTGCGCTACGTCGGTGACGCCGTCGCCGTCGTCGTCGCGACCGACCGCTACATCGCTCGCGATGCCGTCGATCAGGTCGATTTCTCCTACGAAGCGCTGCCCGCAGTGCACGACCCCAGGAAGGCCGTCAGCGACGCCGGCGGTGCGGTGGTCCACGACGAAGCGCCCAACAACGTCGCCTTCGACTGGGAGCTCGGCGACGCCGAGAAGGTCGCCGCAGCTTTCGAGAACGCCGCTCACGTCGCCAAGATCGACGTGCGCAACAACCGGCTCATCCCTCACGCCATCGAGCCGCGCGCGACGATCGCCGACTACGATCCGACCAAGGGTGACCTCACCCTGCACATGACGACCCAGAACCCGCACGTGCACCGCCTGCTGATGTGCATGGCGGCGATCGGCATGCCCGAGCACAAGGTACGCGTCATTGCCCCGGAGGTCGGCGGCGGCTTCGGCAGCAAGATCATGTTCTACGCCGACGAAGCGATCGTTGCCATGTGCTCGCGGTTGCTCGCCCAGCCCGTCAAGTGGACGGCGACACGGACCGAGACCAACCTCACCGACGCTCACGGACGCGACCACTGGTCGACGGCCGAAATCGCGCTCGACGCGGACGGCAAGATCCTCGGCTTCAAGGTCGACACCTACGCCGCGATGGGTGCGTACCTCTCGACCTTCGCGCCGTCGGTCCCGACCTACCTCTACGGCACCCTGCTCTCGGGCCAGTACGACATGCCCGCGATTCACGTGCACGTCATCGGCGCCTTCACCAACACGGCTCCGGTCGACGCCTACCGCGGCGCCGGGCGCCCCGAGGCGACCTACCTGGTCGAGCGCATCATGGAGGAGGCCGGCAAGGTGACGGGCCTCGGCCCGGTCGAAGTACGGCGACGCAACTTCGTCGCACCCGACAACTTTCCCTACCCGACGCAGGTCGCCCTCGAGTACGACTCCGGCAACTACGACCCGGCGATGGACCGCGCGCTCGAGCTCGCGGACTACGACGGGATGCGCGCCGAGCAGGCCAAGCTCAGAAGCGGTGCCGCCCACGGAAAGCAGATCGGCATCGGCTTCTCGAGCTTCATCGAAGCCTGCGGCATCGCACCCTCTGCCGTCGTCGGCAGCCTCGGCGCGCAGGCCGGGCTCTACGAGAGCGGCGAAGTCCGCGTGCACCCGACGGGTAGCGTCACGGTCTACACCGGCTCCTCCGCTCACGGGCAGGGCCACGAAACGACGTTCGCTCAGATCGTCGCCGAGAAGCTCGGCCTCGAGGTCGACCAGGTCGAGGTCATCCACGGTGACACGGATCAGGTGCAGTTCGGCATGGGCACCTACGGCTCGCGCTCGGCAGCCGTTGGCGGCAGCGCCATCTGGAAGAGCGTCGACAAGGTCATCGAAAAAGGGAAGAAGATCGCGGCGCACCTGCTCGAAGCGAGCTGGGAAGACATCGATTTCGAAGAGAACGGCTTCAGCGTCAAGGGCTCGGCCGACAAGGCCGTCGGCTGGGGCGACGTCGCGCTGCAGGCACACCTCGCTCACAACTACCCCGAAGACCTCGAGCCCGGACTGCGCGCCTCGACCTTCTACGATCCGGCCAACTTCACCTACCCCTTCGGAACGCACATCTGCGTCGTCGAAGTCGACACCGAGACCGGTGAAGTCAGCCTGCTCAAGTACGCGGCCTGCGACGACGTCGGCAACGTCATCAACCCGCTGATCGTCGAAGGGCAGATCCACGGCGGACTGGTGCAGGGCATCGGCCAGGCGCTCTGGGAGAACGCCGTCTACGACGACGACGGCCAGCTCCTGAGCGGCAGCCTGATGGACTACGCCGTGCCAAAGATCCACAACCTCATCAACTTCGACCTCGATCGCACGGTGACGCCGTGCCCGCACAACCCGCTGGGTGTGAAGGGCGTCGGCGAGGCCGGCGCCATCGCGGCTCCGCCCGCGGTCGTCAACGCCGTCATCGATGCGCTCGAGCCCTACGGAGTGAAGAACCTCGACATGCCGCTGTCCAGCGAAAGCGTCTGGAAGGCGATTCAGGGAGCTTAGAGGGATCCGGTAGAGCCTGTGACGCCGAGCCACGCCCCGCTTCGCGTCATTGCGAAGAGCGCAGCGCCCAAGCGACGCAGTCGCAAGGGCGCTGCCGATCCCCGGGGGCTTGCAGATGCTTCGCATCCGCTCGCGGCAACCTGATCCAAGTCCCTACCCCACACACCCACACCGCCAACCGCAAGCCCGAAACAAGATCCGAGTCTCAAGTTAGATCCTGCCAAGGAGCCACCATGTACCCAGCACAGTTCGACTACCTTCGCGCCAGCTCCGTCGAAGAAGCCCTCCAGCTCCTCGGCGAGCACGAGGACGCCAAGCTCATTGCTGGCGGTCACAGCCTCATCCCGATGATGAAGCTGCGACTCGCGCAGCCGGCGACGGTCATCGACATCGGCCGCATCGACGCGCTGAAGGGCGTCTCGGTGGATGGCGGCAGCGTGCGTATCGGCGCGCTGACGACCCACAACGCCATCGCCGCATCGAGCCAGCTCGCCGAGCATGCAGCGCTGGTCGCCGAGGCGGCCGGTCACATCGGCGACAATCAGGTCCGCAACCGCGGCACGATCGGCGGCAACATCGCCCACGCCGACCCCGGCTCGGACCTGCCGGCGACGCTGCTCGCCACGGGCGCCACGATTCACCTGCAGGGCCCGAGCGGCGCTCGCACGGTCGCTTCGGAGGACTTCTTCATCGACCTGCTGATGACCGACCTTGGCGAAGACGAAGTCGTCACCGCCATCGAGATTCCGTCGCTCGCCGCGCGCGAAGGCAAGACCGGCTCCGCCTACCTCAAGTTCGAGCACCCGGCCTCCGGCTACGCCGTCGTCGGCGCCGCCGCCTTCGTCACGGTCGACGATTCCGGCCGATGCACTGGCGCCGGCCTCGCCCTGAATGGCGCCACCGCCGCTCCGCTCGACGGCTCAGCCGTCGCGGCAGCCCTCGTTGGCTCAGCGCCGACCGACGAGGCGATCGACGCTGCCGCCTCAAGCCTCGTCGTCGACGAGCCGATGGGCGACCTGTTCGCGTCGGAGGAGTACCGCGCGCATCTCGCGAAGGTCTACGCGAAGAGGGCGCTCAAGGCGGCGCGGGACCGGACCTAGCTCTAGCGCGAGTCAAGCGAGGCTCCAGAGCTGGCCGTCGGGTCAACGGGTGGTGAACGCGCTTTCGAGAGCACTCCGATCGAAGCCGCTCCCGATGCTCTGCCCCATCGCGAAGCGATAGAGGGCCGCCGAGTAGATCCCGGACAGGGCCGAGTGCACGAGGCCGGTCAGGAGGAGAGCCAGCACGAGGAGGGCGATGGCAAGGACGACGAGAATGCCCGAGCCCACCGCGTTGGCCAGGGCGACCAGGACGAGGCCACAGACGAAGACGCCGAGGTAGACGATCGTAAAGGCGAGGCCCATGCCGAGATTGCCGGCGATCTGCTCACCCCAGGTGCGCTTGAGAATCGCGGAGCTCTCCTTGACCACATCGACGGGGCTGCCTCCTCGGACGACGAGAACCGGGACCGCGAGGTAGGTCGCCAGACTCCAGGCGAGACCGAAGAGACCCGCGACGACCCTTCCCAGCGTTCCCGAGCGTTCGCGGATCGCGCGCAGAATCACTCCGACCGTCGCTGCCAGAGCCGCGTAGCCGAGGATGGTGCCGAGGCGTGATGTCGCGATGCGCAGTCCATCGGCCACCGTGGGATCGCCGCCGTCGAGACGGATCATCGCCGCGCCGACGAGCGCCGTGTTGAAGAAGATGATGATGGCGTACTCGACGAAGTACAGCAGGAACGCCCCGATGAGAGCCACAGGACTCAGAGTCTCGCCATCGAGCCCTTCGAGGAGCGTAGGGCTCAGAACGGCCGTGGGCACGAGAAAAGTGGCCAGAACCACGACCAGCACCACGGACGAGATCACCGGAAAGACGAGGAGCTCCTTGTCCGCCTTCAGGACGCTCCAACTCGCCCGCACGAGATCAATACTGTTGTTTACTCTTCCAAGCATGTTTCCCCCTTCTGTCGCACCCTACGAGTGGGACGGGCCGCAGGTTTCGCGGGGCGCATCAAGCCGGAACAACGAGCTCTTCCGGCAGTTCGTCGCCTGAAACCCAGCTGCGAATCATCTGCGTGAAGAGATCGGGGCGCTCGGCGTTCCAGGCGTGATGCACGTCCGGGGCGATCCGGCAGCTCGTATTGACGATCGAGCGAAGGTCCTCCAGCGATGCAAGCACCGACTTCGCCTCAGCCTGGCCGGCGACGGCAAGAAGCGGTCTTTCGTTCTCGGCCAGCTGCTCCGGGAGCTCGATCTCGAGCACCTCGTCGTAGACGCGACGGATCGTACGCGAGCTCAGGCGCCGTGCATCGTGCAGGTACAGAGGAACCGTCTCGGGCGGGAGCTGCATGGATCGCGCGCTGAGCTTGGCGACGAAGCCGAAGCCCGAGAAGAACGCAACGAGCCGCGTGAGCGGCCACCAGACGAACCGGGGTTGCAGAGGCCGCGTGGTCACGCCGCTGATCACCATCTTCCGCACGACGTCGGGGTGGCGAGCCAAGAGGTGAAGCCCGACGTAGCCCCCGAGCGAGAGACCGACGACGTGCGCCCGGGAGCCTTTTCCGTGGCTCCGAATCACCTCGGCGACCGCGTCTGCAGAGTCGGCAAGGGAGAGCCACGGGATCTCGTGGCTCTCGCCGTTTCCGGGAAGGTGCACGTTCAGGCAGTGCCACTCGCTGCGCAGCGCCTCAACCTGCTCGGTCCACATCCAGCCGCTGACGCCCAATCCATGCAAGAAGACGATCGTCTCCTCGCCGCTGCCCTCTTCCTCGAAGTACAGAGTCATGCCTCGTCAACTTTCTCTTCAGTGTCCGCGGATTCGCACGTCGCTGCCTCGGGGATCACGACCGACGCCAAGGTGTAGCGCCGCCGCCCCTCTCCCGGCCCTGCCTCGGTGAAGCCCTCGAGGGCCTCGGCAAAGCGCTCGGCTAAAGCTCCGCGCTCTGCCTCCGTGAGATAGAGAGCCGTGGCGTTATAGCTCAAACCTGCCTTGCCGAGTTGCTCGAAGCTCTCCGAACGGATCGACTCGGCAAAACGCCCGGCGAGGACCGCTTGAAAGAGCTGAAACGCCTCGAGGTGGTCCTCCTCGGACATACCGCGCAGGTCCTCCGAGCTCAGGCGTGACTGCCCTTCGGCGACCGTGAAGGTTCGTTCCACGACGCCGCGGATCTTTCGTTCGGAGACGATCTCCAGAACGCCCGCCTCGGAAAGCAGCGTCAGGTGACGGTAGAGAGAAGCCTGCGAGACCTCCGGCAGCGCTCGCGCGAGCTGCCGCGCTGTCATCCGACGCCCTGTCAACTCGTTCAGGAGTCGCAGACGAACGGGGTGAAGAATGAGCTTGCGTCGCTTGGAACCAATGTTCTCATGCATGAGAACATTATTGTTCTCATGCATGAGAATGTCAAACAAAGCCAAGGCCGTGCGAACATGAGGCCTCGCCGAACAGCTTTCAGGAGGCCAGCAGATGGAGCTCAAAGACAAGGTTGCCGTGATCACCGGCGGCAGCGGTGGCATCGGACAAGCGATGGCCAAGGCCTTCCTGGCGGAAGGCGCAGCGGGGGTGATGCTCGCCGACCTCGACGAAGAAAGAGTGCTCGCGGCAGCCAAAAACATCGGCTGCGAAGGCATGGCCTGCAACGTCACCGACGAGGCACAGGTCCAAGCGCTGGCTGACGCCGCCGTCGAGCGCTTCGGTCGCATCGACCTCTTCTGCTCCAACGCCGGCGCCGGCGCCGCCGGCCTGCTCACCGACGCACCCAACGAGTCCTGGCAGGGTCAGTGGGAGCTGCACGTCCTGTCGCACCTCTATGCCGCGCGGGCCGTGCTCCCCGGGATGATCGAGCGCGGCAGCGGCTACCTCTTGAACACCTCCTCCGCCGCAGGCCTGCTCGCGGCGATCGGCTCGGGCCCCTACTCCGTCAGCAAAGCAGCGGCCATCAAGCTCGCCGAGTTCCTCGCGATCACCCACGGCGACGACGGCATTGGCGTCTCGGTGCTCTGTCCGCAGGGCGTCAACACGGCGATGGCACCGCGCAGCCTCGGCGATGGCCAGACGGACGGCATCATCGAAGCCGACGAACTGGCGCAGTGCGTCGTCGAAGGCCTGCGCGAAGAGCGCTTCCACATCCTTCCCCACCCGGAGGTCGAGGAGTACGTGCGCCGCAAGGGCGACGACATCGACCGTTGGATCGGAGGGATGCGAAGGCTGCGGCGGAAGTCCATGGGCGGTTGAGGCGAAGTCTGATCGAGTGGGCAAATGAGGGGGAACAGGGTGTGAAGAGAGTCCTCGCAGTCTGCTGTTTTCTTGCCGGAGCCTCCTTGCTCGTCGTGGCCGCCGGTCTCTCTGCACAAGAGGTCAAAGCGCCAGGGCGAGCTGTCGTCATCGACTCGGACTCCGGAGACGGGGTTCCTCTGGTCGCAGCAAGGACCGCCGAGCTCCACGTACGCGTGCACAAGGGTGGAACGCCAATTCGCGGCCTGAACGGCGCCAGGTTCCAGGTGACGATGGGCGATCTGGAGTTGGAGGTCGAGCGCTTTCGAGAGCTGGGGACTTCGTCGGAAGCGTCCGAGGGGGTGGACTCCGCAGTGGGTCGCTCTGTCCTCGTGGTTTTGGACCTGGTCTGGACACCGCCGCCGCTGATTCAGCAGGCCGTCGCCGCGCTCCGCCAGGAACTCGGCGCTTTGAACCCCAAGGACCGCGTCGCACTGGTTGCTTTGGGGGAAAGTTCACGCCTGCTTCATCCCTTCACCACCGATCGGCACGTGGTGCGAGCCGGCTTGGATCTCGTGGACGCAGTCGCCTCACGAGACGTGACGAGCATCCGCAGCGCCTTCGAGGCTCTCGACGAGAAGGTGAAGGACGACCGATCGCTGCCCGCTTCCGAATCTCTCGGGCTCGAAGCCGCCTGGATCGTGTCTCGGGGTGGTGCTCCGTTCGCTCCGGTCCTTCCAGAGCAACTGGTATCACCACGTCCCGACAAAGCTGAGGCGCTCGCGGCCCTGGACGCCCTCTTGCCGAGAGGCTCCACAGCGATCGGGCGAGGCAGCATCAATTCGCTGCTTCAGGCCTTCCTGCTCCTCTCTGACGTTCCCGGCCCCAAGGTCGCCCTCCTTTTCTCACGCGGCCTTCGACAGAAGCGTGCACCCGAGGCAGATCCGCGACCGCCCAACCTCTCTCGCCGGCCGCAGGCCTACGAGATCCTCGGCCCTTTCCTCTCAATGCACGGCTGGAATGTGCAGGCGTTCACACTGGGCGGAGGCGGAAGCCGAAGGGCCTCCGCCTTCGACATGTCCAGTAGCCCGGTCGACCGCAGGCCCGAGGTCCCGCAAGCAAGGACGACGCGCCTCAACGACTGGGGTGTGGAGACCCTTCGGCGCGTGGCACAGGAGACGAACGGGGACCACTACGCACGGCCAGGACGAATCGCCAAGTCCCTCCGTGCTTCCCTGGACTCGACCTCCCACTCGTATGAGCTTCTCGTGCGAGCGCCGTCGCCGGCAAGTACCTTCGAGAACTCCGAGGACATCGACGTACGCGTCACAGGGGTGCCGCGTAAGTCCGAGGTCGCAACATACCTGTCGAAGGACTGGAGTCACCCCCGCCAGGTCCAAACGCGATTCGCGGTCGACTCCGCCCGCCGGCAGCTCCTGGCCGGAGTGGGCCCGCAACAGCTACCCGCAGGTTCCGCAAACGTTGAGGTTCAGTCCGGGGCAACGGACACCGTCTCAGCGGCTGGCGGCCTCGTGGCAGTGCACTTGGATCGATCGGCACTGCTGAGCGTCCTCGACGCCAGACGAACTCCAACGCTGAGCTTCCAGGGTCTCGCCCTTCCCCTCGACACCACCTACGGCCTGCACCCGCGCTTCGACGACTTCTTCGAGCTTCCGATCTCGGCACAGCCGGGGGCCGGCGATGAAGGGATCGTCACGACGGAGCTGAAGGTTTCCTGCCACGGAGCCCTCCTCCGCTTTCGGTTGGCGCTCGAGGCAGGCTCGAAAGGCGTCGTTCTCGAGGCAAGGGTCAAGCCCACTTGTCCCGGGCAGCTCAACTCTCCGGAGACACCGTCGAGGCGCGAGTCTGCAATGGTTCCTGTGAGGGTTCAGCTACAGCTGGCCAACGGCTGATGCGACCGCGCGAGCTCGCTCAATACGGGTGGTCCCAGGCCTTCTCCCCCGCCTCGATCGCGACGTCCACCCGGTTCTGCCGCGGCGGCAGCGGACACGTCGCCCACCCGGTGAAGGCGCAGGGTGGGTTGTAGAGCCGGTTGAAGTCGACCCAGAGGTTTCCGTCGGCGTCAGGCGGTTCGGGGTACATGTAGCGCCCGCCGCCATACGTGCTGCGGCCGTTGGTCTCGTCGGCGACGATGAGAAAGAGCGGCTCTTCGAGTGAAGTCCCCAAGGCCAAAAGCCGCCGCTCCTCGTTCTCTCCCGGAAGCGTCAGCACGATCTCGCCCACCGACTTCTGGTCGTACTCGAACGGAGTGACATTCGGCACCTCGACGTCACGCACGTCTTCGAAAGCCTCGAAGCGAGCCGGGATGACCCACTCCTCCGAAGCGGGCCACACGTCCAGGTCGCCAAGCAGTGCCTCAGAGTCGATCGAACGGTCGCGGACGCGCACTGCCCAGTTGCCACCGCGAACGATCAACGTCATCGCGAGCGGTCCTCGTCGCACCTCGGCAAGCCGCTTCATCGAGGCGTCTTCGGAGTCTTCGAGCCAGAGAGAGCGGCTCTGATTCTCGGGAAGAGAGACCCCCTCGAGGGACAAGCCGGCACCCGGTGCCGCCACGATCTCGAAGCGGTCGGGCGGATCGATCTCGAGCTCGGCGAGCGTCGCTGGCGCGCCTTCGAGGCTGGGGCGAGGCTCCAGAACGACGAGGTTCTCCGTCCCGGGGCCAACGCTGACCGTGCCTCGCTGGCGCCCCTCGGAGTCCTCTTCGAGCCGCAGCCAGTGCAGTCCCGTCAAATCGAGCCAGCCGGCGTCACCGAGGAGATCCGCGACGCGCTGATCGTGCCAGGCTTGCCAACCGTCGAGGGCCAGAGCCCTTTCGGAGATGGGCTCGGAGCAGGAGAAGAGGAGAGCTGTCGAGAGGAGCAGGCTCAGACCGCAGCTAGTTCGCAAGGCGAAACACCTCGATCGCCGCGCCGCCCGCCGGGGAGGGAGGCACTGTCTCACCTCTCTCCTCCGCAAACTGACGTCGGATACGGTCCCAGTCACGAGTGACGTTGTTGGGCTGACCGACGACCACGGCGACATATTGAACCCCGTCGACGGCGTAGGTAATCAGCGTCGATCCCGGAGTGTCGCCGAGCGGCTGACGCCAGAGCACTTCGCCCGTCGCCGCATCGAAGGCCTTGAGCGACGGCTCGAGGTCGCCGGCGAAGACGACGTCGCCGGCGGTCGCGAGCGTCGAGCTCACCCAGGGAGCCTCTTGCCGGTAACTCCAGGCCATCTGCCGACGCCCCAGATCGACCGCCTGCAGACGCCCCATGTTGCCGTCGCTGCTCGCGGGATGAGGGGCCATCTTCAGGCCGACTCCCGAGGTCAACAGCCCCTTGAAACCCTCGGGGCCGCCGATCATGCAGCCCTCCGTCAGCGGCAGGAAGAGCCGTCGCCGACGCGGGTCGTAGCTCGTCGGCGGCCAGCTGCGCGCGCCGACCGCCGTCGGGCAGATCAGGCGCGGCGTCGTCAGGCTCGGATGCGAGTCCTGCCAGATCGTCTTCTCTCCCGTCTGCGGGTCGATCGCACGAATGACGTTCTGCAAGCCAAGATCGATCGAGAAGAGGTACTCGCCCGTCTCAGCGTCGAGGGCTTCGACGATCGCCGACTTGCCGACCGTGACGACCGCTTTGCGCAGCTTGCCGTCAACCGCCAGCTCGACCAGCTGGCGCTCGAAGGCCCAGTCGAGATCCCACTGGTCGTTGGCCAGGTGCTGGTAGTACCAGATGAGCTCGCCCGTCTTCGGTCGCAGCGCGACCGTCGTGTTGGTGAAGAGAGCATCGTTGTTGACTCCCTCCTTGGTGGAAGCCGCCATCAGCGGCGCCGTATCGTAGGTCGGCGCCGGACCGAAGAAGACGAGGTCGAGCTCGGGGTCGTAAGCGCCCGTGACCCAGACCGACCCACCGTTGCGCGCGTCGAGGGGCAGATCGTTCCAGGTCTCGCCGCCGATCTCGCCCGGCCGCGCGACCGTGTGGAAGCGCCAGCGCTCCTCTCCCGTTTCAGCGTCGAGACCGACGACGAAGCCTCCGCGCGGAGCACGAAACGACATGATTCCCTGCAGCACCATGCCGTTCGCAACGATCGGTGCACTGCGCAGCTGGAAGTGATGCTCCTCGCGCGGCACCTCGGTCTCGATCGCATGCTCCCACACGCGCTCCCCGCTCCGCAGATCGAGAGCCAGAACGTGCAGATCCGAGGTCGGTACGAAGACGCGGTCGCCAGCGAGAGCGAGCCCCATCTTCTTGCTCGCCGGAACGTCCGGCTCGTGCACATAGCGCCAGATCTCCGCTCCCGTCGTCGCATCCAATGCAAGCGTCGTGTCGGGAAAGGTGTGCAGGAAGAGGACGCCATCGTGAACGAGAGGTGACGCCATGCTCTCTCCCGGCGTGAGTGTTCGCCGCCACGCCACCCCCAGCTCGTCGACGTTCGAACGATCGATGAGATCCAGAGGGCTGAAGCCGTGGCCGTCGAGGGTCCGGCGCCAGGTGAGCCAGTCCTCGGCGGGCGGCGAGGCGAGACGCTCGGGCGTCACTGAGGCGATGCCCGTCGCCGAGGCACCACGCCGATCGGGCTCCGCTCCGCCCTCCACTCGGTCTCCGGGAATGCGCAACGCAGCCAGCGACGTCGAGTCGCCCTCCAAAGGCGCTCCTGGTGCAATCCCGTTCTTCTCGAGGAGGAACGCGAGCACGTTGGTGTACTCGGCCTCGGAGAGGCTACCGGGTTCTCCGATCGGCAGCAGCGGCATGCGCTGCACGTGAGGCATGAGGTGATCGGCGGTTCGTCCGCGCCACTGTGTCGCGAAGCGCGCGCCGACCAGCGCGGGAGCGAGGGCCTCACCTCCGAGATCCCGCTTGTGACAGGGCGCACAGGAGCGCCGGTAGGTGCGCGCGCCAGCAACCGCCTGTTCCGAGCTGAAGCTGATGTCGCGCACGGCCTCGACGGTCTCGGATCCCGGAGCGCTGGGGCTCAGAGCGAGGGGACTCAGACCGAAGGCCACGAAGAACAAGAGCGCCATGGGCTCCCTCCTGACTGTGGTGGATCGGGATCGAGTCTACCGTCGCGCGCGAGAGGTTTCCTCCACACGCGGCGATGGCACGCTTGGCCGACGCCTCCTCTCCCCGTACACTGCCCCGGCCTCGGCACGACGCCGTGAGCTAGACCAGCCTGCAGCACAGGGAGATCCATCATGAAGACCCGCATCACCGAACTCTTCGGCATCGAGTACCCGATCATCCAGGGGGGCATGCACTACGTGGGCTTCGCCGAGATGGCGTCGGCCGTTTCCAACGCCGGTGGGCTGGGCATCATCACCGCGCTGACGATGGGCTCTCCCGAAGGACTCGCCAAGGAGATCGAGCGCTGCCGCGAAATGACCGACAAGCCGTTCGGCGTCAATCTCACACTCCTGCCCTCGGTGACGCCGCCCGACTATCCCGGCTTCGTGCGCGTCATCATCGAGAGCGGCGTCAAGATCGTCGAAACCGCGGGCAACAACCCCGCTCCGGTTCTCGAGCCGCTCAAGGCGGCCGGCATCAAGGTCATCCACAAGTGCACTGCCGTGCGCCACGCGATCAAGGCCGAGAAGATCGGCTGCGATGCGGCCTCGGTCGACGGCTTCGAGTGCGGCGGCCACCCGGGCGAGGACGACATCCCCAACTTCATCCTGCTACCCCGCGCCGCCGAGGAGCTCAAGATCCCCTTCGTCGCCTCTGGCGGTATGGCCGACGCTCGCTCTCTCGTCGCCGCGATGGCGCTCGGCGCCGACGGCATGAACATGGGCACCCGCTTCATCGCCACGAAGGAAGCGCCGGTGCACGAGAACGTCAAGCAGGCGATCCTCGAAGCCACCGAGCTCGACACCCGCCTCATCATGCGCCCGCTGCGCAACACGGAGCGCGTGCTCAACAACGACGCCGTCGAGCGCCTGCTCGAGAAGGAGCGCGATCTCGGCCAGGACCTCAAGTTCGAGGACATCATGGGCGAAGTCGCGGGCGTCTACCCGAAGATCATGAAGGACGGCACGATGGACGCGGGCGCCTGGTCGTGCGGCATGGTCGCTGGCTTGATCCACGACGTGCCGACCTGCCAGGAGCTCATCGAGGGGATCATGACCGAGGCGCGCGAGATCGTCGCGGGAAGGCTCGCCGGACTGACGGCCTGAGGCCTCTGCGGCGGACCGCTTCCGGGCAGGTCCGCCGCCCCTCTTCCCTTTTGGCTCTGCTCTTTTCGAGCGAGGCCGGTCGATCCGAAGCCGAGCTTCGAGGGCTTCAATCGTTCGCCTGCGTCCAGCTGCTGGTGTTGCCCGACTCGAACCCCGTGCGGAAGATCTCGCCGAAGGACTTGGACACGGGCCGGTCGATCGCCCAAAGCTCGAAGCCGGTGCCATCGTTCGCGGCAAAGAGCACGCGGCCGTCCTGCACGAGGAACTCCGTCGGGCTGGACGGCAACGGTCCGGGAGCGATCTCGTGCCGCAAGACCGTCCCCGCGGGCGTGCCGTCGCTGATCCAGAGCTCGCGCCCGTGTTCATCGTCCCAGGCCGAGAAAAGAAGGGAGCCGTCGACGGCGGTCAGGTCGGTCGGCAGCGACGACTCGGCTCCGGCGCGAATGTCCCGCAGCATCACCGTGC
>JBCCLJ010000130.1:0-20425 GCA_039026915.1 Acidobacteriota bacterium
GCGCTCTCTGTTCTCGTCGATGCCGAGGAAGTCGATGCGGTGCCATCGTCGACGAGGCTCGGCGAGGACAGAGGGCGCAAACCCCTGCGCCCCTTGGGTTTGCGCGGCGCAGGCCGATCTTCGGCACGGCGCACGCTCAACTATGGACACCGCATCGCCTTCGCGCGCGGCGCACCAAATCTCGACCTGCGGCGCGCAAACTGAGCGCTACGGGAGTTTTTCATCAAGCCCCTAGAGGCCGACAGACCTGGCGGACCGGTCTAGACGGTGGGACAGCAGGGCCCCGATGAAGGCTGCCCGAGCGCCGCGCTTGCCCCTACAGGTCTTTCTCGCCGGGCACCGTCTTCGGGATCCCAGAGATCGCCCGCGACGCCTGACGGCCAGCCATCGCCGCCGTCTCGACCGCTGAGATGTTGAGACCGGTGTCGATCCAGGTTCCGGTGATCACCAGTCGTCCGAACCCCGTCTCCCCCGCCTTGATGCGTACGCGCTGCGTGCCCGGAACGGAGAGAACGTAGCGCTCGGTGGGGTCGAAGTTGGCGCGCAGGTACTGGTCCTGCAGCCGCTCCTCGCCCTCGAGGGCGGGCGGCGCGACGAGTTTGCTCCAGTCGAGCCCGTCAGGGTTGTCGGCGCGCACGCCCTTCGGGAAAACCGGCGCGACGTGGTGGTTCAGGTAGTCGACGGCGATCTCCTCGGCGCGCTGGTCAGCGCTCTGCTGGGTCTCGCCCTCCTGCTCCTCGAGCACGCCACAGGAGTACGTCAAGTTGCCCGGCACGGCATCTGCCGGCCAGCTCTCGCGCTTGAGGAGGTGGGTGAAGTCGGCGATGCTCGAGTAGGGCTCGACGTAGGAGCCGATGACGACCGGCGAGTACTCCCAGCCGAGCTGACGGCTGTCGGGCTCCAGCCAGAGCTGGATCGCCTGCGTCTGCACGCTGTCGATGCCATGCATCATGGCGCGCCAGTTGTCGTTCACCTCGAGCTCGCCGCACAGAGGCGGCAGGCAGGCGTGGGTGACGCCGAGCACGACCCAGTCGAAGTCCCGGCCCGCTTCGAGCGTGATCTCGCCGCGGTCCTGCCAATCGGCGCCGTAGTCGTAGTGCTCGAGATTGGCGCCCGTCGCCTCGAGCGCAGCGCCGTCTTCGATCTGGTCGAAGAGCGGCCGATTCGGCCAGCACGGCAGGCCTTTGACATCGACCAGCGGCTCGTAGGCGTCGCACGCCAGGTCGACCTGACGACTGACGCGGAGGCGAGCGATCTCCGTCTTGCTGTCGTCGAGTTCGAGCTTGCGTACGCGGTGGAAGAACTCGAATGCGACGCCGCGCCGCTTCAGGACTTCGTAGAGCGGAGCGAAGATCGTGTCCCCCATGCCCGCCTGCATCTCCCAGACCATGTGCCCCTTGTAGCCGAGGAGCAGACGCAAAGCGATGCGCAGAGCGGTGCCGGCCGCCAGGCTCGGCGTCTGAGCGTCGCCTCGGGCATACGCGAAAGAAGCGTCGTAGAGCGCCTGCATCGGCGGCGACCAGAAGCCCAGGTCGTTGGCCCGCTGGCTCTTGACGCCGGAGTGGCGGAAGAACCAGGCGCGCAGCTCTTCGTCGTCGGCCCCGTCGAAGCCGTGGAAGGTGAGACCGTCAGCGAGGATGCCGCGCACGCTCGTCGTCGCCAACATGAAGTAGATCCAGTAGTGCCTCGCCGTGGATTCCGTCTCGACCCGATGACGGCAGAGCCGCCAGACGGCCTTGCATGCGAGACCGAGGAGGAAGGTGAGGAACCGGTGATGCTTGGCCTTGTGGTGCGTCGGGTCGGTTCCCAGCTTCTTCGCGAGGTGGCGCGCCTGCTCGAGCAGCGTCAGCGGCGAGTGAACTTCTTCGTGCAGGGGATGAGGACCGTGCTCATCGTCCAGAAGCTTCGACCACCAGTGGTGCTCGTGATGTAGCGCCGCCGATTCGTCGTCGTCGAGCGGCTCGTGAGTCACCGGAAAGCCGTGCGCCGCCATGACCATCCAGTCGAACAAGTGCACGACGTATTCCCAGACCGTCGGGAAGCTACCGGGTTCTTCCTCGTTGCTCGGAAAGGGCTGCACCCACGGTACCCACTCGCCGTTCACGCGCTCCTGGAAAACGCACTGGTCCTTGCCTTTGAAAGCGTCGTCGAGAGTGGCCAGCGGCGCGCCTTGCGGACGCCCGAGCTCCTCGTAGCAGCGCGCCATGACGTTGAAGGCATTGTCGTAGCAACCGAACCAGACGTGCAGGCCGTGCTCCTCGATGCGAGCGTTGCGCTCCATGTTGCGACCGCTGGCGCCCTTGCCGCCGAGACGCCAGCCCATCTGGTAGACCGTGACGTCGTAGCGGTCCTTCTGAGCGGGGTCGGTCAGCTCGAACGCCGCGGCCATCGCCGCAACGCCGCCACCGACAATGACGACCTTCTCGCGCCGTTCACCTTCGCTCATCATTCGGCCTCCCAGATCACGCGCCCGGGGAGGGCGGAAAAGTCGAGTCTGGCCCGCAGCGCGAGAGCTGCTCGCTGGCTCTCGATGCCCAGATCGCAGCCGATCGGATGGCTGTCGAGGACTGCGAGATCGAGATCGACGGCGCCCTCGCGGTGCACTCCCTTGAAAGCGTCGATCCGGGCCTTGGTCTCGGTGATCGCCTGATAGCAGGCGCCGTCGCCCTCCTCGATGTCGCGGAACTGCTTCAGGAAGACGACCGGCAGCTCGCCCTTCAGGAGCATCTCGAGCAGCTCTTTCGCCAGGTTGAAGCCCGGCAGGGTGATGCCGTGATGGATCTTCATGGCGTGCGCTACGGCGTGTACTGCGGCGCCGAAGTCCTGGAGCTCGCTGCCGTCTCTCGCGTCCGCCGCGGGTTCGACCGAAAGCAGCCGCGTGCGCTCGATGTGCGCATTCTCGGAGAAGACGGCCGTGCCCTGCACGTCGCACCAGAACGGCGCATCCGGTTCGTCCGCTGTCGGCATGGAAATCCAGCCCCACTGTTTGAGGAAGCCGTAGACCTCTCGCCCCGAGATGATCGCGGCCGAGTTGTCGACGAAGAGGTACGGCATGAAGAAAGCCACCTCTTCGAGCAGCTTGAGCTTGCCGTGGCGCTTGACGCGGGCGATCGGCACCCAGAAGTCACACTCGTGCTCGGTGCCGTAGCCGCGATCGGGAAAGGCGTCGAAACGCCCCACCTCGACGTCGATGAACGTCAGCAACACGTGTGAGCTCAGAACGACGTACTCCACCGCTCCGCCCGCCGGTTCGTTCAGCATGCGATCGACCAACGCCTGCAACCTGCTGCGGTCTCCCTTCATCACGAAGCAGTGCGCTGTGACGTCGGTGAAGGAAGAGGGCGGCGGGTACGACTGCATCCCGCCGGGGTCGACGTAACGCGGTTTCGATGGGACCTTCTTTGAATCAGCCATGCATCACTCCGCAGCTCTTTCTGGGGACAGCTCGTTTCGAGTTCCCGGGTCTATCCAGGTTCCAGTTGTGGTCGGGGCCGGGACTCAAGTCCCCCAGCCTCACAACTCTCTGAGTCTCAATACGGAATCTCGTGCGGGATGTACATGTCGCGCCCCGAAATTGCGCGAGCGGCCTGCCGTCCGGAGATTGCCGTGGCCTCGATACAGCCGATGTTGAGGCCGTTGTCGATCCAGTCCCCGACCAGCAGGAGCTCCTCGTAGCCCGATCCATCGGTCTTCAACCGCAGGATGCTCGTGCCGGCGAACGAGTTCACGTAGCGCTCGCTCGGGTCGATGTTCGCGCGAATGAACTGACTCTGCAGACTGTCGCCGACGAGTTGCTCATAGCGAAAGCCGAGACCGTTCTCGGCGTCGGCGACGGCGTTCGGCCAAAGCGGCTGTACGTCCCGTTCGAGAAAGTCGACGACGGTCGAGCGCACCTGATCGATCGACTGTTGTGGGAAGTCCTGACGATCGCGGTCCGGCGCCGTCGGGGGCCCCTTCATCGGACCGCAGAGGTAGGCCAAGCTGCCGACCGTACCCGGCTTCCAGAGCTCTGTCGGAAGCACCTGACTGGTATCGGCCCAGCTGTTCATCTCGCTGGCGTCGTACGAGCCGACGATCGGGCTCTCGAGTCGCCAACCGAGCCCCTTGGCAGGATCCTGGGGATCGCTCAGCAACGGCTTGAACCAGAGTTGGAACGCCTGGGTCTGCACGGTGACGAGGCCGTTGACCATCGCACTCCAGTCGGCGTTGTTCTCGACGAGGTCGGCACAGAGGAACTTGTGAGCACCGACGGGAATGCCGAGCACGACGTGATCGACGTCCTTGCCGACGCGCAGCTCGATGTCGCCACCCGTATCCTTCCAAGGTGTCCAGAAGGACTCCAGGTTGATCTTCTTCGCCTTCAGCTCGTCGCCTTCGACGATCTGCTCGTAGAGCGGCCGGTCGGGCCAGCACGGCAGCCCCTTCACCTGAAAGAGCGGATGGTAGTCCGGACCGTCCTCGAGGCAGACCTGCCGCGAAATCTTGACGCTGGCGAAGTTCTTCCCGGACTCGTCGAGGTGCAGTCCGGTGACGCGGTGAAAGAAGCGGAACTTCACACCGCGACGCGCCAGAACTTCGTAGAGCGGCGCGAAGACGACGTCGCCCATGCCCGAGTTCATCTTCCACATCAACGAGCCCTTCCAGCCCATCGCCAGCAACAGGAGGTTGAGGCCGTAGCCGGCGTCGACGTTGCCGGGCTCACCGATGTCGCCGGCCGGGAAGGCGAAGATCAGGTCGTGGAAGCCGCGCAGGATCGGCGAATCCAGGAGGAACGTCGAGCCACCGTGCTTGGCCAGCCAGTCGGTGTAGCGCTGACCGTTGATCGTCGTCGTCGAGTGGAAGAGCAGGCCGTCTCCGAAGATGCCGCGCACGTTGGCGATGAGAAAGTCGAAGAGGATGCGCAGATGTCGCAGGAGGTGGCCGCTCTCCAGCGCCTCGGACTCCTTGGCGAGCCAGTTGGAGAGCTGACCGAGCAGACCGTGGAGGCGGTGATGCTCGACGGCTGCGTGCTCGTCCGCTTCGTCCGGCATCGCCTCGGCACAGCTCCACGCTGCATGCGCCAGCGCAGCCCCGTGACTCGCGTGAGAGCGATCGAGCAGCTTCTGGGCCCACTCGGGTACGTGGTGCCGGTGCCGGTCTTCGTGATGCGGCAGGTGATCCTTGAGATACGCGATCAGCCGTTTGACCAGGTGCCACTTGCTCTCGCGCTTCTTCGAGCGTGGCAGCAAGCCGGGAGTGCCAGGCATCCGCGGAAAATCGAGCGCCCAGGGCTCGTACTTCCCATCGGCCCGGTCTCCCTCGAGACGGTCCATGAGCACGACGAGATCGTGCATCTCGAAGGCCTTCTCCCACGTCGGTAGCGGCTGCTCCGGCGAGCGACCGAGTTCGCCGTAACAGCGCTGCATGATGTCGAAGGCGTTGTCGTAGAAGCCGAAGAACGCGTGAATGCCGTGCTCTTCGATGCGCGCGTGCTTCCCCGGATCGAGATTGCGGCCGCTCGCACCCTTGCCGCCAAGACGCCAGCCCATCTGGTAGATCGTGATGTCGTAGCCCTTGGGTTCCGCGGGATCCGACAGCTCGAAGGCAGCGCAGAGCGACGCGAATCCGCCGCCGAGGATGGCGACTCTCTCGCCGTTCGGGTCGATGCACATGGTTGGCCCCCTCTGAACCTCACCAGCGTTTTCGTAGCTTGAAGTTCACGCATCGTACATCTGCTTCCCCGTCGGGGGCCAATCGAAGGTTGCAAACGAATGCCGCATAGGAGGCGAGATCGGGACGGCGGCTCGAGGGCCGCCGGTTCAGTTACGAGCCGCCGTCCCAAGCGCCAGCTTCAGAATCGGAACCGCAGACCGAGCTGCAGGTCGACCGGTGCGTAGTCGGCGATCGCCACGCCCGGGCCGTCCTCGGCCTCCATCTCGACCTCGCCCGCGTCGAAGGTGCGCAGCTGAAGATCGAGCGTCCACCGCCGCGAGACATCCCACTGCACGCCCGCCATGAACTGCGCGCCACTGCCGTCCGTCGCGAAGGAGCGCTCCGAACCCGGCTCTTCGAGGTCGATGTCGACCTCCTCCACCCAGACGACACCCAGCCCCACGTAGGGCCTGAGGCGGCGCGAGCGCAGAAAGTCGTAGTAGACGTTGGCGGCCAGAGAGAGCGAGGCGTAGTTGCCGTCTTCGACACGCCGATCGGGGAACTCGATGCGGTTCACGTCGCTCGAGCGGTAGAGGAGCTCGCCTTCCAGACGCAGGCCGTTGCCGAAGCGGTAACCACCGACCACCCCGAAGGCGAACGACTCCTCGAGGTCTGCGCCGAAGACCCCGTTGGGACCCGCGGTGTCGCGCAGCTCCAGCGTGTCGGCGCCGTTGTAGCTTCGCCCCAGGACGAGCCCGACCGTGGCACCAGCCTCCTGAGCCAGGACCGGGCCGGAGCAGAGGGCGGCGGAGAGGAGGAAAAGAGTCAGTATCGTTGGTGTCGCTTTACGGGTTCCAGTCATGGTTGAGCTTCCTGATGTCGTTCTTTCCGTTCGAGTGCAGCAGCGCGCCGACTCGCCCACTGAAACGTCGAATCACCGCCCGCGGATCTGCGAAACGCCTGTCGCAACAGGACTTTTGTACGAAAGGTCGACTTGACTCATGAACGGTCAGAGGAGCACGACGGCCCCCTTGCAGCCAACGGCTCCCTACTTCGCCGTGGCCGGCTGCGCGTTGGCGCTCGCCCTCACCCTTCTCGACCCCGACAGCTCTTCTGGACTCGGCTTCGCGCCACGGCTCGTCTACTGGCTCGCGCACGTCGGAGGAGCCCTGACTCTGCTCGTTGCACTGCAGCGACTGCTGAGACCGCGAGCTCCACAGGTTACGGCGCGCGCCGCCGGAAGAATCGTCCTCGCCGGTCTGCTCGGATCGGCGATCTTCCTGCCCGTGGCTCGCCTGCTCGAGAGCTTCTTCTTCGACGCGCCGGCCTCGGGAATCCTCGAAGAGGCGGTGGAGGTGGTTCCCCAGGTCTTCGCCTTCTGGCTGCTGCTCAACCTGCCATTTCTGCTTCGACTCGGGCGTCCCGTCGAGCGACCGCAGAGCCAGGCTTCGGAGGGTCAGGTCTCCCCGAGCGGTGAAAGCGCGCCGGGCGACGGCTCGGATCCGTTGGCGAAGGCCGCGGCGAGCTCGACGCTCGACGCTCTCAACCTGCCGCCCCAGCTCGGCGACCGGATCGTCGCCATCAGCACCGAGCTCCACTATCTCCGTGTCTACACGGCGCTGGGCAACGCGCTCGTGCTCGGCAGCCTGAGCCAGCTCGAAGCGTCCGGAGATCTACCGGACGGTCTTCGCATCCACCGCTCTCACTGGGTCGCGACACAGACCGTGCGCGGGCTGGTGAAGCGAGAAGGCGTCCTCGTTTGCCTGCTGGAGAACGGACTCGAGCTGCCGATCAGCCGGCGGCGCGCCAAGGCCGCGCGCGAAGCCTTCGAAGGAGTCGCTCTGGGCACGCTGGAACGTCCAGAGCGACCGCGCCCGAGCTGAGACCGCTACTCCCGAGAATCCGATCAGCCGCCGGCGGCTGCACAGCCGGGACAGGCTTCCGCGGTCGCGAAGCGGCCATGAATGAGCTGACCGGGAAAGGTGTCCGGCACTGTCTCTCCCTCTCGCACGACGAAGGTGCCGCCGACGAGCACGTACTGCACTCCCTCCGAGAAGCTCAGATCGCTCTCGAAGGTCGCCGTGTCGATGATGCTGTCCGGGTCGAAGAGGGTGAGATCAGCGTCCATACCCACCTGGACGCGCCCCTTGCGCGCCATTTGTGGAGCGATGCCCTCCAGGCGCTGTGCCGGCATCAGCGTCATCTTGCGTAGCGCCGTCGGCAGATCGAGCACACCCTGTTCGCGCACGTAGTAGCCGAGCACTCTCGAGAACGTGCCTGCCGAACGAGGATGTGCTCCCGGAGCGTAGGGCATGCCGTCGGAGGCGATCATGACGAAGGGAGAGCGCATCGCGGTCTCGATCCACTCGGGCTTCATCATGTGGATGATCACCGTGCCGCCCTCCGCGCGCAGCATGTCGAACGTCTCCTCGGTGAGACGCTCGCTCGTCTCCTGCCACTGAATGTCCCCGTAGTCGAGGTTGAGTCGCTGCTGCCATCCCTCGTCGAAGATCGAGGCTTGAATGCTCGTCGAACCCGCCGTGTAGGGATAGGCCTCCGTACTGACGTCGACGCCTCGCTCGCGTGCGCCCTCGATCAGCGCCAGCACCGTGTCGATCTGTCCGAGGCTCTTGCTGTTGACGTGCACGATGTGCAGTGCCGCTCCGGTCGCCGTGGCGTTGGCCACGACCTCCTGAATCGCCGAAAGCTCCCCTCGGCGCACGTGGGTGTAGATCGGAGCTTCGACTTCGGCGGCGAGCTCGAAGACGCGGTAGATCTCCTCGTGATTCGCTCCCGGGTAATACTCATGGGCCATGCCGATGCCCAACGCTCCCTCCTCGAGACCGCGCCGCAACTCGTCGAAGAGAAGCTCGTAATTCTCGGGTGGCAGCTTGGTGTAAAAACCACCGCTCAGCAGGCCCTGCATCGCCCGCAGAAGCCCATCACTCCTCAGCGCGTCGCGCACCCGCGACCGGATCTGCTCACGCCGCTCCAAGTTGTCCGGCAGGACCAGCGTGCGCACCATGCCGTGCGCAACGCTTGCTCCGTAGTTGACGAGCGCCTTACCTTCGCGCGCTGCGTACCAACTCGGCAGGTCGAGGTAGCCCCATTCGAGCTCGAGCGCGGTCGTCACGCCGTCGCGCACCTGAAACTCGTTGGCGCGCGGCGACTGACCGTGAGCGTGAAGATCGATGAAGCCTGGCGCCACGACCAGCCCCGAGACATCGATACGTTCTCCACTCTCAGCGAGTCGAGCATCGAGGGACTCCGTCGTGATCGCGACGATCTCGCCGCCTCGCAGGCCGACGTTGCGGACGGCGTCGAGACCGCTTTCTGGATCGATGACCCGTCCTCCCGCGAGCACGACGTCGAGCACGCCCGAGTCGCCCGGTGACGCGCCCGGCTCTCCTGCGCAGCCGGGGAGGAGGAGAACTCCTGCGAGAACCAGCGGAAGCGGCACGAGAACGCCGGCGGAATGAGAGGATCGTCGCATCATCGACTCCTGACGTGTCTGTTTCGAGAGGCACCCTCAGCGTACCTGAAGCCCGACCCCTTCTCCCGACTCACCGAGGTACTCATGCTTCGACTTCTCCTCTGCGTCTTCGCTGCCGCCGCACCCACAGCGGCGCTCGGTTCGATCGACGACCTGCTGCAACAGCTCAACGCGGTGCGTGTCGAGAACCACACGGAGCAGGAGTACGAGATCGCCGCTGCGGCACTCCGGGAGCTCCTGCGCGAGGCCGATGCGCTGGCGTTCGAGGACCTCGATCGCGATGACCTCCTCGACCTGCGGCTCGTGCGCGCCATGGCGCGGCGCCGCCTCTTCGAGATCGAGGAGCTCGAGCTGCACAAGGTGTCGCCGATTCGCTACCTCAGCCTGCCGCGAACCAACGCCCTGTTCACGCGGCCGTGCTCCCTGCCCGATCGCGCGGTGGAGGGGGCGGCAGTCGAGCTCGAGCGATTCCCGAGAGTGCTCGAGCAGGGCCGCATCAACCTCGGCAGGCCCGCAGCGACCTGGACCGAGAACGCCGTCGTGCAGACCCGCTATGTCGAGCTGATGCTCAGCGACATGCTCCAAGACGTCTGCGTCGACGATTCGGCGCTCCGAGAGCGACTGCTACGCGCCGGCCGGAGCGCGAATGACGCCGTGCTGACCTTTCGATCGTGGCTCGAGACTGATCTCCTGCCGCGCTCCGACCGTTCGCCCACCTGGAGTCCAGAACAGGTCGAGGTCTACCAGTTCGAGGTCGAGTTCCTGAACGACTGGGGCGTCGGTCCGATGCTCGAGCTCGCAGAGAAGGACGCGAAGGAAACGCGCGAGGCGATGATCGCACTGGCGAAGCGCATCCACCCGTCAGGCGATCTGCAGACCGTCTGGAAGCTCATGAAGGAGGAGGCACCGCCGTGGGATGAGGTCCGGCCGATGGCCGAGCGTTACGTCGAGCTCGCCACCGATTGGATCCTGGGGCCCGGCGCGCACCTTCTCGAGTTGCCGGAGCGCTTCGACTACGGCGTCGAGATCACGTCGCCGCTGGGTCGGCGTACGTTGTCGTTCGGAGGCGCCAGCTACGGACCGACGATGGCCGGCCGGATTTCCGGGTACTACGTACTGACGCCGCTCGAGCCATGGCTCACCGAGGAAGAGCGATTCGAGCGCCTGCGCGCCTACAACCCCTACTGGACCAACGTCATCTCGACGCACGAGTGGATCGGCCACAACGTCCAGCGAGCCTTCGCCGAGCGCTTCGCCGACACGCCGACAAGGCGCGCTTTTCAGTCGATCTACCTGAGCCAAGCCTGGTCGTTCTACCTGGAGAAGCTGTTGGAGGACGAAGGCTACTTCGAAGACACGCTGCCTCACATGGAGGCGCTCAAGACGCGCATGGCGCGGCTGCAGATGCGCATGTGGCGCGTGCAGCGCATCCTCACGAAGCTGCGTATGGCGCGCGACGAGATGACCTTCGAAGAGGCCGTGCAGGCCTACGTCGACGAGATCGGCATGGAGCCGGCGAACGCCTTCATCGAAGTGCAGCGCGACTCGCAGACGCCGTCCCCGCCGGCTCGCGAGATCGTCGGCGAGTACGTCATCCTCGAGATGCGGGCCGAATTCGACCGCCGCTTCGGCCAGCACGCGACGCGCAAGGCCTTCCACGAAGCACTGCTGCGCTACGGCAACCTGCCTCTACCGATCGTGCGCGACCTGATGTTCGGCGACGACTGAACTCTTCGCCGTCGCTTAGAAGGTCGTCGGCGCCGCGAGCGGCTCAGAGCCCCCCTCACGACAGACCGCGACCAGCTCGCTGCGGCGTTGCAGCAGCGAGCTGAGCTCTCGCCGAGTCAGCACGTCGCGAAGGTCTTCGCGCACGGCACGCGGCTCGAGCCCGGCGATCTTTCCGGCGAGCGGGAGCGCGCACTGGGCGCGACTCGGCGCGACACGCAGCGAGCCGACCGGCGGGAAGGACCGCGAGTGATCGATCCACCAGAAGCGGCCTTGCGCGTCGTACAACACGTTGTCGAGGTGACGGTCGTAGTTGCGGATCAGCAGGTCGAAGAGCGCCATCTCCCGCAGGACCGTGTCGCGCTCGGCGATCCCTTCGGGCCCCCGCTCCGCGCTGCGGACGACGAGCTCCGTCCCGCCCGTCGCGTCTTCGACCCAGATCTGGATCGAGCCCCGGCGACCGTCGATCTCGCGAGTCGTGGTCGGCGGCACGCGCTCGAGACCGAGGCGTCGCGCCAGGCGGTACGCGGCGACCTCGAAGGCCCAGTGATCGCGGATACGGACGAGCTGGCCGTCCCGACGGCGATCGATCTCCGTGCGATCAATGGCGCGGAAGATCGCGTCCCGTGTCGTCGTTCCGTCGGTGAGGGTGAGCCGCAGAGGACGCGTGATTCCGGACTCGATGACCTCGCTCGAGACGACGTCGGCCGCCTCGAGGAAGCCAAGGAGCTGATCCTCGGCGGCTTCGACCTGATCGGAGGACCGCACGTCGAGCGGTTCCGGCGGGGGCGAAGCGAGTGCGAGTCCGAGAAGGAGTACCGAGAGGAGGGGATTCATGGCGAGACCGGTTCAGGGGGTTTGCCGGTTTTGGGGGTTTGCTGGAAGAGACGTGTCGGCAGGCGGGGGCACGACACCTGGTGTCGCTCTATCGTTCGGCGCGAATCGACGTTCGGACGTGACGAAACGGCTTTCAGCGACTGCTACGCTTCCCCGTGCCCGTGCGCACGATCCCGACGCTGAAATTCGGAGGCCGAAATGACGATCCCTTCCGTGACCGCGACGCCCCAGAACAAAGCCGCCGCCTCCTTTCCGGAGCTCGACGCAGCCCTTGGACTCCGGGACCGGATCCGCAGCTTCTCGGAGCGCATCGAAGGCGAGCGCGAGGTGCCCTCGGAGCTCGTAGAAGTACTGCGCGCCGCTCAGATCTTCAGCTTGGCGATTCCGGAGCAGTACGGGGGCACCGAGAGGTCTCCAGGCGAGCTTCTGACGCTGATCGAGGAGCTGGCGCGAACCGACAGTGCCGTCGGCTGGCTGACGATGATCTACAACACGACGGCCTTCACCGCGTCGATGCTGCCTCCGGAGTGGGCCGCAAAGATCTACGGAGCCTCGGAGTCCGCATCGATCACCTGTGGGGCGACGGCACCCACCGGCAAGGGCCGCCGCGTTCCAGGCGGCCTCGAAGTGAGCGGGCGCTGGGCGTGGGGTTCCGGCAGCCGCCACGGCGACTGGATCTGCGGCGGCACGCTGATCGCAACCGAGGACGGAATCGAGAAGCACCCGACAGGCGACCCGGTCGTCTATGTCCCCTACTTCGAGCCGGACCAGGTCACCTTCCACGACAATTGGAACCCGTCTGGCCTGCGCGGCACGGGCAGCGTCGACTTCGAAGTCGACGGCGCCTTCGTTCCCGAGGGGCGCTGGATCGTGCTCGGCAGCGCCGATCGTCATGTGCACACGCCCTTCTTTCGCATGCCCTTCTTCGGACTCTTCGCCGCCGCGGTTGCCGCCGTGCCGATCGGCATCGCCCAGCGTGCTCTCGAAGAGTTCACCGATCTGGCGCGCAAGAAGGTGGCCATGTGGCAGAAGTCGACGCTGAACGAGTCGTCTCTCGTCCAGCTGGAGCTCGGCACCGCCGAAGCGCTGATCCAAGGCGGACGCCGGTCTCTGCACCACATCATCGGCGAGGTCTGGGAGAAGGTCCTCGCGGGTGAAGACGTGACGATCGAGGACCGGCGCCAGATCCGTCTTGCAGCGTCGCAGGCGACAGCACACTGTAGCCGCGCCGTCGACATGCTCTACGAAGCCGGCGGCGGCACGTCGATTCAGTCGCACTGCGGTCTGCAGCAGTGCTTTCGAGACATCCACGCGGCAACGCAGCATCGGCTCGTGGGCAAGCAGCCGCTGCAGCTCGCAGGCGCGCTGCGACTGAACGGCGACGCTCCGGGCATCGTTGCTCTCTGACAGCACACCTGATTCGCGCGAGCCCGGAGAGAGGGCTGAGGGAAACAAGGCCAGAAACAGGGCCCGGCGACCCTGCGTCTTGCCTGTGAGAGCGCTACACTCCTTTCCCTTCCCGACTCTGCGCGCTCGCGCCAACGACTCCCCGAGACCCGCTCGATGCAACCCCTTCCCCGCCGACCGATTCTCCTCTGGTCCATTGCGGCTCTTGCCGTCTACCTGACGGGCTCGGCCTGTACCCCCGAAAACTCACCGGCCGGAGCGCAGCCCTCCCCGGCCGAACCGCCGCCGGTCATCGTTCTGGTGACGACCGCCTCGCAGCGCAGCGTCGTCTCCGAGGTGTCCACCGTGGGGTCGCTGCGCTCTCCCGAGACGACGCAGGTGGCCGCCGACGTCGCAGGCATCATCGTGGCGCTGAACGCGCCCGAAGGTCGGCGTATCGCGCGTGGCCACGTCGTCGCCCAGCTCGACGACGCTGAAACGCAGGCTTCGCTGCAGGTCGCCGAAGCGCGTGAGCGCAATGCGCGCACGGCCCTCGAGCGCGTGCGCCCTCTCGTCGCGGACGGGGTCGTGCCCGAGCAGAACCTCGACGACGCCGAGGCCGAGCTGGCGACCGCTCTGGGGCTGCTCGAGGAAGCCAAGACCCGACTGCGACGCACCACCATCCGCGCTCCCTTCGGCGGTCTGGTCGGCATCCAGACGGCACAGGTCGGCCAGTTCGTTTCGTCGGGCGACTCGATCATCGAGCTGACCCAGCTCGATCCCCTCGAGCTCGTCTTCGGCGTTCCGGAGGAGCAGGCGAGCTTCGTCCGCGTCGGCCAGAAGGTGCAGGCACGCGTCGGCCGCTGCGGACTGGTGTTCGAAGGCACCGTCGAAGCGATCGATCCGCAGATCGACCAGCAAGCGCGCACGCTCGCGGTTCAGGCTCGAGTCGACAACGCCGAGCGACAGCTGATTCCAGGAATGTCGGCGCGCGTGCGGCTGCCGATCGGCAGCGAGCGCCAGGCGGTCGTCGTGCCTCGAGAGGCGGTCGTCGCTCGAGGCAGCGGTTACGTCGCCTGGGTCGCGGCGGACGACGGTCGCGTCGAGTCTCGACCGCTGCGCCTCGGCCGCTTCTATCCCGACGTCGTCGAGGTGATGGACGGGCTGAACGACGGTGAGACAGTGGTCGCGGCGGGCCACCAGAAGCTCGGACCGGGAGTCAGGATCAACCCTCAGCCCTGGGAAGGCACCGAGAACCACAACCTGGACCGCGGGACGGACTCCGACGACGACTGCCTCGCGGAGACCTCGCCGTGAGCCTGCCTGGTCTCTCCATTCGCCGCCCGGTGCTGGCGACGGTGATCAACCTGCTGATCGTCGTGCTCGGTCTCGCTGCCTGGCAAGGGCTGCCGATTCGCGAGTATCCCGACGTCGACGTGCCGGTCGTGTCGATCTCGACGGCCTACTTCGGCGCCAGTCCGTCGACGGTCGAGAGCACGATCACCGAGCCGATCGAGCAGGGTCTCGGTGGTATCGAGGGCCTGCGCGCCATCTCCTCCCAGAGCGCTTTCGGCTCCAGCACGATCAACATCGAGTTCGAAGCCGGGCGCGACCTCGAT
This sequence comes from Acidobacteriota bacterium, assembly GCA_039026915.1. GTDB lineage: Bacteria > Acidobacteriota > Thermoanaerobaculia > Multivoradales > Multivoraceae > JBCCLJ01. The sequence goes on from JBCCLJ010000130.1 coordinate 14,692, forward strand.
CTAGCCGCCACCGACGTCTCGAACGCTGTGCAACGCGCCGTCGGCCGCCTGCCGCTCGAGGCCGAGCAGCCGGTGATCTACAAGAACTCCGGAGGCGGGTCGGGCGCGATCATGTGGATCACACTCTTCGGAGAGGGCGTTTCCTCCGAAGACAAGACCGACATTGCCGACCGCCTGGTCAAGACGCCACTCCAGCTCCTACCTGGCATCGCTCAGGTGATGCTCGGCGGCGAGCGCCGCTACGCCATGCGCATCTGGCTCGACCCCGCACGCATGGCCGCGCGCGGCGTCGAGGCAAGCGACGTGCGCCGCGCCGTGCGCGCCAACAATCTGCAGGTGCCGGCCGGCCAGGTCGAAGGAGAGGGCCGCAAGTTCATCGTCAACGTCGATGCTCAGGTCGACGATCCACGCGTTTACGAGCGCCTCGTCATCCGTCGGGACGGAGACGCCGCGGTGCGCGTGCAGGACGTCGGCTGGGTCGAGCTCGGCTCGTCGAACTACGAGACGATCACTCGCTCCAAAGGCAAGCCGACGGTCGGCATCGGCATCATCGCCCAGTCGACCGCCAACGAGCTGGACGTCAGTCGCGCCGTGCGCGCCGCGCTCCCGGAGATCGAGAAGACACTGCCCGAGGGCATGAGCCTCTTCATCGGCCCCGACAACACCGTCTTCGTCGAGGAGTCGCTCGGGCAGGCCTTCCAGACGCTGCTCGTCGTCTTTGGCCTGGTGATGATCGTCAACCTCATCTTCCTGCGCTCGCTGACGACGACGCTGATCTGCAGCGTCGCCATCCCGATCTCGCTCGTCGGCACGCTCGCCGTCATGTTCGTCCTCGGCTTCTCGCTCAACGTGCTGACCGTGCTTGGGCTCGTGCTCGCCATCGGCATGCTCGTCGACGACTCGATCGTGGTGCTCGAGAACATCTATCGACGCCAAGAGAACGGCGAAACGCCGCACGACGCCGCCTTCCACGGCGCTCGCGAAGTGGCCTTCCCGGTGCTCGCCACGACCGCGGCCGTCGTCGCTGTGCTCGTTCCTTTGGCAGCGATCCAGGGCAACACCGGACGCCTCTTCCGCGAGTTCTCGTGGACGATGGCGGCCGCCGTCTGCATCTCCACCTTCGTCGCGCTGACCATGGTGCCGATGGCCTGCGCCCTCTACCTGCGCCTCAGCGGCGAGCACGGTGCCGCCTACCGCGCGATCGAAAGCGTGCTCGACGGGCTGGCGCGCGTGTACGGGCGGGCGCTCGAGTGGTCCGTCCGCAATCGCTGGATCATGGCAGTGGCCATGCTGGCGACGATCGGCGGTGTCGCCCTGCTGCTGCGCGCGACGCCGGCGACGCTGGTACCCACCGAGGACCGCGGCACCTTCATGACCTTTCTGCGCGCTCCGCAGGGCTCTACGGCGGCCTACACGGACCGTGCCCTGCGCCAGGCCGAGGAGCACATCCTGGCGCTGCCGGAGCTGCACGGCAACTTCGCAGCCGTGGCCATGAGCCGCGGCGGCGGCAGCGACACGGCCTCGGGCATCATCTTCGCCCGACTCAAGGACTGGGACGAGCGCCAGCGGTCGCAGCAGGAGATCGTCGCCGATCTCTTCCCCAAGTTCATGGCGATCCCGGAAGCGATGGTCTTCCCCATCAACCCGCCGTCTCTCGGCGGAGGCGGCAACCAATCCGACATCGAGGTCATCCTGCGCAGCTCCTCGGCGAGCCTCGACGACTTCCGCGCCGTCGTCGGCTCGATGCTGGCGCAGATGCGTGAGATCCCCGGCTTGATCAACGTCGACTCGGACCTGCGCTTCGAGAATCCGCAGCTCGACGTCAGCATCGATCGTGAGGTCGCTGCCGACCTCGGCCTTTCCGCCGAGGCCGTCGCCGATTCGGTGCGACTCCTGGTCTCCGAGGGTCCCGCCGACGAGTTCATCCTTCGCAACAAGCAGTACGACGTCGTCATGTCGCTGGCCCCCCGCTACAAGAGCTTTCCCGAACAGCTGAGCGAGATTCATCTGCGAACCTCGGAGGGCGCCATGGTGCCGCTCTCCCAGGTGGCGCGCTCGCGACCGACCGTGGCTCCCGCCAGCTTGAATCATCACGATCTCGTGCGCTCGGCAACGCTCACGGCAAGCCTTGCTCCCGGCGCGACGATGGGCGCCGCGCTCCCGGCCGTGCTCGACATCGCCGAACGCGAGCTACCGCCGGGCTTCACCACGGCTCTGGGCGGCGTCTCGCGCGAGTTCGTCGAATCGACAGGCGCCATCTACATGACCTTCGCGCTGGCGCTGCTCATCATCTTCCTGGTGCTCGCCGCGCAGTTCGAGAGCTTCCTGCACCCGCTGACGGTGCTGCTCAGCGTCCCGCTTGCCTGCCTGGGCGCACTCGCGGCACTGAATCTGCTCGGTCACACGCTCAACATCTACAGCGCCATCGGCATCATCCTGCTCGTCGGGCTGGTGACGAAGAACTCGATCCTGCTCGTCGACTTCGCCAACCAGGAAAGAGCCCGCGGCGCCGAGCTGATGGAGAGCCTGATCGCGGCCGGGAAGACGCGCTTCCGCCCCATCCTCATGACCAGCGTGACGTCGATCCTCGGCGCGCTACCGCTCGCATTCGCGACCGGCGCCGGCGCCGAGAGTCGGCAGCCGATCGGCGCGGCCGTTCTCGGGGGTCTCCTCTTCTCCACGGTCTTCACTCTTCTGATCATCCCGGCGATCCATCTCTTCGTCGTCAAAGCCGGCGAGCGGCTCGGACTGAACATGGTGCCGCCGCTCGTCGACATCGACCGTCCGACGGGCCTCGAGGAGAGCACCGCGACGGCCGGCGGCTGAGGCGGCCCCAGAGCGAGCCGCAGTAGACTGCTCGCATGACTCTTCACAACTCGGTCAGCGCACGCAGCATCGCTGCGCTGCTCTTGCTCTTCGCTGCCGCGACTCCCCTCGGCGCTCAGTCGGACGACGGCTGGACCCCACTCTTCAACGGCACCGATCTCACCGGCTGGAGGAAGCTCGGCGGCGACGCCGAGTACTCCGTGGAGAACGGAGTCCTCGTCGGTCTGTCCAAGCCATCGCGGCAGAACACCTTTCTCGTCACCGAGAAGAGTTACGACGACTTCGTGCTCGAGCTCGAGTTCAAGGTCGACAGCAAGACGAATTCAGGAATCCAGGTACGCAGCGAGGCCGACCCCGAAAAGGGCCGCGTCTTCGGCTACCAGATCGAGATCGATCCGTCGGAGCGCGCCTGGACGGGCGGCCTGTACGACGAGGCGCGCCGCGGCTGGCTCTACCCGCTCGACGTCAACCAGGAGGCTCGCGCCGCCTTCCGCTCAGGCGAGTGGAACACCTTCCGCATCGAGTGCCTCGGCCCGTCCATCCGCTCTTGGCTCAACGGCGTGCCGGCCACGCACCTGCTCGACGACATGACGTCCGAGGGCTTCATCGGCCTGCAGGTACACGCGCCCTATCCCGGCGTCGCGGACGACGGCCAGAAGGTCTGGTGGCGCAACCTGCGCATCAAGACCGAAGGACTCGAGCCGGCGACGCACGACGCGTCGCAGTTCGTGGCCAACCGTCTGGTCAACGACGTCAGCGCGGCAGAGCAGGCCCAGGGGTGGTCCTCGATCTTCGACGGCAAGAGCACCGACGGCTGGCGGCCGGTGCACGGCGAGGCAGGAGCCCTCGGCCCGCGCTGGTCGGTCGAGGACGGTGCGCTCGTCGTCGGCGGCGACTCGTCCTACTCCGACGGGCGCGACGTCGTCCACGCAAGCGAGCTGGGGGCCTTCGAACTACAGCTCGAGTTCCGTCTCGCACAGGGCGCCAACAGCGGCATCAAGTACTTCGTCACGGAGGAGTACCACCCCGGCTCGCAGCACGGCGTCGGTCTCGAGTACCAGCTGCTCGACGACTCCCGACACCCCGATGCCCAGGGCGAGCGCGGCGAGCTGCGAAAGCTCGGCGCGCTCTACGACCTGCTCGCGGCGGACAAGCAGGGCCGCTTCGTACGCCCGCCCGGGCAGTGGAACCACGCTCGCATCGTGGCCTACGCCGACGGCCGCATCGAGCACTGGCTCAACCACCGCAAGGTGCTCGACGTCGAGCGTCACTCGGCCGCGTTCTCCGAGCTCGTCGCCGGCAGCAAATACGCCAAGTACAGCGGCTTCGGTCACTGGACGAAGGGCCGCATCCTGCTGCAGGACCACGGCGACAAGGTGGAGTTCCGCAGCATCAAGCTGCGCGAGCTCTAGTCAGGCGGCCAGACAGCTCGCTCGACCCGTCATCGTTGCGCCGAGCAGCACCGGCCTTTAGCCTCGTGATTCATCGACCTGAGGACCGCTATGAAAGTTGGCGACGCCACCATCCGCTCCCGTATGGCGGGACTCGATCTGCCCGACGTCGGCGAGCCGGCTTTCGTGCGGCCCCCAACTCTCGCCGAGGCGACCGTCGCGGTCGTCACCAGCGCCGGCCTCCAGCGACCCGGCGACGACATCTGGAAGCAGGGGGACCAGAGCTTCCGGCAGTTCAATGCCTCCGAGCGCGACCTGACCCTGAGCCATGTCAGCAACAACTTCGACCGCTCGGGCTTCGTCGCCGACCTCAATGTGGTCTATCCGCTCGACCGACTCGACGAGCTCGCGACGGAGGGAGTGATCGGCGCCGTGAGCTCGACGCATCTGAGCTTCATGGGCGCTCTCGACGAGACGATGAGCACGCTCCGGCACGACACCGGGCCCGCTGCCGCCGAGGTGCTGAAGGAGGCCGGTACGGATGTCGTTCTGCTCACCCCCGTGTGACCGCTGTGCACGCGTACCGTGAGTACGCTCGCACACGTCTTCGAGCAGTGCGGTCTTTCGACCGTCGTGCTCGCGTCGGTTCGCGAGAACGCTGAACAGCTCGAGCCGCCACGCGCGCTCTTCTGCGAGTTTCCGCTCGGACGACCGCTCGGGAAGCCGCGCGACGCCGCGTTTCAGCGAGGCGTGCTGAACGCAGCCTTCGAGCTCCTCGAGGAAACTGAAGGTCCGGTCTTGCGCGACTTCCCGGAGATCATTCACGACTCGACGGAGGAGCCGCTCGTCTGCCGGCTGCCACCGCGAGAGAACACCTCAGCACCTCCCGCAGTGGACGAAGCACGCGGACTGATCAAGGCCTACCGCAGGAGCGCCGAGCAGAGCGGTCGCACTCTGGTCGGCAGGGCGCTGCAGCCCGAAGACGTGCCGCGCGGCCTCGAGGCCTTCCTCGCCATCGCCGACGGGACTCCCTGGAAGGAGGTCGGCCTTGCAGGGCACCCCCTGCAGTGGTCGCGCGACATCACCAGCTACTACGAGGAAGCGGCCGCCGCGCTGAGCGATCACGTGCCGGCGGCGCGCGCAGCCGAGAGCTGGCTCTACCACCACACCGAAGCCGGCAAGGTGCTGATCGCGGCTCGGCGCGCTCTGAAGGCAGCCGAAGAGCCCTTCTGGTTCTTCCTGGTGCCATCGACGCAGGATCCTTGAGCCGGAGTCAACGTGACCGAGATTCGCTGCCTGGGCTTTCCCACCGGCCACAATTCGAGCTTCGACGCGGGTCCCTCCGAGGGTCCTGCCAGGACGTGGGAGGTGCTCTTCAACGGCGCCGGCAACCTGACGACGGAGCGCGGCGTCGAGCTCGGCGAGCGGGTCGACTGGCAGGAGCTGCGCACCGTACCCGTGCTCGGGGGCGCTGCCGGCTTCGCGGCGGTTCGCCAGGCCGTGGAAGCCGAGCTCGA
>JBCCLJ010000131.1:0-20233 GCA_039026915.1 Acidobacteriota bacterium
CGAAAAGCTCAGCAGGCCAGCGTCGAAGGGGCTCGTAATCGTCATAAATCACCGTATCCGTGCAGCGGTTCGTCGCCGCGTGAGTCGTCGCAGAGAGCGTCGAGCATATCGAGCCTCTTCGACGGGAACATCCCGCAGACGCGCGCGGCGCGGACGGCTCTCGTGCTGGGTACGGGATGCGTTCTCGAAGCCGGCCCTCGCGGAGAGTGCACCCCTTCGATCTGCGGAGCGTCGGCCGCCAGGTCGGCGCTCCAGCCGCCAGCACAACGCGTTCCGCAAGTGGGACTTACGACCCGCCAAACCAACCCCCGAGAATCAACGAAAAGACTTTTGACGTGGCCCTCGTGCGGACTTTTTCTGATTGCCCGTTTCCGGCACTTTGTGAAACAATTCACAAGCAGCCAGCGCGCCTCGTCAGCCACCCCGCAGACCTCCCTGTCCAGCGAGCTCAGCGGCCTTGCCAACCCTCCCGACGCGCGCATCCAGAGCACACATCCCGTCCCAAACGCGCGCCCGGACTCCCGGGCTCTCCTACCAAGGAAACGCACGTATGAGTCTTCACCGAATCAAGAAGGGGCTCGACCTGCCGATCGCAGGCGCTCCTGAACAGGTCGTGCACGACGCCGCGACGCCGCGATCCGTCGCAATCATGGCGGCCGACTATCCCGGCATGAAGCCGACGATGCACGTCGCTCCGGGAGATACGGTACGGCGTGGGCAGCTTCTCTTCGACGACAAGAAGCGCGACGGTGTGCGCTTCACGTCCCCGGCCTCCGGAACCGTCACCGCAGTCAACCGGGGGGCAAAGCGCGCTCTGCAGTCCGTCGTCGTCGAGCTCGATTCCGGTGAACGCAGCGGGCAGGGCGACCACGTCACCTTCGCTTCGCACACCGGCCAGCATCCGGGCTCTCTCACCCGTGAGCAGGTGCAGGAGCTGCTCCTCGAGTCCGGCCAGTGGTCGGCCCTCCGCGGCCGCCCCTACGGCCGCGTCGCCGAGCCGGGCTCCGTCCCCGGCTCGATCTTCGTCAACGCCATGGACAGTGAGCCGCTCGCTCCCGACGTCGCCGTGGCTCTCGAAGGACGAGAGAGCGATTTCGAGCGGGGTCTGGCGGCTGTCGGAAAGCTGACCGACGGCCCCGTCTACGTCTGCGCCGCACCAGGCACCAGCCTGCCACTGCCCGGTGAGTCACAGTTCCAGCGCGAAGAGTTCGTCGGACCTCATCCGGCCGGAGCGACGGGCACGCACATCCACACTCTCGATCCCGTCAACCGCAGCAAGCTCGTCTGGTACGTCGGCGCCCAGGACGTCGCTCTCATCGGCGCCCTCTTCGATCGAGGCGAGATCGACGTGTCCCGCGTCATCTCGCTCGGTGGTCCGTCCGTCGCCAACCCCCGCCTCCTCCGCACCCGCCTCGGCGCAGGCATCGACCAGCTGCTCGAAGGCGAGCTGCGGGTGATCGAGGACGAGGGCTTCTTCGCCGACGGCTCCTCCGTCCGCGAGATCGACGACGGCCCCATCCACCGCGTGCTCTCCGGCTCCGTGCTGACCGGTCGCACGGCGAGTGGCGAGATCCACGGCTATCTGGGCCGCTACCACCAGCAGATCGCGGTCATCCCCGAGGACTCCGAGCGCAAGCTCTTCGGATGGCTCGGACCGGGCACCAACGATTTCTCGATCGTGCGGCTCTTCCTCGCGTCGATCATGCCGGGCAAGAAGTTCCCCATGTCGACGTCGACCAACGGCTCGAAGAGGGCGATCGTGCCGCTCGGCGGCTACGAGCAGGTCGTTCCGCTCGACATCGTCCCCACTTACCTTTTGAAAGCGCTCGTCGTCGGTGACGTCGAGAGAGCCGAGGAGCTCGGCGCACTCGAGCTCGAGGAAGACGATCTGGCACTCTGCACGTTCGTCTGCCCCGGCAAGATCGACTACGGCCCGCACCTGCGTGATGCCCTGACCATTCTGGAGAAGGAAGGCTGATGAAGTTCCTGCGCTCCCTGCTCGACCAGCAGGGCAAGATGTTCGAAGAGGGCGGCAAGCTCGAGAAGCTGCATCCGCTCTACGAAGCGCCCGACACGTTTCTATACACGCCGGGAGAGACCACCAAGACGGCTTCGCACGTTCGTGATGCGCTCGACTTCAAGCGCATGATGATGATGGTCGTCGTCGCCCTGGTGCCCTGCATCGCGATGGCGATGTACAACACCGGACGCCAGGCGCACATCGCGATCCAAGCGGGAGCGCTGCCGCTCGACAACTGGCAGACGGCCGCGATGAACGCACTTGGGCTCGCCGCCTTCGACCCGACGAGCATCGGCGCCAACTTAATCCACGGCGCTCTCTACTACCTGCCGATACTGATCGTCACCTTCGCCGTCGGCGGCAACATCGAAGCGATCTTCGCCGTCGTCCGGAAGCACGAGATCAACGAGGGCTTTCTGGTCTCCGGCATGCTCTTTCCTCTGACCTTGCCGCCGACGATTCCGCTCTGGCAGGTCGCCATCGGTATCTCCTTCGGCGTCTTCGTCGGCAAGGAGATCTTCGGCGGCACCGGCATGAACGTGCTCAACCCGGCTCTCACCGCTCGCGTCTTCCTCTTCTTCGCCTACCCCGCCGAGATCTCCGGCGACAAGGTGTGGATCGCTGCGCAGACGTCGCCCGACACCTACTCCGGGGCTACCTGGCTCGGCCGGGCGGCCCTCGATGGAATGACGGCGATTCAGGGCGGCCTCAGCTGGACCCAGGCCTTCCTCGGCGACATACCCGGCTCGATCGGCGAGACTTCGACGCTCGCCTGCCTGATCGGTGCGGCCCTGCTCATCGCCACGGGCGTCGGATCCTGGCGCATCATGCTGAGCGTCTTTGCCGGTACGGTCTTCATCTCGATGGTGATGAACGCCTTCGCCACTCCCGACGGCAACCCGATGTTGGGGGTTCCTTGGTACTGGCACATCGTGCTCGGGAGCTGGGCCTTCGGCGCCGTCTTCATGGCGACCGATCCGGTCAGCGCGGCGCAGACTCACACCGGGCGCTACATCTACGGTTTCCTCATCGGTGTGCTCGGAGTGATCGTCCGCAGCATCAACCCGGCGTTCCCGGAAGGCTGGATGCTTGCCATCCTCTTCATGAACCTCTTCGCACCGCTCATCGACCACTACGTCATTCGCGCCAACGTCCGCAGGAGGAGTGCTCGCTATGCGACATAACACTGCCTACACGCTCATCTTCGCCACCATCATCTGCGTGGGGTGCGGGGTGCTCGTCTCGAGCGCTGCGGTGAGCCTCAAGGATCGTCAGAAGTTCAATGCCGAACTCGACAAGAAGAAGAAGGTGCTCGAGGCTGCGGGCCTCACCGGCGAAGACGAGAAGGTCACACCGGAACGCGTCGACGAGCTCTTCGGCAACATCGAGACGCTCGGCGTCGAACTGAAGACCGGCGATCTCGTCGCCGATCTGGCCGCCGACTACGATCAGCTCAAGGCGGCCGCCGATCCGGCGACCAGCTTCGAGGCGCCGTCGAACCGGTCAGCGATCAAACGTCTGCCGAACGTCGCCCAGGTCTTCAAGGTTCTCAAGGACGACGGCTCGCTCGACATGTACGTGCTGCCGATCGAAGGCCTCGGTCTCTGGGGAACCCTCTACGGCTTCCTCGCTCTCGACGCCGACCTCAACACGGTGCGCGGCATCACCTACTACACGCACAAAGAGACACCGGGGCTCGGCGGCGAAGTCGACAACCCGCGATGGAAGGCCAGCTGGCCCGGACGCAAGGTCTTCGGCGAGAACGGCGACGTCCAACTCGCCGTCATCAAGGGGCAGGCCGGATCGCCGGAAGCTGCCCCCTACGCGGTCGACGGCCTCAGCGGCGCGACGATCACGTCGAACGGCGTCACCTTCATGATCGACTTCTGGCTCGGTGAGAATGGCTTCGGTCCGTTCCTCGAGTCGGTCTCGTAACTCGGGCGAGGACACACCATGCCTGTCAAAAAGAGCGAAGCGGCCCTCGATCCGCTGTTCAACAACAACCCGATTGCGCTGCAGGTTCTCGGCATCTGCTCCGCCCTCGCCGTGACGACGAAGATGAGCACTTCCGCCGTCATGTGCGTCGCCGTGATCGCCGTTCTGACCCTCTCCAACCTGACGATCTCGCTGCTGCGCGAGCAGATACCGGCGAGCATTCGCATCATCGTTCAGCTGACGGTCATCGCGTCGCTGGTCATCGTCACCGATCAGGTGCTGAAGGCCTATCTGTTCGACATCAGCAAGCAGCTGTCCGTCTTCGTCGGCCTGATCATCACCAACTGCATCATCATGGGCCGCGCCGAGGCCTTCGCCATGCAGAACGGCCCGGTGCTTTCCATCCTCGACGGCATCGGCAACGGGATCGGCTACAGCCTCGTGCTGTTGATCACCGCATTCCTGCGCGAGCTCTTCGGCTCGGGCAAGCTCTTCGGCATCTCCATCCTGCCTCTCGTCTCCGAGGGCGGCTGGTACGTGCCGAACGGACTCATGCTGCTCTCGCCGGCAGCGTTCTTCATCATCGGCGGCATCATCTGGCTCCTCCGCATCTGGAAGCCGGAACAGGTCGAACCGGAGGGTTGAGGCAATGGAGCACTACATCAATCTCGCCTTGAAGGCGATCTTCGTCGAGAACCTCGCGCTGACCTTCTTCTTGGGGATGTGTTCGTTCCTGGCCGTCTCCAAGCGCGTCGAGACCGCCGTCGGCCTCGGCATCGCCGTCATCTTCGTCCTGACGATCACGGTGCCGGCAAACAACATCGTGCAGAACTACCTGCTCGAGGAAGGCGCGCTCACCTGGCTGAGCCCGAGCTTCGCCAACTACGACCTGTCGTTTCTGGGTCTGCTCTGCTTTATCGGCTCGATCGCCGCCATGGTGCAGCTCGTCGAAATGACGATGGAGCGCTTCTTTCCAGCGCTACACGGCACTCTCGGCATCTTCCTGCCTCTGATCGCGGTGAACTGCGCCATCCTCGGCGGCTCTCTCTTCATGGTCGAGCGTGACTACACGCTCGCCGAGAGCACCGTCTACGGCTTCGGCGCAGGCATCGGCTGGTTTCTCGCCATCGTCGCTCTGGCTTCGATTCGCGAGAGCATGCGCTACAGCAACGTGCCGATGGGCCTGCGGGGCCTCGGCATGACCTTCATCCTCACCGGACTCATCGGTATCGGCTTCATGGCCTTCGGCGGCATTCAGCTCTAAGCACCTGCCGACGCGACTTCAACTCTCGAAACTTCCCCACCCGGAGCCAAAGCAATGAACACAATCCTCCTCGGAGTGGTCATGTTCACCGTCGTGATCCTGGCCCTCGTGACGATCCTCATGGTCGCGCGGCGGCAACTCGTGCCGTCGGGCGACGTGCAGATCATGATCAATGACGACCCCAACGCTACGATCACCACGAGCGCCGGCAGCAACCTGCTGAACACGCTCGCGGAGAACAAGATCTTCATCCCCTCGGCCTGCGGCGGCCAGGGCACCTGTGGCGTTTGCAAAGTGCACGTGCATGAGGGCGGCGGCGCTCTGCTGCCGACCGAGGCCGGCCACGTTTCGCGCGGTGAGGCCCGCGAGGGCTGCCGTCTGTCCTGCCAGGTCAAGGTCAAGGACAACATGAAGATCGAGATCGAGCCCGAGATCTTCGGCGTGCGCAAGTGGCAGTGCAAGGTGCGTTCGAACGAGAACGTGGCCACCTTCATCAAGGAGCTCGTGCTCGAGCTGCCGAAAGGGGAGGAAGTTCCCTTCCGGGCCGGCGGCTACATCCAGATCGAATGCCCACCCCACGTGGTCAACTACAAGGACTTCGACATCGAGGAGGAGTACCACGAGGACTGGGACCAGTTCGACCTCTGGCGTTTCACCTCGAAGGTGGACGAGCCTGTCAGCCGCGCGTACTCGATGGCGAACTACCCGGACGAGAGCGACATCATCATGCTCAACGTGCGCGTCGCCTCTCCACCGCCGCGCATGCCGGACCTGCCGCCGGGCAAGATGTCTTCCTACATCTTCAACCTCAAGCCTGGCGATGAGGTCACGATCTCCGGCCCGTTCGGCGAGTTCTTCGCGAAGGAAACCGACAACGAGATGGTCTTCATCGGCGGCGGCGCCGGCATGGCTCCGATGCGCTCACACATCTTCGATCAGTTCCGTCGCCTCGACTGCACTCGGAAGGTCTCCTTCTGGTACGGAGCGCGCTCGCTGCGTGAGGCGTTCTACGTCGACCATTTCGACAAGATCGCCGAAGAAAACGACAACTTCGATTGGCATCTTGCCCTCTCGGAGCCCCTCGAGGAAGACAACTGGGAAGGCTACCAGGGCTTCATCCATCAGGTGCTGCACGACGAGTACCTCAAGGATCACCCGAACCCGGAAGACATCGAGTACTACCTTTGCGGACCGCCGCTGATGCTGCAGGCCTGCATGCAGATGCTCGACGATCTCGGCGTCGAACCCGAGAACATCGCTTTCGACGACTTCGGCTGACGAGTCCCGTGCGGTTCGCCGCCCATTCCAGAGCCGCTCGGCCGTCCACGATCTTTGGCGGCCAGCGGCTCGCACTGTTTTTCCTCTGCCTCGGATTCCTGTGCGGATGCTCTTCCGAGCCGATGCCCTGGCAGACAGAGCTGCGCGGCGAAGCCATGGGCACGACCTGGTCCGTCAAGATCGTCACCCTCGGCCGGCCCGACACGGAGCGCGAACAGTTCTGGGGACGCGTCGTCACCGAGCGCCTCGAAGAGGTCAACACGCTCATGTCCACTTACCGAGACGACAGTGAGATCAGCCGTCTCAATGCGGCGCCGGCCGGGGCGGCGGTGGCGCTCTCCGCTCCCACTGTGGAGGTGCTGGAGCTCTCTCGCCGCATCTCCGAAGAGTCCGGAGGCGCCTTCGACATTACCGTGGGACCGGCGGTCGATGCCTGGGGCTTCGGAGCGGCTCCGTTCGAGAATCCTCCAGCGGAGAGTGTTCTGTCGCAGCTCCGCGAGCGCATCGACTGGCAGCGCATCGAGCTGGCCGAAACCAGCGCGACGAAAGGGACGAACGACGTCGAGACGAACCTGTCCGCCGTCGCAAAGGGCTACGCGGTCGATCGCGTTGCCGAGGCTCTCCTCAACGTTGGCGAGAACAACGTCATGGTCGAAGTCGGGGGCGAGGTGCGAGTTTCCGGGCACAATGTCTCCGAGGCATCCTGGCGGGTGGCGGTCGAGAGACCCGAGGCGCTTCCCAACACGGTGCATCGCATCGTCGAGCTCGACAGCGGCTGTCTCGCGACGTCCGGGGACTACCGCAACTCCTATGAATGGGAAGGCCAGCGCTATTCCCACACCATCGACCCCCGTACGGCGAGCCCCGTCGCCCACGAACTCGCCTCGGTCTCAGTCCACCATCCGTCCTGCGCCGACGCCGACGCATACGCCACCACGCTCATGGTGCTCGGCCCCGAAGAAGGCCTGCGCTTTGCTCAGGAGCGAAATCTCGCTTCGCTCTTCCTTGTTTACAGTGAAGACGACGGCGTTGCAGAGTCGATGACCGACGCCTTCGCCGAGCTCCTTCACCCCGAGAGCTGAAGCTCTCCCTTCGCCGCCCAACCCGATCCGAACTCGGAGCACCTTCATGCAGCTCATTCTCCTCACCGTTGTCGCTGTCGGACTGGTCATGCTCGCGATGTCCGTCGGCGTGATGTTCACCGGTCGGTGCCTGCGCGGCAGCTGCGGAGGCCCCGACATTCTGGGCCCAGACGGTCAGTCTGTTCTGTGCGGCACCTGCCCCAATCGGACCGACGAGCCTTCCGAAGAAGCCGCCTGACCTCCTCTCCGAGCCCACTCAGACGTCGTCGCCAAGCTCGCCCAGAGCGGCTCGCACATGACCGCCAGCGGCCTCCAAGGCTGCGCCGGCCCGAGCAGCTGAGACCCCTGTCCGCGCGCGCACGATGGCGAGCTTGACGTCACCGTCGCAATCGCGGAGTACCTCTCGAGCGGCCGCGGCGTCCCAGCCCGCGGCTACAGCAACGATGCGCTCCGCGCGGTCGCGCAGCTTGGCCGAGCCGCGGCGCAGATCGACCATCCACGAGCCGTAGACCTTTCCGGTACGCACCATCGCTGCTGTGGTCACCGCGTTGAGAACGGCCTTGGTTGCCGAACCGGCCTTGAGACGCGTCGAGCCGGTCAGCACCTCCGGGCCGGTCCCGAGAGCGAGTACGAGGTCGGCCGACTCCTCCAACCCCGAGCGCGAAGCGCAGGTGATCAAGGCGGTGCGCGCACCCTGCACGCTTGCGGCCGCGAGCGCGGCGAGCGCGTAGGGCGTCACCGAAGACGCCGAGATGCCGACGATCAGGTCGACCGAGCGCACGGCGCGCCCGACCTCGGTCCCCGCGTCGCGGTTGTCCTCGGCGCCCTCGACCGCTTCGAAAACAGCCTCGCTACCCCCGGCCATGAATGCGCGCACCCGCTGCGGGTCCGTACCGAACGTCGGTGGACACTCAGCGGCCTCGAGGATGCCGAGGCGTCCACTGGTCCCGGCACCGACCAGGATGAGGTCGCCCCCCGCCTCGTGCGCTTCGGCCAACCAGCCGGCGAGACGAGCGATCTCAGCGCGTTGCGCCAGAGCCGCCTGCAGGCCCGCACGATCCTCGTTGATCAGGAGCGTGACCAGATCCACGGTGGACAGCAGATCCAGGTCACGTGCCTTCGCATGCTGCTGCTCGGTCTCGAGCGCCGCCCAGCGTGAAGAGCTCGCCTCGGAGAGCGCAGCCGGAGGGACGAGGGTGGACTCACGGCCCGTCTCGAGTAGATCGAGTGCCAGTGCGACTGCGCCCTCGACCGGATCTTCCACCCAGGGCCTCGGCTCGAACGGTCCGGGGCCCAGGGCCCGATGGAGGCGCTCGGCCAACGACGGGCAAGCACGAAAGGCACCTCCGGCCAGGACCAGAGGTACGCTCCCGGAGAAGTTCAGCTTGGTCTCCACCGAGCGCGCGGCCCGTGACAGATGAAGCGCGGCTTCGTCGAGCAGCTCCCGAGCGCCCTCGTCGCCAGCTTCCGAAGCCTCCTCGACCACCGGTGCGAGCGCTGCAACGCGGGACCTCGAGCTTTCCTGATCGTAGAACCAGGCGACGAGATCCTGCGGGCGATCGAGCTCGAGACGGTCGAGGATGCGTGGGCCAAGCTGGGTCTCGGGACCGCGACCGTCGGCCGCTCGAATCCCTCGTCGCACGGCGGCGTGCCCCAACCAGTAAGCCGAGCCCTCGTCGCCGAGCAGATGGCCCCAGCCTCCCGACCGCGCTTCGGCACCCGCGCCGTCTGCGCCCCAGGCGAGGCTGCCGGTGCCCGAGACGACGACGATCCCCTGACGTTCGGGAGCACCTGCGACGAGAGCGACGAAGGCGTCAGGGACGACGCGCAGCGGGCAGCGCACTCCGAGGCGCGCCAGAATCGTCTGCGCGACATGAGCGTCTCCGGCACGCCCCGCACCAGCCATGCCCAGGCAGAGAGCATCGATCTGTGGGGCCTCGAGCGCGCCCAGCACCTCTTCCAAGGCGGCTGCAGCCGCCTCTTCGCCGTGCACGACGAGATTTGCGCCCGGCCCTCGTGCCGTCCGCAGCACCCGACCCTGCCCGTCGGCCAGCGCAGCCAGCGTCTTCGAGCCCCCCGCGTCGATGCCGACGACGTAGCGCTGTGTCGAGGTCACGGAGCGACCTTCGCCGCCTCGGCGGAGCGCAGTCCCTCGAGCTCGTTGTCGATCAATTGCTCGAAGGTCTGTCGCTTGCGAATGAGCAGCTCCCTCGAACCGTCGACCAGCACCTCCGCGGCGAGCAGACGACTGTTGTAATTCGATGCCATGCTGCTCGCGTAGGCTCCGGCGCCGTGAACGCAGACCAGATCGCCGACGGCCACCTGACCGAGCGGTCGAGGATCGACGAGCCCACCCTTCGACTGGGTGAACATATCGGCCGACTCGCAAAGAGGCCCGGCGACGACCCGAGCCGTCTGCTCGCACGATCCACCGAGTGCGCTGACGTGATGGTAGGCGCCGTACATCGCCGGACGAATCAGGCAGTCGAACCCGGCATCGACGACCACGTACTCGAGATCGTCCTGAGCCTTGAGGGCACGGACCTCGGCGAGCAGCAGGCCGGCCTCGGCGACCAGGAAACGTCCGGGCTCGACCTCCAGAGTGACACGGCGCCCCAGCCGCTCGGAGAGTGCGTCGCGCGTGGCCAGCCAGTCGCCCGCATAGGCGTCGACGTCAAAGGGCTTCTCTTCAGGACGATACGGAACGGGCAGTCCCCCGCCGGTGGAGATCGTCGTCACGTCGGGACCGGCGGCGAGAACGGCCTTTTCCATGCTGGAGCGGATTCTCGAGAGGTGATCGAAGTCCGATCCGGATCCGATGTGCATGTGAACTCCGGTCACCGTCAGACCACCCCCACGGCAGCGTTCGACCGCCTCCGGGATCTGATCGAACCAGATGCCGTGCTTGGAAGCCCGACCTCCGGTGCTCACCTTGCGATCGTGCCCGTGTCCGAACCCTGGGTTCACGCGCAGCGTCACCTGCCGCTGAAGACCGATGTCGGCGAACTGCTCGATCATGTCCATCGAGCCGAAGTTCGCGTGGGCCGGGACCTCGCGAAGCAGCTCGAGAGCCGCCTCGTCAAAGACGTCTGCCGTGTAGTGCACCTGCTGCGCCGGAAATCCGGCAAGGAGTGCGCGACGCAGCTCTCCAGCGGACACGGCGTCGACCTGGGCGCCGAGCAGTCGCAGCTCCCTCAACAGCGTCAGGTTCGAGTTCGCCTTCTGTGCGTAGCGAACGACATCGAACGCCGAAAGCGCTGCCACCTGACGCCGCACGACCTCGAGATCGTAGACGTAGAGAGGCGTTCCCCAAGCCCTCGCCAAGCGCTCCAGGCGCTCTTCCGCCAGCGTCTGCCTCATATTCGGCACTCTACTCGCTCCCCTCGACATGGGATACCCTGCCTTCGCCCGCCAGCCACCGCAGGGTTTCTTCGATGACGGACTCTCGTGACGATCGACGCACCGTGACCACGCCGGCGCCGATCCTCCTCCTTCTGGCGCTGCTGTTCACCAGCTGTTCAGAGCCGTCTCCACCGCCAGCCGAGACGCCGCCGTGGCTGCTCTTGATCACTCTCGACACAACCCGTGCCGACGCGTTGGGGCCCGGAGCTGAGAACGCTCTGCGAGAGGCTCGCGGACTCGATCCGGTCCCCTCCGGACCCTCGCCGACTCCCGCTCTCGATGCGCTGGCCGACCGCGCCGCCCGCTTCCCCGTGGCCTACACGACGGCACCGCTGACCCTGCCGTCACACACATCGATGCTCACGGGCCTGCTGCCTCATCAACACGGTGTGCACGAGAACTCGCGCCGCCTGCGTGACGACGTCGGCAGCGTCGCGCAGGAGCTGGCGGCCGCCGGATACCGCACCGTGGCTCATGTCTCCGCCGTACCGCTCCTGCGCCAGTTCGGTCTGAACCGAGGCTTCGACACCTACGACGACCAGCTGCAGGGTCGTTCCGAGCGGAGCGCAGCAGACACTACG
This sequence comes from Acidobacteriota bacterium, assembly GCA_039026915.1. GTDB lineage: Bacteria > Acidobacteriota > Thermoanaerobaculia > Multivoradales > Multivoraceae > JBCCLJ01. Next base: position 11,563 of record JBCCLJ010000131.1, read on the forward strand.
CTGGCCGCGCTCGAGACGCTGCAGACCCACGATCCGCAGCGCCCCCTCTTTCTCTGGGTCCACTACTACGATCCACACGAGCCCTACCAACCGCCGCCGCCCTTCGATACGGACTGGGACGATCCCTATCTCGGTGAGATCGCGGCGATGGACGAGCAGGTCGGGCGGCTTGTCGAGGCCTTCGAAGCCCTGACAACCGAACGGGTGACGGTGATCGTCGGAGACCACGGAGAGGGCCTCGGCGAGCACGGCGAGATGCTGCATGGGAACCTGCTCTTCGAAAGCGTCGCTCGCGTGCCGATGCTGGCCTTCGGCACCGACATCGAAACGGGCGATCGGGCCGGGCCGCGTAGCATCGCTCAGGTAAGAGCCACCCTTCTCGACGCCGCCGGCCTTCTCGGCGACAAAACGGTGAAGGGCAACGCGCTGAACCTCGAAGGCTGGAGCCTTCTCGCCGAACCGCCGCCGATCGTCGTCGCCGAGGCGATGAAGCCGCATTTGCAGTACGGCTGGCAGCCGCAGATCATGGTCTCGGACGGCGTCACGAAGGCTCTGCGAACCGACGAGGTCGAGGTCTGGGATCTGAGCCGCAACCCGCGGGAGACTTCCTCAGCGACGGACACTTCGGAGCTGCCAGCAGTTGCGAGAGAGGCACTCCGAGCGGTGCCGCTTCCGACCGCAGCGGCCTTCGACGAACAGGTCTCGGTCGAGCTGCGACAGCGCCTTCAATCGCTTGGCTACACCTCTTCGGGCGAAGTCGCTCCCCCGCGAGAAGAGGCGCCGCGCCCCTCTTCGATGGCGCATCTCTTTGCGGCACTCGACCGCGGCTCGGGCCTCTTCGTCGACGGTCGCTACGAAGAGGTCGTCGAGCTCTTCTCCCGCGTGCTCGCAGAGGACCCGGAGAACCTGATGGTCACCCTGCGTCTCGCCGTCGCCGAGTCCACGCTGGGTCGAGAGCGTCGCGCCGACGAACTCTTCCTTCAGGCGGAGTCGCTCGCCCCCGAGTCGATCGACGTCGTGCATTTTGCCGCTCTACACGCCCGTCGCTTCGGCCGCCTCGATCGGGCCGAAGTGGGGTTTCGCCGAGTCCTCGAGACTCAGCCCCAACGCCTCGCGGCGCTCAGAGGGCTCGCCAGTATCGCGCTTCGCCAAGGCGACGACGTTCAGGCCGAACCGCTCCTCGAGCGGGCCGCCGCGCTGGCGCCGGACCCGGCCGCCGACTTCGAGGAGCTGGGCCACCTCCACATGCGCGGCGGCAACACTCAACCAGCGATCCGCGCTTTCGAGCGCTCGCGAAGGTCCGACGAGGAGCGCTTCGGCGCGTACCTGGAGCTCGGCATCCTCTATCTTGCCGATCGGCGCCCCCAGGAGGCGCGGGAGGCCCTCGACGCCGCGCTCTCCCGAGAGCAGCCCTCGACCGAACGCGCCATGGCGCTCTTCAAGAGGGCCCAGGTCGCAGCTCTGTTGAACGAGCCCGATCGGGCTGCCTGGGTTCGCGACGCCCTCGCTGAGTCGACGCCCGAGACCGAGGTTCTCGTGCGCCGCGAGCGCCTCTTCGAAGGCCTCCTTCCGCGCTGACGGCGGCGAACGAAGCGCCGGACGAAGCAGACGCGGGATTCCCTTCCCGAGCGTCTTTCGAGACCGTTGAACGTCGGCCGAGACCGCGATCGATCCTGCGTTTCGGAAAGTGCTGAGGGCGATTGCAAAACTTCTTTGCACTACCATCGTTACTCTCTACACGCTCTTTTCATTGTTGAGGCCGCTCTGTCGGCCTCAGGGGGTCTCTCGTTGATGAAGTTCGACCGACTTCAGACGGCTCGTCTGACACTCGCTCTCGTCCTTGTCTCTTCCCTGTTCACCCTGCCGGTCGCCGCTCAGCAGAGTGGCTCGATCAGCGGCACCGTGACCACCTCGAGCGGCGAAGCGCTGCCCGGCGTGACGGTCGAAGCGAGCGGCGACGTGCTGCCGCGACCGCGCACGGCCGTCACCAACTCCGTCGGTGACTACAACTTTCTTCTGCTGCCCGCGGGCAACTACGAGCTCACCTTTCGCCTCGAGGGCATGGCGGACGCCAAGCGCTCGGTTCGCCTGCTCCTGCAGCAGAACGTCGCCGTCGACGTCAGTCTCAGCCCGGACCAGGTCGAAGAGACGATTCAGGTCATCGGCGAAGCGCCGGCGATCGATACGGCTTCCGGCGAACTCAAGGCCTCGATCAGCAATGAGGAGATCATGGCTCTTCCGGTCGGCCAGCAGTATCGCGACCTGATCAAGCTCATTCCGGGCGTTCAGTACACCGAGGATCAGGTCCGAGGTCCGAGCGCTGGCGGCAGCGGTCAGGACAACGTCTACCTCTTCGACGGCGTCAACGTCGGTCTTCCGCTGTTCGGCGTTCTCTCTGCGGAGCCGGCATCGCACGACATCGATCAGATCGCCATCGTCCGCGGCGGTGCCGATGCGACCCAGTACAACCGCTCCGGCGGTTTTCTCATCGACTCCGTCAGCAAGTCGGGGACCAACGAGTACAAGGCGCTCGTCAGTTACCAGGTCGAGAGCGACAGCATGACGGCCGATCAGGACGTCGAAACCGACGCGCGCTTCAACCAGGATCGAGACTGGACCGTCGCCAGCCTCGGCGGCCCGCTGGCGCGCGACAATGCTTACTTCTACACGTCTTACTTTCGTCCGACGCTCACACAGGACAGTCGGGCGAACCTCTACGGTGACGTGCCCGATCTGGACAGCACGCGCGACGAGTTCTTCGGCAAGATCACGCTGACGCCCGCCGAATCGCTGCTCTTCAACGTCAGCTACCGTGATTCCGATCGCTCCGTTCGCGGCTCGAGCGTCGGCGGTGAAGCTTCGGCCGGATCGACGTCGCTCGGCTCGGACGCGACGCTGGGGATCGCCATCGCCGAAGCCAGCTGGGTCGTCAGCCCGGCAGGCTTCCTCTCCTTCAAGTACACCGACTTCGAGAACGAGACCTCGTCGAGGCCTGACAACCTGTTCGGCTTCGACATCGCCGACAACGGTTCGGTACAGCTCGACGTCGACAACCTCGATCAGCAGGGGCTCTTTCTCGTGCCGCAGCCGATCGACGGCGAAGACGCCTTCAACTCCTTCATTGCGCCGCTCATCGATCGCTACGGCTTCCTCGAGGACGGCGTGCGCACGGGCGGCGGCGAGGTCGGCGGTGCCAACACGATCAACGACGCCGACTATCTCCGCGAGAGCTTCGAGATCGGCTACGACCACGTCTTCGGCGCCGAGGTCTCCCATCAGCTACACGTCGGCTTCCAGTGGGCCCGCGACGAAGAGGATCTCTCTCGCGAATCGAACGGCTGGGGCCTGATCCAGGTTCGCGGTGGACGGTCGCTCGCGAGCAACGGCGAACCGATCTTCTACGAGACCCGCTTCCAGCAGCAGAGCCTGCTCTCCGCCGGCGGCGTGGCCGTGCCCGCGATCAACTCGCAGTTCGAGCAGACGAACATCGAAGTCAACGATCGCATCCAGACCGGCAACTGGACCTTCAACGTCGGCGTGCTGCTGAGCAACGACGAGCTGTTCGGCGAAGGTCTGCGTGAGAATCCGGACAACGTTTCGGGCTTCGAGCTGGCGGTCGGCAATCGCTACAAGATGTACGAGGTCGACTTCGACGAGATGATCCAGCCGCGCCTCGGTGCCGTCTGGGCCTTCAACGGTCGCGACACCGTCTACGCCAACTTCGCTCGGTACCATCCGGCGGCCAGCTCGCTTCCGCGCGCGGCCTCCTGGGCTCGGAACCTGCGTCGCGAGATCCGTGGCTTCTTCGATGCCGAGGGCAACCTGATCGAGGTCGATCCGGTCCGTTCGTCTTCCGGCAAGTTCTTCCAGGAAGGCATCGATCCCCGAAGGATCGACGAGTACCTGGTCGGATACTCACAACAGCTGAACGAGCGCCTCACCGGCAAGGCTCATTTCCGCTATCGCCGTGGATCGAACTTCTGGGAAGACACCAACAACAACGCGCGCTCGCGCTTCCTTCCGCCGGCGGGCATTCCGACCGAGGACTACATCCCAAACCTCGCCGACTTCCGCGACGAGGTGGGGGGATCGTCCTACGTCATCGCGGAGCTCGACGGTGCCTTCACGAAGTACTACGAGGTCAACCTCGAGGCCGACTACCGCGGACGCAAGTCCTTTCTGCGCGGCACGTACGTGTGGAGTCACTACTATGGCAACTTCGATCAGGACAACACGACGACGAACAACGATGCCGCAGTCTTCGTCGGCTCGTCGTTCCTCGCGGACGGGGCCGGCCGCCAGCTCTGGAACTTCCGCGAAGGCAACCTGCGCGGCGATCGTCGCCACCAGCTGAAGGTCTTCGGCTCGATGAACTTCGACTGGAACGCGAGCGCCGGCTTCTACGCCATCTACCAGTCGGGGCAGCCCTGGGAGGCCTGGGATGTCGAGGTGTATCGCGACCTGACCGGCAGCACGAGCGACACGAGTCGTTTCGCTGAACCCGCCGGCTCGAGAACCACCGACGCCCCCTACCAGCTGGATCTGAACTACACCCACAACTTCCCCGTCGGGCGCTACAACATCCAGTTGCGAGGCGACGTGTTCAACGTCTTCGACAACCAGACGGGCTACAACATCCAGAACAAGGTGAACAGCGCCGGCTTCGGGGTACCCAGGACCTACTTCAATCCGAGACGATTGCAGGTAGCGCTTCGCTTCGAGTTCTGACCTCAGCCGCGCAACCGGTGATGAGGTCGAGCGGCGCTTTCGTCCCGACGAAAGCAGACGCTCAGGCCGTTCGGCACGGGCGCAACGCCTCGAACGAAATCCCTTCGATCGGGGCATCCGTTCACCGGGTCGATTCCGGACGCCCCTCGATGCCCTTTTGCGGCTCGAGGGGCGTTTCTGCTTCACACTCCAGAGCTGTCAGGACCCGTGCAGGAACTCTCCCGCTCGCTCGATCGCGTGCTGGCCCTCGTCGACGCGGCCCGCGAACTGCTGGAAGACGTGCACCATGTCGGGCCAGACGTCGAGCTGGGCGCTGACGCCTGCCTCGCGCAGCGCAGCAGTGAGACGCTCGCTGTCGTCGTAGAGGGCCTCGCGCTCGCCCACCTGGATCAAAGTGGGCGGTAGACCGGCGAGCTGGGCGAAGAGTGGAGACAGCTTCGGGTCGTCGAGCTCTCGCCCGTTGGCGTAGTGGTTCGCCATCCGCAGCACTCCTTCACGGCTGACCATCGGGTCATCGCGCTCGTCGAAGCTCGCTGCCGTCGAGGTCAGATCGACCCAGGGCGACATGAGCAGCAGGCGCTCGGGACCCGAGCAATCGCGGCCCACGCGCTCGAGCACGGAGCACAGGAGCAGGTTCGCGCCCGCCGAATCGCCGGCGGCGAGCCACGGTCGTTCGTTCAGCACCCGGTCCATGACCGCGAGGACGTCGTCTCGTGCTGCGGGAAACGGAGCTTCGGGGGCCAGGCGGTAGCCGACGCTGACCGCTTCGCGCCGAGCTGCTCGCGCGAGCCGCGCATACAGCCCCCGGTGCGAGAGGCACGAGCCGGCGCCGAAGCCGCCCCCGTGCACGCAGAGCAGAACCTCAGGGCCCTCGATGAGCTCCGGCCGCAGCCGCTCGGCGGTAAGCCCGTCCTTGAGCTGGAGAGGCTCCACGGCAACCTCGGGGCCGGGAGCGAAGAGCTCACCCATGCGGTCCATGCTCGACCGAACGGTGTCGAGCGAAGGAAGGGCTTCACCTCGAGCCAACCGGACCATGCGCAGGAGGTTGTTCAGCTGCCGAACGCTCACGAAGCGCAGGCTACCAACTGCGGGCCCTCGGAGGCACCCGAAGTGCGTCAACGGTTCGATAGGGTCCGCTCATGGCCAGCTCTCGCCGCAAGAACCGACGCATTCTCGTCGTCGAGGACACAGGCGAAGAGCGTCCCTTCCTACGCGGCATGGTCACCCACCAGCTGCTGCAGCGAGGACTGGAGTTCGACCGTGCTTTCGCCATCGCCAACGAGGTTCGGCGGACTCTGTCGGGGCGCGAGCGGGTGGCGGCCTCGGAACTCGCCGTCCTGATCGAAGAGCAACTCGGGGATTCGGAGGCGACTTCCGGCGCCGAGGCCGGCCCGACGATCGAGGTCACCTATGACGAAGAGCGGCTCCCCTTCTCGCGCGGGCTGCTAGCGCAGAGCCTGATGGCCTCGGGCCTGCAACCGGAAGACGCCTACTCGACGGCCCTGGCAACGCTGGAGCGGCTCCGTTTCGACTCCGGGACCGGAATCGAAAGCACCGCGCTCGCCGACCTCGTCGCGCGCCTCGTCGAGGACCGGCACGGGCCGTCCTTGGCGCAGCGGTACCGCCTCATGCGCTCGATCCGACGGCTGCCCAAGCCGGTGGTCATCTACATCGGCGGCACCAGCGGTACCGGCAAGTCGACCCTCGCCTTCGATCTCGCGCCTCTACTCAGGATCTACCGACTGCACTCGACGGACAGCATCCGGCAGGTCATGCGGATGATCTTCTCACCCGCGATCCTGCCGTCCCTGCACCACTCGAGTTTCGAAGCCGAGCCGGACGAAAAGCCCGGCGTCGAGAGCGAGGAATTCGGCGGGTTCGACGAGCAGTCGAGGAGGGTCGGCGTCGGCGTGCGCGCCGTGGTCGAACGCTCGATCGCCGAGAACACGAGCGTCATCGTCGAAGGTGTGCACTTGCTGCCACCGCTCGTTCCCTTTCCCGATCTCGACGGGCAGGCCTACCAGATCATGCTCATGCTGGAGACCCGCGATCGAGGCACTCATCGCTCCCACTTCGCTACACGCACGCAGGCGGGCGCTCGCCGTGCGGAACGCTATCTCGCCCACTTCGAGTCGATCCGCGCCCTACAGGACCTCCTGCTCGAACGGGCCGAAGAGGACGACATCCCCACCCTCGACACGACCGACCGGGAGCAGACGCGACTGCGCGCACTGCAGATCATCACCGAGGAGCTCCGGACCCGGGTTCCCGAGCTGGGCGAGAGCAACGAAGCGGAGCACCGAGGGCCAGCTTCGCTCCTCATCGTCCTCGACGGCCTGGGCGATCAACCGGTGCGATCGCTCGCCGGACGCACGCCGCTGCAGGCCGCGAGTACGCCGACCTTCGATCGACTGGCCCGAGAAGGGCGCAGCGGGCTCTGCGACCCCGTCGCTCCAGGCGTCGTACCGGACACGGCATCGGGCAACCTGGCGCTCTTCGGTCACTCACCTCGGGTACTCCAGAGAGGCCCTATCGAGGCGATCGGCGGCGGCCTGGAGATGAAGGAAGGCGACATCGCACTGCGTGCCAACTTCGCGACGCTGGGCGACAACGGCCAGATCGTCGACCGCAGAGCCGGACGGATTCGAGAGCATGCGCAGGAGCTCGCCAGCGAGCTCGACGCTCTGAGCGTGCCGGAGCTCGCCGCCGCCGGCGTCTCCGTCAGCGTGCAGGCGGGGACAGAGCACCGCCTCGCGCTGGCACTCAGCGGCCCTGGCCTCTCGGCCGAGATCTTTGGCTCGGACCCTGGCGACGCGGCAATACCGAGCGCGCCCCTGAGACCGCGGCCGCGATCGGCCGAGGACGCTCGAGCACACCAAACGGCTCAACTCCTGCGCGCCTTCGAGGACGCAGCGCACTCGGTCCTGAAAGACCACTCCTTGAACGCCATGCGGCACCGCCGCGGGCTGCCGGCGGCCAACTGCATCCTGACCCGCGGAGCGGGCGTCTACTACCGACTCACCCCTCCGGATGCTCTCGTGGGCGCCCGGCTAGCGGCGATCGCCGCGGATCGCACGGTGCTGGGAATCGCCAGGGCCTCGGGCGCGACGCTGGACGTCAAACCCGGGATGACCGCCAATCTCGATACCGACGTCGGACTGAAGTTTCGACGCGCCGCAGAGCAGCTCGCGGCGAACGACATCGTCGTCGTGCACATCAAGGGCGCCGACATCGCAGCTCACGATCGGCGAGCCGACCTCAAAGTCCAGTTTCTCGAGACGATCGACCGCGAGCTCGGGAGATTCCTGGAGCAGTGGTCAGGACCGCTTCGCATCGCCATCTCGGCCGATCACTGCACCCTCGTCGAATCGGGCCAGCACTCCTCGGACCCCGTACCCGCGGTGATCTGGGGCACGGGCATCGAAGCCGACGACTCCACTGCGTTCGACGAGCTCTCCGCTGCGCAAGGGAGCCTGCAGCGTTTTCCGCTGCAGAACCTGCTCGCGCGCCTCCGCTACGCAGACTAGTCGATCGAAGACGTCGCGTGAGACCGGCGCCCGGCCGATCTCCGCTCAGGCACGTCGGGAGCGCCGTCTAACCTCGTTCGGGGACGATCCGCCCTCGACACTCACCAAAGCCGATGCGTGCCGCTCCCTCCGCCTGGCAGCTAGCTCTCAGAATCACCTCGTCGCCGTCCTCGAGGAGCTTGCGTGTCTCGCCGTTGGGCAGCTGCAGCGGATCGGCGCCGCGCCGTGTGATTTCGAGGAGGCTTCCGTACTGCCCCTCCTCTGGGCCGGACACGGTGCCACTGGCCATGAGATCGCCGGGTCTCAGATTGCAGCCGTTACTGGAGTGATGCGTCACCATCTGCGCGAGCGTCCAGTACATGTCGACGAACGAAGCCTGGCTGAGTCGGACCGGCTCCTCCTCCTCCGCGCGGAGA